>DANL01000059.1:0-74321 GCA_002499865.1 Euryarchaeota archaeon UBA121 | reverse complement strand
TTCAATTCCTGCCGAGCCCACCAGTAACTTGAAAACTATTATTATGATAAATCAAGAATAGGATACTCTGAGTTTACCAGCGCCTTTCGACTTTACATTTTCAATGGTGATTTTTGGTATCTGTGAAATATTCCCTACGTGTGTCCCGCCACATGGACACAAATCAATATCTTCTATCTCTACGACTCTGAGCATACTAATTGATGATGGTATCCTATCCATGAAATTAGTATGCCTCATTTTCTCGTGACTTACAATTTCTTCTCTTGACCATTCATGAATTAGAACCTCGGCTCCAGAATTAAGAACATCATTTACTTGTAATGATATTTCTTCAGCATCAAAGAGATCTCTGTCTGGAAACCATAAATCTATTCTTGTTGTGTGATCACTAATCTGATTTCCTACTGTTTCGGCTTTATACATGTCATTAGCTATTGCTGAGAAAACATGTTGTGCTGTATGCATCATTGTATTCCTATTCCTCCAAGAGGAATCTATCATACATTCAACCTTATCACCCTCTCTAAATAAGTCGGGGCTTTGTAATGGGTGCAGGATTCTATCCCCTGGTTTCACTTCGCCCATGTTACTAAATTTATCACCCGAGGTAATCGATCCCTTATCTCCGGGTTGCCCACCCCCTCTTGGATAGCAAAATGTCCTATCTAGGAAAATACCGTCATCGATGATATCTGTAATTGTAGCTTCGAATACTGGAGGGTTTAGTCCTGGGTGTTGGGTGAGATGCATTTTTTCCTGCATAAAATCACATAAAAATCCTAGTTAAATCCCCGTTCAATAATGATTCGGAGAGATTTTTTGTATCTTCGGAAAGTGCCCTATCGCCATTAAGAGGCTTGACAATTCCTCTTGACCATTCTAATACTCTAGAAACTCCTTGGCCGGGTTTTTCATCGATCCTATACATTGCTTCTGAAGCACAAATAATCTCATTAGAGATAACATTGGCTAGCAATCTAGTTGACATCATAGTTCTGTATGCCCCCGTGGCACCCATTGATGCATGGTCCTCCTTGCCCATGCTTACTGGAGTATTGGAAGTAGTTGCGGGGTTTGACATTAGGTGTAACTCAGCTAAAACAGCGGCTGATGAGTATTGTATTATCATTAAACCACTTTCAAGACCTTCTTCTTTAGCTAAGAATGCACTGTGTCCACTCCATTTTGGATCTAAAATCTGGTTTATTCTTCTCTCTGAAATACTGGCAAGCTCATGACATGCTATGGATATAGAATCACTGCTCAATGCAATATACTGACCATGAAAATTACCTCCAGAAATCACCTCTATACTATCTCCCTCAGTGAATACAAGAGGATTATCTGTTGAGCTGTTTATTTCGATTTCTAGAATTCTCCTAGATTCCCTAAGCATATCGATAACGGGTCCGTGAACCTGAGGGGAGCACCTGATAGAATATGCATCCTGGACTCTATCACAGTTTGCATGAGAAATTTTTATCTCAGAATTTTCTAGTAATGACGATATTCTTGCCGCGGACATAGTTTGACCAGGATGAGGCCTAGAATTGTGTATCCTAGGGTCGAAAGGCTTGTGAGACCCTCTGATGGCCTCTACAGTGCAAGCAACAGAAGCATCAGAGGCAAAACAAAGCATGTCCAGATTATTCAAGGCCTCGCACATGAATGCGCACATCTGACTAGTTCCATTAATTAGCGAAAGACCTTCTTTAGCGGCGGGAACTATTGGAATAATTCCAGATTTACTAAGTGCCTCATTAGATGACATGAGGGCCCATTCGTTGGTTCCAATCCTAACGTTACACTTTCCCTCTCCCATCATGCCTAATGCTAGATGGGATAAGGGAGCTAAATCTCCCGAAGCACCCAATGATCCTATTCTAGGTATTACTGGGCATACACCATGGTTAATCATTGAGATAAGCGTATCAACTATGACAGGTCTAGCACCAGAATTGCCCCTACAAAGCGTATTGGCTCTGATCAGCATCATCATCAGTGTGTGAGAGTTTTCCATTGGTTCCCCAATTCCACAAGCGTGACTCCTGATTAGATTAGCTTGGAGCTGTTCTAATTTATCCGATTCGATGGATACGGATGAAAGTGCTCCAAAACCAGTGTTAATGCCGTAAGTAACTGTTCCATTCTTCAGAATTTCTGTAATCGCCTGCCTAGATGAGGTCATTTTTTGTCTGGCTGATTGTGAAAGAACTACTTTGGTAAGTCCCAAACCGGTGTCTACGACGTCACGAATAGTGAGGGAATTTCCATCTATCACGAGGTCCCTCATAGATTCCGGTAAGGGCAATAGCAAATAGACTCATCGAGAATCAAAAAGATTTTTCAGAATATTTTCATCTACGATGTTAGGCATTGTGACGTTTAGATTAGGGTCACCATCCATGGCTCTTTTTATTGTCCACATAGCCTCATCATTCCTGGCCCATGATCTTCGTGCAATACCATTTTCAACATCCCAAGGAATCATTGAGTCAATAGCCTTACTGGATTTTTCTGACCCATCTATGTATAGTCCGAAACCCCCGTTGATCACCTCGCCCCAGCCAACACCTCCGCCATTGTGAAGACTGACCCAAGTTGCTCCTCTGAATGAGTCACCTACAAAATTCTGTACGGCCATATCCGCAGTAAACATAGAGCCGTCCCTGATATTGGCCGTCTCCCTGTAGGGACTATCTGTGCCACTGACATCATGGTGATCTCTGCCGAGGACAATAGGTCCAGAAATTTCTCCATTTCTTATAGCGTCATTGAACGCCATAGCGATAGATTTCCTTCCAATAGAGTCTGCATACAGTATTCTGGCTTTACTGCCGACGACTAAATCATTTTTCCCAGCTTCTTCTATCCATCTGAGGTTATCTGAGTATTGTTGTCTGATTCTTTGTGGTGCTTCTGAGTGGAGGCCGGTAAGTATCGAATGGGCTATTGAGTCAGATTTTTCTAGATCAATATCTGAGCCAGAAGTACATACCCAGCGGAATGGACCGAAACCATAGTCGAAACACATTGGCCCCATTATATCTTCAACGTATGAAGGATACTTAAATTGGCCATGTCCATCTACAATGTCTGCTCCTGACCTACTAGCCTCCAAGAGGAAAGCATTTCCATAGTCCCAGAATTTCATCCCCTTAGAAGATAAAACATTTATCAAATCTGCATGTTTTCTTAGTGATTTCTTTACGTGACTCTTGAAATCTTCAGGATCATTTGACAGTAGCTCCTTCGCCTCTTCAAACGTGAATCCTACGGGAGTATATCCACCTAGCCATGGATTGTGCAGACTGGTCTGATCACTACCTAGATCTGGAGTGAGATTGTTTTCGACGAGGGCCTCAAGTAAATCAACTATATTTCCAACATAGCCTATTGAAACGGCGTCTCCGTCATCTACAGCTTGGCGCGCCCGTGAAATTACATGATTCAAATCGTAGTGTAGCTCGGAAAGCCATCCTTGCTGATGCCTCTTAATTGCCGCATGAGAGTCTACTTCGGCTATTATGCAGACAGCTCCTGCAATGACAGCCGCCTTAGCTTGTGCACCAGACATTCCGCCTAGTCCCGATGTGATGAATAGTATTCCAGATAGATTTGATTCATTATCAATTTCCAGATATTTTCTAGCTGCATTCAATAGGGTAATTGTTGTTCCATGGACGATACCCTGTGGCCCTATGTACATGTAAGAACCTGCAGTCATCTGTCCGAACTGTGTCACTCCAAGTGCGTTCATCTTTTCATAATCTAGCTGAGAGGAATAATTCGGAATTACCAGTCCATTGGAGATGACTACCCTAGGTGATTCTGGGCTCGAAGGAAACAGGCCCAAGGGATGCCCCGAGTTAATGACAAGCGTCTGATTGTCATTCATCTTTGAGAGTAGTTTCATGGTGATGAGGTACTGTGCCCAATTTTGGAAAACCGATCCATTACCGCCGTATGTAATGAGCTCGTGTGGATACTGAGCTACAGAAGGGTCTAGGTTATTTTGAATCATTAACATTACAGAAGCTGCAGAGGGCGAGTTAGATGGGTATTCATCAATTGGTCTAGAGAACATCTCATATTCTGGCCTAAACCTATGCATGTAAATATGGCCAAGTTCCTCTAGCTCTTGTAAAAACTCAGTTGCTAATACATTATGCCAATGCTCTGGAAAATACCTCAACGAGTTTTTAATTGCCAATTTCTTCTCAGAATCACTGAGGACTTGTGGCCTAATGGGAGCGTGTGGGACTGAATCATCTAACGATTTGGCTGGGGGTAAATGATCAGGAATTCCGACCAATATCTTTTCTTTGAATGTTAATCCCATTTCAGTCTCTCCAGTATAATAGACTCGATAGTAGAAGAGCTAGCAAGAGATGCTTTCAGAAGGCTTTCCATCTCTTGGGAGATGTTTTTCTTTTCATCGTTATCATCCAAGGAATCCAAGTTAATTCGGACATTGTAAGAAGCTACTCTAGAAGATACATGTGCTAATTCAGATGAAGCGAGAAGATCTGTAAGGGCATTAGGGTTACCAGTTCTTGATAGTCCCATAATCGATTGTAAAAAATCAGATGAAGCTCTCATAATTTTTAATGGCACTAATGCGGCGTTAATTGTAGAAGATACGATAGCCTCTGCCCTAATTGATTTCTGAAGATCATTATCTCTTGGGAGCCTATACGAATCCATAACGGCATCAAATGCTGCGGCATCTTCATTAGCAAGTAACAGAGAGAGCTCGATTCCTTCGGCAGATGATTCTATCACTTCTGATGCAGAATCGTGTCCTTCTGACCATTTTTCCTTACCTAGAGTCAACCTAGATACCATCATGCCGAGAGCATGCGCATGAGCAAGAGTCAACGCCGCTACTGAGCCACCTCCTGGTGTAGGACTGGAGGATGAAATTTTTGACAAGACATCGGCATATCCATCATTCAAGTTAATCGCCCCGTATTGCTAGCTCGATAATGGCAGAACTGATATCAAACTCATGTAAGCCATCCAATCCTAGTCCATCGACTGCATGTTGTAAAATATTGTTTTCATTTGCCTCTTCTGGGTCTGGACAATAATGCATTCCTGCTTGAATCATTGCCTGCATAGGGACCAATCCGACAAGTTCGCTTGAAGTGACCGTGAGTCCAAGTTTACTGGCTTCTGACCTTATTGCGTCTGTAACATCATGAAGCCCGGTAATAGTGTGATCGAGTAAGTTCATGGATACCTGAGCCGTATTTTCGTCATACATCCATCCAGCCGCCTGTAAGGCTTTGAATTTACCAGGTTCTCTAATTGTAATTCCATTTGAGTCAATTAATTTATTTCCCTGAAAATCCCTCTTAATCACTCCGCTTGTACGAATTTTTCCAGCGATTTTATTTGCTAGCGATTTATCATGTGTACTTAGATTAACGTTGTATGCAATTAGAATTTGCCTAGCTCCGGTAGCAGTAACTCCGGAACGAGGTAAGAACTCTGAAGGACCAAAATCGGGTTTCCACTCTGAATCGGATAGTTTTTCTTTGAGAGCTTCATACTCACCTTTCCTAATATCGGGTAGTTTTACACGTCTTTCATTCCTAGCTGATTCTGCGTAAAGGAATATTGGAATACCATAATTTTCAGACACTGCCTTAGCGTAGCGCTCTGAAAGATCGATGCACTCGTCCATTGAGGAGTTACTGAGAGGAATGAAAGGGACCACATCAATAGCACCCATTCTAGCGTGTTCGCCGGTATGTTTTGACATATCAATTAGTTCTAATGCCACTCCGGTAGATTTTATTGCTGCTTTCAAAACAGCCTCCGGTCCACCAACCATAGTAACTACAGTTCGATTAAAATCGGCCCCCATATCTACATCCAGTAAGCTTACCCCGTCTACGCTCGTAATGGAATTTATGATGGCGTCTATGACATCTTTATCTCTGCCTTCACTAAAGTTAGGAACGCACTCAATCAACGGTTCGCCCATGGCCTCGCATGGAGATTAAGGGATTAGGATTACTCATCAGTCATATAGTCCGGAAGAGTTGTCAATTCTGCCTTTTTCACTGTTTAGTGTAAGCTTCTCTAGTGAATTTAGGAAATCAGATTTTGTTATCTTTTTATTGCCTTTTGATATTGCACTAACTCCAGCCTCGACGACTAGAGATTTTAACTCGGCACCGCTAAAACCATCGGTTTTAGAAGCGATTTCTTCTAGCTTAATTCTACCTGATATAGGGGTATTCTTGGTGTGTACCTTCAGAATTGAAAGTCTGCCATCCTCGTCGGGGAGAGGTATCTCAACTATTCTATCAAATCTACCGGGCCTCAATAAAGCATTATCAAGAAGCTCTGGCCTATTCGTGGCTGCGATAATTTTGACATCTTCGAGTGGGGCGAATCCATCCAATTCTGACAGAAGTTGCATCAGTGTTCTTTGAACTTCCCTATCTCCGGAAGTTGCACTGTCGAGTCTCTTAGAACCTATGGCGTCGAGTTCATCGATGAAGACAATGGCTGGAGCCCTTTTTCTAGCGAGATCGAATATCTCTCTAACTAATCTCCCTCCTTCTCCAATGTATTTCTGAGCTAGTTCAGAGGCAACTAAACCTAGGAAGACGGCATTAGTGGAGTTTGCTACGGCTTTGGCCAGCATAGTCTTTCCAGTGCCAGGAGGACCGGTTAACAGGACTCCTTTTGGAGGGTCGATGGAGAATCTCTCGAAATCGTCACGATTTGTGAAAGAAAGTTCTACAGCTTCACGAATTTGAATAATTTGTTCTTCAAGTCCACCAACGTCATCAAAGGTAACGGACGGCTTTTCAATTATCTCAGAAGTAACGACGAGCGGATCCCAAGAGTCTGATAAAACCTCAATTACAGATAGATTATCCTGATTTAATGCAACTCTGGCCCCGGGAATCAATAGCGAGTCTTCGATACGAGGATTGATGGAAACTAGGAAGACAGTGCCATTTGAACTTCTGACTATTGCTCCTTCATCAGTGAGATCCTGTATGTGTCCTATTACCATGGGCGGAGTTCTGAGATTCCTGACCTCTTCCTCGAGACGGCTTGCACGCTTCTTTACTTGAGATATCTCACTCTCCAGTAGTAACTTATCAGTTAGGAGTTGTTGTGCGGTTTCTGTTAGTCCCTTGATTTCAGATTGAAGATTTGAAACTGAGGATGTGTTGGGGGAGTCTTCCTGACGATGGGCGTCCGAGCCAGTAGCCATGAGTCTCGTAAGAGGTATTTGATTTCAAATAACCCCAACCCATATGTTCGAGTGCTCGTTGGAGCATGCATGGCAACCTGTGAAATGTGTGGGACGGATAGAGTTACAACATTTCTTTCAGAAATTTCAGGAGCTAGGCTAAGATGTTGTACAAGATGTATCGAATCAAATAACTTGACAGTCTTGGAAAGAAGAGTTGCAACACAAACTGTAGCAAGACCTGATTCACATAAAACAAAAACATATACTAAAAATATCAGTAAGATGGAGAAAGAAGTGGCTAGGGATTTCCATATTAGGATCAAAAATGCAAGAGAGGGGAAAGGATGGACTGCACGAGAAATGGCCAAGAGACTAAACCTACGACTCAACGATATTCAGAAAACCGAAGCGGGAGTTCAGCCTGCTGACAATATTCTAGAGAAAATAGCTAAAGCACTGGATATCTCACTCTTTGAAGAGAACATATCAGAACCTGAGAGGAACATTAAGACTCCCAGTAGCAGAAGTATGACAATAGGAGATGCTCTAGATGAGTTCCTTGCGAAAGAATGAGTTCGAGGACGTTCCTCTGCATGTAATCCACCTAGATCAAGATGATCCGAAGAAATGTAGTGCGAGGAGGCTTTCTAAACACGGACATGCGATTTTGCATAAATCTACTCGTGCAGCTCCTAAGAGAGGATTTCTTCTAGACCCGTCTAGTGGGGTTCTGATGGGCCCCGATGACATGAAGTCAGTATCACGTGGAGGGTCAATCGTAGCGCTGGACTGTTCTTGGAAGAGACTGGAAGAGTCATTAGATTCTATTTCTAAGCACACGAGGCTAGAAGGTAGGACACTTCCAGTACTATTAGCTGCTAATCCAATATCATGGGGTAAACCAGGGAGGCTTTCTACTGCGGAGGCCTTTGCATCATCACTGTACATTCTTGGGAGAAAAGAGCAGGCTAAGAGAATATTATCATGCCTTCCATATGGGGAGGCATTTCTCGAATTGAATAGGATGCCACTAGAAGCATATTCGGAAGCATCGACCAATCAAGAGTTAGCTGAAGTACAGTGGGAGTTCTTCGATAGGCCCGAATAAGACACTACTCGCTTTCTTCAACTCTCTGTTTTGCGAGTTCTCTCATATCCTCATGATGTGAGCCCTCGTCTATCGCTACCTGATCTGACTCGTCTACTATCTCGACGCCGAGTAGAGTTTCAATCACATCTTCCATTGTAACTAATCCTTCAGTGCCTCCGAACTCGTCTTTAACGATTAAAATCTGAGATTTAGTCTCAAGGAGAATATCTAATGCCCTGTCAACGGAATCGTTGTCGCTACATAGATCAACAGGCCTAGAGATTTCTGACATCTTCTTATCATACTCATCGACGGCAGCTCTACGAAGTATCTCACTTCTTAGTACAACTCCTCGTACATCGTCAATATTCCCGCCGGTTACGGGCATTCTTCCATGGACCATTATTGGTATTCTCTCTAAAACATCGGAGACAGTATCATCAACAGATACTGAAGTCACTACTACTCTTGGAGTCATGATATCACTAACCTTGATTTCCCTTAGTTTCAATAGATTCTGAATTACCGCCTCTTCGTCTTCTTCAATTACATCAGTCTCTTCGGCTATATCGGCCAATACAGAAAGCTCGTCCCTAGTAACAGTCTCAGTCTCTACTGCAGGTAAAAGAGACCTTGTAATCTCTATTGGCTTGACTATGATCCAGAGAGCGAACATCATAGCTTTCATTATCCTAGCTGATGGAATAGTAAGTTTCCTCCAATATAGAGCACCGATAGTCTTTGGTAGAATCTCGCTAAGTAACAGTATTGCTAGGGTTAAGACAGCCGCTGCCACGTGCACAATCATGCCTCCACCGAACTGGGTCTGTACTTCAGCACCGACTCCCAAAGCCCCCACAGTGTGGGCTATGGTATTCAAAGTCAATATTGCAGTGAGCGGCCTTTCAGGGTCATCTTTCCATTGTGACCAGAGATCGCTCACTTTGGGATGAGTATCTTTGAGAGCGGCTATATGTCCATGACTTGTAGAAAGCAGTACTGCTTCCAAAATACTGCACAAGAAGGACGCTCCAAGAGCTAGTCCCGAATAGGCTATGATAAGCGTGTAGTCTACCAACTATCTTTCCTCACTTTTGAGCGAAAATTAACATGTGCGTGACACGAATGACTGCTCCCAGTTGCCTTACGACCGATTGCGACATAAATAGGTGACTGACCGCTAACCATGTGCCGGAGCCGGAATATGTCACAATTTTCATGGCTTGGCCATATGTAAATGCGCCATTACACCTAGGCCATGTAGCTGGAAATTGCCTTCCCGCAGACATTCAGTATAGGTATGAAAGAGCCAGGGGGAGAAGGGTTCTGATGTGTAGTGGATCTGATGAACATGGAACCCCGATAACAATTACTGCTGAGCAACAGGGCGTTTCACCACAAGAAATTGTAGACAAATATCACGATTTGGCTCTGGACTCTCTAACTAAGCTGGGTTGTGCCTGGTCTCAGAACATTGATTCAAGAGGTATCGAATATGGAGGAGCTTTGTACAACAGAACTTCAGATTCAAGACATAAAGAGTTGGTTTGTGATGTTTTTACTCAATTATTGGATTCGGGAATGTTGCAGAAGCAGACAATGAAACAATATTGCTCAATATCGGAAGAGAAAGTTAGATTCCTCCCAGATAGATACGTAGAAGGGACCTGTCCTGTTTGCGGAGAAGATGGAGCACGTGGCGATCAATGTGATGAATGTGGCTCAACATATGAGGCACATGAGTTACTCAATCCATCATCCAAATTAGATCCGACAGCAGATATAGAAGTCAGAGATACCGATCATTTCTTCTTCAGATTAGATATGTTTCAAGAGAGTCTCGAAATATATGCATCTAGTAGGCAGTCTGTTTGGAAGCCTAATGTTAGGTCAATGACGAAGAACTGGCTAAATATGGGCCTTAGGCCAAGAGCAGTAACAAGGGACATAGAATGGGGAATAGATATTCCACTACCTGGAGATGAATGGTCATCAAAGAGTATCTATGTGTGGTTTGAGGCAGTTCAGGGATACTACTCCTGTGCAAGAATTTGGTCCGAAAGATATGCTACTGCAAATGATCACCCTGATGGGGACTCAGCATGGGAAAATTGGTGGAAGAAGAGCTCTAGTGGCGATTCACCGAAGCACATTTACTTCATGGGCAAGGACAACATCCCCTTCCATACAATTATTTGGCCGGCACTCATTATGGGGATTAATGCATCTGATAACAATGGAAAGATAACCGATGAGGCATTTGAAGGCGATTTAGTACTGGGAACAAATGTTTCATCTAATGAATATCTCATGCTGCAGGGAGGCCAATTCAGTAAGAGCAGAAAACACGCAGTATGGTTGCCATCCTTCTTGGAGAGATATGATGCGGATTGTCTAAGATATTACTTATCCATCAATATGCCAGAAACCCATGACACTGATTTCAGATGGGAAGAATTCGTTGACAGGGTGAATAATGAGCTTATCGGAACCTATGGAAACTTTGTACATAGGGTTATGACACTGACAAATAGGTTGGAAACCGGCGTGGGGAATCCGTTACTGAAATATGATGATATTGAAAAGCACTCAGAGATTATCTCACAGTGCGATGATCTCGTACGTTCAGCAATAGATTCAATGGAAAGGCAGAGGTTCAAAGAAGCATTGAGATCGATCATGTCGATAGCACAAATTGGTAATCAACTGTTACAGAGATGTGCACCATGGAAGTATCTAAAATCCGAAGAGTCACAGGATAAGGATGGTTCTCTTTCAGGACTGGCCCTTTCATGGAGGCTTTGTAGAACATTAGCAATCTGTACAAGGCCTTTCATGCCGTTTCAATCAGAGAGGTTGTGGGAAATGCTCGGAGAGAAAACAGACCTGGACAGTCAGTTATGGGATAGTTCGACAGATTTCTCGTTTGACCTTCAGTGGAGCGGGGCATCACCAGAGCCTCTTTTTACCAGGCTAGATCTTGATGAAATTCTAACTCATGAAATGTCATTGGCCAATGATATTAATGGGGACCCCATCGAGGAAGATGAGAAAGGAGCTGATTACATAGATTTTGAAGATTTCATGAAGGTCGAGATGAAGACTGGAAAAGTCATTTCTGTTGAAGAACATCCCAATGCCGATAAGCTGTACGTAGTAACAATTCAGGACGGTCCTGATTCAACTAGGACTGTCTGTGCCGGACTCAAAGAATATTATGATCCTACAGATTTAGAAGGATTGAATGTTGTATTCGTAGCTAATTTAGAGCCTAGGAAACTTAGAGGAGTATTATCCGAAGGAATGTTACTAGCCGCAGATGATGGAGATGGGAATGTCAGCATCCTGACTACTAAAGGTGATATTGGCTCTGGCTCAAGGGTTAGGTAACCCATCAACTCTTTTCCGAGTCGTCATCAAGATCAACACGAGACTCTGCATATTCAGCCATTGATTCTAGCCTCTGCATGAATCTTGATTTAGAATCTGAATCCGAATTCGAGGTAGCCTTTACCAACCAGATACCTCCAAAGGCAACTTCCCACAAGCCTAGAGAATCTGCTCTAGTCCTTCTGAAAATGTAGTCCATGAGAGGTATCAATATGGTTGAAAGACAGATTGCAATAAAGGCGTTCATGAAATCTCCGCCCTCTATACCGGAACTGTCTCCGAGCATGGAAATACCAAAAAATACGCCAAGGAGGAATATGAAGTAAGACGCTATAGTTGTGTTCTTGAGAGAGTGATAGATGAAAGTAGCATTATTTCCCCTGGAATTAATGAATTGAGTACGTGAAATTACATTGCCCATAGAACGACTGAACCTTATGGGCATTACAACCATATTGAATATTGAGAGTAAAATAGATACAATCAGCGCTAAGGTAGTAGGAGTTTCTAGGATTGCAAAGGCAACAAAGATTGCAATAATGAAACCGAAATTGACGGCGAAATCAACGAATAGTCTTAGTGATGCTCTTGCGCTTCCCACTTCCTCATATCCATCAGGTATGACTTTGGGCTGAGCTTTCGGCCTCTTCTCTCTTGGTGCCCTAGGCTTCCGAGGCTCCTTCTTCTTAGCTGAGGCTTTGGCTTGCTTCTTCTTAGAACGTCTTGATTTAGTGGATACAGGCGCAGGTTCGGCCTTAACGGGGGTAGGTTTTGTGACTACTTCTTCCTTCTTGTCTTCTTCTGAAATCTTTCCTGCCTTCTCCAATAGCCCCATATTCGCACCTCAATAATTTAATTTTATGAATAAATCTCGCCCATCTCTTGATAAATTGCAAAACCTGGTGAAGCGACAAAGTCTCCAATCTTTTCCTCTGGAAGCTCCCCAAGTACTCTATTTATCATAGAGAAAAATTCTGCCTTAGTTTCATCATCGCAATCACTTGGACCCTCCCCCACTTCCTGGAAGAGGGGGAAGTCATCTGAGGAGACAAAGGAATCAATGAAATCCTCATCCATATCGCCAAGCAGATTATTCACGATTTCGAAGAACTGCGGGAACAAACCTCCGGAGTCCTCTTCAGAATCATTACTCTGATCTTCTGATTCTTCTTCGTAATCATCATCAGGCGAGGAAATTAGTTCTACAGTTGGCTTAATCGCGAGGAGATCTTGCTGTTGCTTTTTTCTGAGTACAATGATCTCCCTATCCAGCTCTGAGCCAAATCGATCGGAGAACCTATCCATCAGGGAGCCCACCTGGCCGGATGAAATTCTATCTATGTGTCCATACATGCTATCCCTACTCTCTATTGCCGGGGAGTCACTGTCAGATTTCCTCTTCTCCCAGTGGCTTTGAAAGTCATTCTTTGACTCTACTTCAGAAGGAATTTCGATATCTTCAAGGTCTTTTTCAGATTGAGGGTTTTCATTTGCCTCGACGGGTGGTGGTAGAGGGACAGGGATAGGCGGAGGAGGGGGTAAATTAAGCCCCGGAGGGGGCGGTGGCAAGGGCATTCCATTAGGCCCTACCAAAGATTCTTCATCGTCCGGCATACTCGTCTCAGTTGATTTCCGGGACTCTACACTATTCAACATTCTGTGATTAAGTATGCCTAAGTACCCCCATTAGTGCATGATTGCCCAACCTTTGAGCCCCAGGAAAGTTGCCATGGACTCATGAACTTCGAATACATCGCCTGAAGATCCTGAGACTTCCTGACCTGATATCCTAGTTGTCACATCATCAACAATTAATTCTACTTTGCAGCTATTCTGTGTACTAAAAACAGACGACTCGGACATCGCATCGAATGAGTTACTTCTTCCCGGCTCCAATCTAGAAAGTGGGAACTCTGTAACTCTCAGACCTGATTTACCATGTAAGCTACCCACCCATCTGATAACTCTCTTGATATCTACTGTCACATTTTCATCAGTCTCTCCAACGGCTAATGGAGCTCCCTTGACCAATTCCCAAAATGCCTCATTGAGTTTCTTGGTTGTGAAGACAGTCCTACTATTATCTTCCCTCAATCTATCAATTCGTCCCCCTGCGATGGATTCAGAGGCCAATTTCTTGATCTGTTCCTTAGAACATGAGAAGTTCCTTGATTTGAGGCTAGAATGTAACATATTTATGGATTCTACCGGGTTTTCTCCTGATGATATATCAGCCAGTTTTCCAACTACATCATCAAATCCCAGATCTATCCTTTCGGACCATCCAATATTGGGCCCTGACATTACAGATTGAACGTCAATTCCGACGCCGGTGATATAGTTCACTAGCTCCCTTCTAGCGTTTGAGTCAAGATGCATCAAAGATGGATCTCTAACATGAATATGGAATCCTCTGTGGCCTGAGAAAGTTGTCTGTACATATCTCTCATTAAATCCGAACTCCGGATGAAGAAAATCTGACCAAAGACTCCATGCCTGTTCCTGAATTTTCTCCATCATTCCTGGGAAGTCATTATCAGAAACACCGGGAAGGTGGTCTCCGTCAAGATCGAATATTAAATCTGCACCTAACCAGCCCTTCTCAACCATTTTTCTTTGGCTAGGGTCATTATAATATGCCGTACTATGAAAGCATGAATGTGGCGACCTTGTCTGTAAATACTTCAGTAAATCAACTTTAGTCGGCAATGCTCGATGTCTGTCAGGGGGTTTAGAACCCCATGGTATGAACATCCACTCTCTAGAACGTAGCCTTGGTGGCGTCCACAAATCACCGGTAGACAAGGAACGATAGTAGTCCCCAAATCTAAGTGCATACCTACTCCAACCGATGGCCACGTTACCTAGGGGGGACAGTCATTCATGAAGGTGCCCATCATTCCAGAGGTAGCTTGGATGGGACTTCACGAGAATCAGTAGCGGAGCCCTGGCCCATCAATTCCACGTATGCCTCGTAACACACATATTTGTCATCAACAACTATAGCTTCTGAGAATGTAATCGGCTTTCCTGTGACGAAGCAGATAGGACCAAGCTGGCCTGTGGCCGTGGATAGCTTGTCGGGGTCCGGCATGTCTACTCGTCATAGTAGCGATTATTCACTCTTACTACAGAGAGTTATGACACGGAGGAGTTTTGAATCGTCTTGCACGCGTATGCACATGAGCGATGAGACTGTGTACAGAGTTGGACACTCACCAGACCCGGATGACGCATTCATGTTCCATGCAATGACAACTGGCGTAATAGACACTGGAAATAGAAGATACGAACATGTCCTATTGGATATTGAGACTTTGAACCAGCATGCAATGAAAGGCGATTACGAAGTTTCCGCAGTTAGCATACACTCATTCCCCGATATTTCTGATAAGTACCATTTGATGAACTGCGGCGCTTCGATGGGAGAGGGATATGGGCCGATGATAATTTCGAGAGAAGAAATGACCATAGAAGAAGCAAAAAGCAAGGTTTTCGCAATTCCCGGAGTTGGGACTAGCGCGTATCTATCACTAAGGTTGGCTCTGGGAGATGTTGACTACAGGGTGGTACCATTTGATGAGATTATGCCATCGGTTAAGCGTGGGGAGTATGATGTGGGGGTCATTATTCACGAAGGACAACTAACCTGGAAGGACGAGGGGGTTAATCTAGTTCTAGACTTGGGAATATGGTGGAATGAAGAAACAGGTCTGCCTCTACCTTTGGGAGGTAATGTGGTAAGGAAAGATCTAGGATTAGAAATGTGTGGGAAAATTACTGATGATGTAAGAAATAGCATTGAGCATTCACTCTCAAACCCTGAGGATGCATTAAAATTTGCTAAGGAATGGGGAAGAGGAATAGATGATGAAACAAACGAGGAATTTGTCGGCATGTATGTGAATAAAAGAACTCTTGACTATGGAGATGACGGGAGGGAAGCTATTCGATTATTCCTTCGAAAGGGTCAAGAAATAGGCATGGTCAGAACTGATTTAGACGTAGATTCAATTGTTTTCGTTGGTTCGGGTGAATAAACATGGATGAGAAGAGGCCTGAGGTCAGTGAGTTTGATTCTGTGGATCCTGCTCCACCAAGCACTGTCAATGACGTCTCTAGACTCAGGGCAACTTTATGCGATGAAGAAGAGAAGATGTTTCAGAGAATGAGGGCCTTATTCGCACTCAGAAATATTGGCGGTAATGATTCAGTGGAAGCTCTGGCGGCTGCCTTTTCATCGACATCAGCACTTTTGAAGCATGAAATAGCATATGTAATGGGTCAAATGCAGGATTCAACGGCGGTACCTTACTTGATTGAAAGACTTGAGGATTATGAAGAGGATGTCATGGTCAGACACGAAGCGGCAGAGGCTCTAGGAGCTATAGGCGATAGAACGGCTCTCGGCGTCCTAGAGAGATTCAAGGAGGACAAAGATATCGTTGTTGCAGAGTCATGCGAAGTAGCACTAGACCTACTAGAATGGGTTTCCAGCAGGAAACTGAATTACTCAGAATGAAGTTCAAGCCAGACTGGTGGCTCAAGCATCCCACATGCCTCTTTTAGAAATAATAAGAGGCCGTCGATATCATCTTGAGACATTCTATTCCTAACCTCCTCCCTAAAATATTCTTCAACCCTTTCTTCAGGAAATCCGAGTTTCTTGGATGTACGGGATATTACAGAAGATCTCCATTTTTGATCACTTTCAAAGAGTTTGACTTGTTTGATCATTTCAGAGTGTGCATCTCTCAAAATTCCCTCTGGGGAGTCCCTTCTAGCTACGAATACTCCAAAGACCATTGGTAGCCCTGTGATTCTGGTCCATTCAGCTCCTAAATCCATTTTCACTAGTTCTGGATGGGAAATTGAAGCTAAAATCGCTCTATCTCCTATAAGAAGAGCCCCATCACATTTTTCCAACATGGAATTTATGTTCGGTCCGGTCTCAATGAATTTCGGATCTAAACCACGATTCTTTATTATCCAACTTAGTAATACCTTGGAAGTCGATGAGTCAGTTGGTAGTGCAATATCCCTCATATTTTCTATAGGACGGTTGCCGAATAGTAGTACAGAGCCAACTTCACCGTTACTAACAATACCAATATCTGGAAGTAGCATCAGTTTTTCACTGTTGGATGCATAATCTGCGGATGGAATGGGGGCAGTAATACAGTCCCTTCTCATCACATGACCAGTTAACCATGCTGGTGGTGCTGAGAGGATTTTCCACTCAGGACTTATGCCGTCGAAGATAGGGTCACAGTTAGAGAAAGATACCCTGCCAATTACGTCCTTCCAACTCATTTAGGGAACCTCGACTGTGATGACGGGGAGGACCTGGGATGAGTTTTCTTCTGGTAGACTGATTATTTCAAATTGTGAGTAAGAGGAGTTTCTCTTTACTGGTGTAGCGCCTGATGAAATTACCATTCTGGCCAGTTGTTCGGAGCTGGTGGTGAGGCTTGTCTTACTGCCAGCCTCATGCATTATTTCTTCATGGCCAACGGTTCCGTCAACATCGTCAGCGCCACAGTTAATTGCATAGGAGGCGAGTTTGTCTCCAATATTCATCCTATATGCCTTGATATGAGGTATATTGTCTAGCATTAGTCTAGAGACAGAAATCATGCGTATTATCTCTTGCCCTGTAGCGAGCTGTGCTTCAGGCAGTCTCGTCTTGTCAGGTAAGAATGGATAAGGGACAAAACACTGAAACCCGGATGTTGCATCTTGTTGCTCTCTAAGTCTCAACAAATGGTTAATCCGATCTTCCACAGATTCAACGGTACCAAACAACATTGTACAGTTAGTCGGAATGCCCAGTGAATGAGCCACCCCATGAATATCTAGATACTCATCTGAAGATTCCTTGCCCATACAGATACGGTCCCTGACACTGTCTACTAGAATCTCTGCACCACCTCCAGGAAGTGAATTAAGACCTGCCTCAGAAAGCCTAGATAGAGTCTCTGAGAAAGAAAGAGATGACCTGATCGATAGATGCTTAATCTCGACTGCAGTTAGTGCCTTAATGTGAATGTGTGGAAATTCATCTTTTAGATTTGAGAACAATTCACAATACTCAGCAACAGTCCATGTTGGGTGTAATCCACCAACAGTATGTACTTCGTCGATTCTAGATGAATAGGGCCTGACTCTTTCGAGATACTGATCGACGTCCAATGAATAGGCATCTGGGTGTCTTGGACCCTTTCTGAAAGCACAAAACCTACAAGCCAAAACACATACATTTGTGGAGTTTACATGCAGATTATCATTGAAAAATACGTAATCATGAAACCTAGCTTTCTTCACCATATCAGCCAATGAGGTGACAGAGTTTAGACTTGGATTAATCATCAGTTTCACACCTTGTTCGAATGTTAGTCGACCTTCATAGATGAGCGTCTCGAGGCAATCTAGAGTTACATTATCTGTAGATACTGCCAAAGGAATATCCATAGTTGAAAGCCTACCTCTCCAGTCTGAATTAGAAACTGCGTCGTCGTCGAGTGGCATAGTAACAACTACTGGTCGGGTATCGACATCATAAGAATTCGTCTGTCATCGTAAGGGGGTGACTCCGGAAAGCATCATTAGTTAGATTTTCTAGCAGGCATGTGAATTCCGTTACCCGAACTTCATTGATGGACAACGTTCAGCTAGAAGAGTTGGCTCGTCAATGCCGGAGACATATAGTCAGAATGATTCATTCTGCTGGAGCCGGTCATCCTGGAGGATCGCTCTCTGCCATTGATATTTTAGTTGCACTGTATGCAAATAAATTACGATTTGACGTAGAAAATCCTGATTGGGAGGACAGGGATAGGTTTGTGATGAGCAAGGGGCATGCTAGTCCTGCAGTTTACTCCATCCTTCATGAAGTTGGGTTTATTTCAGAGGCAGATATGATGTCATTTAGAAAAATGGGCTCTGTATGTCAGGGGCATGTAGATATGAAGTGGACAGACGGAGTTGATTTTTCTGCTGGTAGTTTAGGAATGGGGCTTTCTTTCGGTCTTGGATGCGCCCTGGCGGCAAGGATGGATTCTAGTGATAGAGATATTTGGGTCATGGTCGGAGATGGGGAAATACAAGAAGGACAGTTTTGGGAGGCTGCTATGGCCGCAGATTTTCACTCAGTTGGAAGATTGAATCTAATTGTCGACAGGAACAGAATACAGAATGATGATTTTGTTGAGGTCCAAATGGAAGTGGGAGATGTAGCAAAGAAACTCTCATCTTTCGGTTGGGATGTGAAAGAAATTGATGGCCACTCAATGGAAGAAGTGGTTTCGGCAATAGAGTGGTCGTCGAATAATATTAGCTCTCCAACTGCAATTATTGCGCATACCACGAAGGGAAAGGGAGTGTCATTTATGGAAAATAATCCATCCTTTCATGGTAAGGCACCTACTGATGAAGAGTTGCGTTTGTCATTGGAGGAGTTGTCATGAGTGCTCCCTCTACAGGTGGTGCATCCAGAGATGGATATGGTTCGGCTCTACTCAGATTGTCCAGTGATCCGAGAGTTGTTGTCTTAGAAGCAGATCTTGGAAAATCTACAAAATCTTGTCATTTTAGGGAATTATATCCTGAGAGGACAATTTCTCTTGGCATAGCAGAGCAAAATATGGTCCTAGTAGCCTCCGGTATGGCATCATCTGGGAAAATCCCGTTTGCTAGCACATTCGCTATTTTTACTGAGAGGGGTTTCGAACAAGTGAGGAACGGGGTAGCCAGACCGGGATTAGTAGTACATTTGTGTGGAAGTCATGGAGGTGTGCACACTGGCACAGATGGAAGTAGTGCGCAATCAATAGAAGATTTGGCCCTCTATCGGACTATACCAGGAATGACAGTGATGCATCCCTGCGATGATCTTTCGGCTGAAGAGCTGACAGTACAGCTTCTAAACCACGAAAATCCATCATATACAAGAACGGCAAGGAACAAAACTCCTCGAATGTACGATCAAGAAACCTGTAAGAGTTTGAAAATTGGAAAGGGCTCGGTTCTGAGAGAGGGAGGGGATGTAGCAATCATTTCATGTGGAGTTATGGTATCTGAATCAATGAAAGCAGCTGAATACTTATCCTCCAAAGGTATTGAGGCCACGGTAGTAGATATGCACACACTCAAACCACTCGATACAGAATTGATTGACGAACTTGCGGGTAAATGCAAGGGGCTGGTAACAGCGGAGGATCATTCAGTAATTGGAGGATTGGGGAGTGCCGTTGCTGAGCATGTCTCCTATAACGGCGTAACTCCTCTGAGGATGGTGGGCGTTTCAGATAGGTTTGGCGAGAGCGGGACTCCCCAGGAGCTGATGGATGCCATGGGAATAACATACGGAGATATTGCTATCTCGTGTGAATCGTTAATGTCCTGAATCGTAATTAATTTCATCATTGATGGGGTTTCATTCATGAAGTATCTATGAGACCGCTCGCCATGGATGCCTCTGAGAGGATTAAGGGAGTCCTAGATGGTTCGATTCAACCTTCTGAAATAAGTGGTGACGAAGAGCTCTACTACATGGCTGAGAGAATTTATGGAAGGGATGCTTTAGAGAACTTGGGAGTAGAGCCTCCAGTAAAGCCTCCAGAACTTGGAACCGTCACATTAAACGGCAATGGTGGAGTAGAAATACCCAATTCAGAAAGTTCACAGGAGTCGGAAAATAATCAAAAAATTAAGGTTAAGAGAAGACGCATAGTTATCCCTCTAATCGTGTTCTTATGCTTGATTATTTCTTCCTACAATGTGTCTTTTGGATTGGGTTCTGTGATTACAATGTGTTCTGAGGAGGAACCTGTACAGGAGCTAGAAATGGGCACTTCTTCTCATCTTAACGAGAATGGTACTTTGTATATCGTTTGGAATATGTATGGATTGAACAACTATTCAGAGTATGTTCTGGAGTGGAGTGTGTCTCAAAATGGATCTAGTGAGGTGGTCGAAGATGGAATTAGTGCATGGAACCTTTCTGAATCTGCACGAATAACCTCCTTTAATTGGATAATAGAAAATCCGCCTTACTCGTACCTGTCTACATTATTTGAAGATGGTTTTCCTGTAGCGTGGTCTAATGGCTCCGGAGAGCAGGTCATTACCGTGCTTTCTGAATCTGTAGAGCAGGGTACTTACTGTGACGATAATACAAGGTTGATATGGGCAGAGTACTCAAATTTGGAGAGTAAAGAAGCTTGGGGCGAGGCAGGTACAGGGGACATAATCGACGGTGCTCTGATAATGATGTTTGCAGGCATGTTGTTGATCACGGCCAGAAAAAGAGCCTAGTACATTCTAGCCATGTGATGCTTGTTCGTTGTTGGTTTTCCAGTTATTATGCAATTTCTGGTCTCTGAGTATTTTTCAACGCATTCGCCTAGCATTGTTAGTCCGGAAAGCTTCTCGAGGACCTCTGCGTCAGAGTCGTTTCCACAGAATGGGAAGGAGTAAACTGTGCCATCATTGAGAGGAGATGAAAACTCATGTCCATCGTCAGACTTGATGATATCCGGAAGTTCAACAACCAGACTATTGAATACTTCATTTGCCCTCTCCCTGAGTTCATTAGAAACCGAATCTAGAGCAGTGACGATAGCCTCCTCTAGATTTGCGATTTTAGCTTCGTACTTCTTACCGGTTCTCTCAGTAACGACGAAGCTGCCAGAGTCAATATCTCGGGGACCGAGTTCTAACCTAATTGGTATTCCTTTGATCTCCCAGTCAAAATGTTTCACGCCTGGCCTGACATCTCTGTCGTCGAGGTGTGTCCTTATGCCAATTTTGCTAAGACGCTCATTAATTTGGGAAATCTCACTCATTACATCATCACTAATGTGTGCCGCGATAGGCAGAAGAACTACTTGGAAAGGGGCGATTGCAGGAGGCATTATCAGTCCCTGATCATCGCCATGCATTCCTACTACAGACCCCAATAATCTCTCGGACATGCCAAATGTAGTTTGGTGGCAAAATTTAGTTTCACCATTTGGATCTTCATACTTCAAATCGAACGATTTAGCCCATTGGTCTCGATAGTGATGGTATGTGGCAACCTGCAGGGTCCTACCATTGGGCATTACAACATCAGCGGCCATGGTGTACCAAGCACCAGGGAAGGTGTCCCATATTGGCCTCTTAGAAACCAGATTAGGGAGGCAGAGATCGTGCAAGATACTCTGGACCATTTTGGCATCCTCGGAGATCTGTTCTGTGGCGCCCTCCTCGTCCTCATGTACCGTATGTGCCTCGAAAAAGTGGATTTCCCTGACTCTGATGAATGATCTAGTCTGTTTAGTTTCGTAGCGGAAGGTATTGACAATCTGGAAGGTCTTCAGCGGAAGATCCGTATGGCTTCTGACCCACAGTGAGAACATTGTATACATGGGAGTCTCAGAGGTCGGCCTAAGGAACATAGGAGAGTCTAACTCGTTTTCACCTCCATGAGTTACCCAGTATACCTCTTTCTTGAAACCCGAGTCTTCTTCATCCATTCTGAGTTCCGATGGGTCTACTCCGGCTTCTCTGGCCGCCTTCAACCTAGATACTAGTTTGTTCTCCTTATCCAACAAATTTTCTGGCACCAGTAGAGGGAATCTATGTTCGTGATGATTTGTCATGGACATCTGATTTCTCGTAAGGGAGTCGATAAGTGACATTGCCCTCAATCCGTAAGGCTTCCAAACATCCATTCCCTTAATTGGATATCTTTTGTCAACTAAGTCAGCTATCTCCACAATAGAGGGGTACCAAGAGTTGAATTCAGACTTTGGAGGAATTCCTCTCTTAGCCTTCTTAGGGTTGCCCATGTATCGCCGTGTGCGGGACTGGTTTGAATAATTCGTATCATGGAGCCGTTAATTTGCCATTAAGGACTCGATCATCTCACAAAGAGAAGTAAGATTTGGCATCTCAGTGCTTTTTCCATTAGAATCTAGTAACCATGCCCTAGGAGAATCAGGATTGTCAAGATCCTCTAATCTATTTGCAACAACGGCATCCATAGAATATCGGGATATTTGTGAGGAGGCCCTTTCCAATAGTTGTTCCAAATCTACATTACTTTCTAACTTAAATCCAATCGAGTAGCATTGGCCTGTTGCCTTCAATATTTTAGGAATATGCTTCTGTGTGGGAGTCAGATTAATTTGTATTCCTTCTTTGGAGCTTGGTATCTTACTTTGGAAAGAATCGGGGAGATAATCTAGTACTGCGGCGGAAAAAATCCAAACTTCTGGTGAAAAGGATGAGGAGATTTTGACTGCTTCATCTAGCATTTCTATTGGATGCTCGGCGTATTTTACTTTTGGTAGATTGAAATTAGGATAATAGCTCGTACGACCAGCTAAGCAGAAAACATCATGACCCATTCTGTATAGGTATTCTGATATTGACCAACCTGTTGTTCCTGAGGAATGATTGATTATGCTACGAACATCATCTATAGGTGCAAGATTAGAACCCAGAGTAATTGCTATCCTCTTTCTATTGGGAAGGTCGGAATTGATGATGTTGCTGAATTCTGCAACTATCCTGATGTGACTTGGTTGCTTTCTTTTTCCCTCTTTCTCATGGTCAATAATAACATGTGATCCTTCTGACGATAATTGAGAAAGAATTTCACTAGTAACTGGGTCATCAAAGAGGTCTGAATGCATGGAAGGAACGAAAATTAATGGCGTATCTTTTCCCCTAGCTGCCGAAAGGGCCATCATCACTGGAGAGTCAATAATTCCATTCAGATGCTTAGAAATTGTATTCCTAGTTGCAGGGGCGACAATGATTCCGTCATAGTCATCTAATTGTGACATAGAGGAGTCCCAATTAGATATGATATCACTATTCGAACCCCATGATAGTGCTAGCGGAGTAATTACCTTAGTAGCCTCCTTAGTCATCATGGGGGAAACATGTGCACCGTGTCTTCTGAGCTCTCGACAAAGTTTGATAGATTCCACTGCCGCTATCCCTCCGGTTACTGCCAACAGGACCTTGCGACCAACCAGAGAGTTGCTAAGTTGACTGACGCCAGTGTCTCCGACCATGACTTCCGATTGCCGAGTGATTCATGAGTGCGTCGCTCCCGCGAATGTTTGAGACTACTATGACTCGGGGTATGTTTTCTGTAACTCGCCATGTTTCTTTTCTACTTGTCATGCTCGCCATAGTTCAACTTCTCGTAATCCTGAGCTTGCCGTACGACAGATCAATATTTTTCATTTTTCCAATGATATTTGGTATGATTTTGTTGCCTGTATCGATTACTGGTGCCGTTTTACTGCGTCTTCGTAGGAGCCCTGGCATCTTCTTATCCACAATTTCCCTAGGTGCATTGGGAATTTGCTTCATGTTCGAAGGTTTCCTGGTAATGTTAATGGGTCCCTCTGCTATTGTGGGAGCTTTGTACGTCCTTCTCGGTATTTCCTCAGTCAGAAGGATAAAGCCACTTAACAACGTCTCATTCAGAAGATGGTTTGAGGGAAGAAATAGCTTTGAAAATATTGATCTGGCGGATCAGGAGGTAATGGCAACATGCCCTCATTGTTCCAGCATATTAGCAGTGATACCTTCCCTACTCACTGAAGATGATAAGTGTCCGGAGTGTGACGGCAGGCTTGTTCTCTAAGGCCTCTCCAGTGCGATTGTGATGCCCATTCCCCCACCTATACACATTGTCGCTAATGCCCTATCCGAATTGGTTCTGTCTAGTATGGATGCGGCCTTTCCAACAATTCTCGCCCCGGATGCTCCAAGAGGATGGCCTATTGAAATGGCACCTCCGTCGATATTTACTTTCTGATAGTCAATCGACAATTCATTAATCACGGCTATACTTTGCGAGGAGAAGGCCTCATTGATTTCGAAAACATCAATATCGTCAATAGTCCATCCTGAACGTTCGAGAGCTTTTCGAGTGGATGATATAGGTCCTATTCCCATCATATTGGGGGAGCATCCAGTTACTGCACTGGTGACTATTCTCGCTAATGTTTCTAATCCATTCTTTTCAGCAAATTCGGAGCTACATACAAGCATACATACTGCCCCGTCTGTCAAGGGCGAGGAAGTAGCAGCCGTTACTGAACCATTGTCTCTGAATACTGGATTTAGTTTGGACATTGATTCCAAGGATGTTTCCCTTATACAACCATCTTCGTCAATCACGGCATCGTCTGTAGTAATTGGACAAATCTCAGTTTTGAAGTATCCGTTATCCCTTGCATGGATTGATTTCATGTGCGAATCTAGGGCAAATTCTTCTTGTGAATCTCTAGAAATTTTCCACTTTTCGGCGACATTCTCTGCGGTTATCCCCATATTTATGTAAGCGTCTGGAAATTCTCTCTCGAGATCAGGATGTGGGCTCCAATTGAACCCCCTTCTCTTGATTCTACTCATTGACTCTATGCCTCCGCATAGAAAGCAATCCCCCCAACCACTCTCAATATTTGAGGCTGCAACGAGTATAGCCTGCATAGATGAACCACATAGCCTATTGATGGTCATCCCAGGGACTTTGTCGGGAATTCCGCCGAGAAACGTAACTAGTCTACCTATATTGTATCCCTGTTCACCTTCAGGGTATGCACAACCTACTATGATATCATCAATATCGCCTAGGTTGATGGGGTTCCTATCCAGCAATGACTTCGTAACTTGCCCAAGTAATTCATCGGGGCGAGTTTCTGACAGCTTTCCCTTGTGTGCCCGATGGAAAGGGCTCCTCATCCAATCGACAATTACCGCTCTCACATGTCTCGGGAGGCATAGGAGAAAATAACCCTTGGCGGTGGGAACATTGGAACATTGTCGACCGAGAGGTTCATGAGAAGGCTTCAACTGGCTCACCTGATAATATGATTAGAGAGTGCAGCATACACGGATATTTCTCGGATGATGACCTATGCCCTGCGTGTAATTCAGAGGGGAAGTTCATCATGAGGGGGAATGAAAGAGATTCACTAGCGAGAAGGTTAGCATTAGCACTTAGGCACGCTCCTGAAAAGTTTGATTTGGAGATGGATATCAATGGCTGGATAGATATCAAGGACATCATAAGGCAATTTAAGAAGTCAAATGAGAGAAGATATCATTGGTTGAGGCCACATCACTTCAGGGCAATTTCAGAGACCGATCCCAAGGGACGATACGAAGTCAGAGGCAATGTAATCAGAGCTACTTACGGCCATAGTTTAGAAATTGAGTTGGATCTTCCAACTGATAACATCCCCCCTTCTCTTTTCTATCCCTGCTCCCCGGAAGAGGCGGACAATCTTCTTGAGGTGGGCATTTCACCTAGTGGAAGATCCCATGTCCATCTTTCAGCTACAGTCAGATCGGCTGCTGAAGCCGGTAAAGTCCATCACAGTAGACCTACTATATTGGAGGTAGATACTGCATCCATGGTCGCATCAGGAGAGACAGTTTGGCACGCAGGAGTCACCGTTTACTTGGTAGACTCAGTAGCTGGCGAATATCTTAGTATACTACCAGATGATGATCCAGAGTTCCAACTAGCTAGGGCAAAGTGGGATGAAGAAGAGTAGTTAATTCTCTTCTCCACAGATAGGACAGAAACTGAGATCCTCTACTAAATCAGCGGAGCATTTGACGCATTTCTTGCCATCTTTGGTAGAGACAGCATGTTCCCTACTGTCTATCGACCTTACAGAGGAGCTCCTCTCAATGAATGGGGCGGGTGATTCAAGAGACTCTAATTTCTCTAAAGACTCTCTAAAATATATTGCTTCGGATATCGCAGATTCGATATGCGATCTTCTCCTATCCCTCTCGACAGGATCCTCGATATGCTGTGTAGCAACTAGCTTAGACTGAAGCCACCTCTGAAAGATTTCGATTTCCCCGGCGTCGGACATATATCTTCCAAACCCCAATAAGAAATGAACCTTTCAATAATACGATAGGAGAACCCAAATCTAACCAGTACCTCAGACCTACATGGCCGCGAAGGTAGTAATGAAGTTGGGAGGGGGGCTTATCACGGATAAATCCTCATTTAAAACTGCCAAAAAAGGAGTTATTGACTCCATATGCAGTGAGATTTCGAAGATAATTGCAAATGGACATTCAGTAATACTAATCCACGGAGCCGGTTCATTTGGACACCTACTTGCCAAGAAGTGGTCTTTAGCGGCAGGTGTTGTTGATGAAATTTCAGAGCAACAACGTGATGCAGTAGTAAAAGTTAGGTCGGACATGGCAGAGCTATGTGGATATGTGACAGATTCTTTGAAGAGTTTTGGAGTCGAATTTGCGGTTTTCCCACCTTCAGTGTGGGCTAAGGAAACAGGGAGGAGCTTCATTGGGGACTTGGATATCTTCGAGAATACGCCCAAAGACATCGTTCCAGTATCCTTTGGAGATGTTGTCAGGGTTAGCGGAGGAGCAGAGTTTGGCATACTTTCAGGAGATGATTTGATGGCTAGGATATCACTTGAAATACCTTCAGTGACACATTCTATCTTCCTACTAGGAGACGTAGATGGGATGATGAATTTACCACCAAATATAGACGGATCAAGACTCATGCCGGTTTGGAGTGCTGAGGAACATATTGAGACTTCGCACAATTCCGAACAGGACGTTACGGGGGGAATTGAGTTGAAGGCGTCTAGAGCTTCTCAGATATCAAGAGGCGTTGATGAAGTTTGGTTCATTAATGGAAATCACCCAGAAAGAATCAGTCAGCTTCTAGATGAGGGCTCCACCATTGGTACCAAAATACTTGGATGATTGGATTCTGTTATATGTCGAAGGTTTCTCGGAATGTCATGGCTGATGGTGCCAACGCTCTCTCTGGGTATGATAACTCGCAGGCCGAGATGATGGCTGAGCGTTGTATTCTAGTTGATCTAGAAGATAATATGATTGGATCCGAGAGTAAATTAGTCTGTCACAATGAAGAAGGTCTGCTTCATAGGGCATTCAGTGTCCTAATATTCGATTCCGATAATAGATTGTTGATTCAACAGAGATCTCATGATAAAATCACATTTCCTGGAATTTGGGCAAATAGTTGTTGTAGCCATCCGTTAGATATTGAAGGAGAGAATGGGGACCCGATACAGGGCTGTATTAATGCGGCGAAGAGGAAGCTTCCCCAGGAGTTGGGAATAGATCAAGATATTGCAAACTCTATGGAATTCTCCCATCTTGGTTCTTTTCAGTATAAGTGCAGATGGAATGAAGAATGGTTAGAGAACGAAGTAGACCATGTTTTGATTACAAGAGTGGATTCATTGGAGATTTTTCCTAATGAGAATGAGATTTCAGGCCACAAGTGGATTGGGCCTGAAGGAATTAGACAGGTAATGGAGGGTTCTGGTGAGTGGGAAGGGGAAATTGTGGCTCCATGGTTTAGACTACTTTGGAGAGAGTTTCTCGCAGAACAGTATCCACATTTTGATGATATTAAGGAAAGAGATGGGGTTGTTATATTCGGAGAAGTTTCGATAGAAGGTGAGCAGTTTTCCCCGGGTTCTTCATTGATGAGCGCATTAAAGGAACATAGAGAAATCGTGGAGAATGAGATTCTTTCTAGTTTGTCTAAGATTAAGCAAGAGAGGCTACACGGTGCTATGAAGCACCTATTCACTGGAGGCGGGAAGAGGCTCAGGGCAATAATGCCTAAACTTGTAGGAGATGCCGTTGGTGGATCGAATCCTGGGCATAATACCCTAGGTGCGTCTATAGAGATAATTCATAATTTTACCCTAGTACATGATGACATCATGGATCAGGACCCAATCAGAAGGGGTTTGGACGCTGTTCATGTGGCATATGACGATGCTACAGCGATAAATGCAGGCGATGCAATGCTAGCTGTGGCGTTTGAGATTTTAGCCGAATCCGAGCATATTGCCTCTGATGACCTAGTGTTCTTGGTGAAGTCTATTGGAGAGATGGTTAGAAGAGTCGCTGAAGGACAGATGATCGATATGGAGTTTGAGAAAAGAGAAGTCGTCTCTGAAGATGAGTACATAGAGATGATCGCTGGAAAGACCTCAGCAATGTTCGAGACATGTGCGATGACCGGCGCAAAGCTTTCCGGAGCATCCGAGGAGGTTGTAAAATCTCTAGCTGAATGGGGACTGAACATGGGACTATGTTTCCAGCTGATGGACGATTTGATTGATATCACTGGCGATACTGAAACTCTTGGAAAGCCTGCAGGATCAGATATATTGCAAGGAAAAAGAACTCTGATTGCTATTCACGCTCTGGACTCAGGGAATCATCTGCCTTCTTTCACTAAGGCATATGGCTCTGGAGAGTGCTCTCCGGATTTACTCGCTGAAGCCGTTCAGGAACTGCATGATAACGATTCCATAAAATATGCCAAAGACAGGGCAATGTTTCACCATTCTAAGGCTCATTCATGCCTCGATATACTGGAAGAGTCAGAATCACTGAAAATTCTTAGGGAAATGACTGATTTCCAGTTAGTCAGGATTAATTGATCTAGTCCTGATAGTGAGTCTCACCTGGAATTTCCGGCTTCAGTCCCTTTCTTTCCCTAATCTCGGCTGTAACCTTCTCATACAGATTAGGTGGTAAGTGAACGAAGCCAGCATTTTCCATATTCCAAATGGCCCTTCCTTGGCTTGCGGCCCTAATATCGTTGGAGAATCCGAATGTCTCAGCGACGGGGATCGTACCAATTACCTTAGTAACTCCGTCCTCGACTGGCATGTCCTCGATTATTCCCCTTCTTGTAGAGACTTCCCTGGTAACACCGCCTATCACGTCGTTGGGAGAGTCTATCTGGATTTTCTGAATCGGTTCGAAAATTACCGGTCTTGATCTCATGAAAGCTCCCTTAACAGCGTTCCTGACTGCGGGAATGGTTTGAGCTGGTCCCCTGTGGATGGCGTCCTCGTGTAGTTTGGCGTCAACAAGCCTTACCATGACTCCCATTAGAGGCTCATCAGCAACTGGGCCCTTCTTACAGACATCATTGAATCCATCTATGATTAGCTCCCTAGTCTCATGAAGATTCTGGATTCCCTTGGTGTCATTAACAAGCACGTTTGTCCCATTGATAGCGTATATCTTCCTCATCAAGTCCTTGTTCATGCCTAGCTCAGCGAATTGATCGCCTATTTCCTTTGCATCTTTGGACCTGACAGTACCATCTCTGAATTCACCAGCTCTTAGTTTCTCGACTACAATATCAGGGAGGGGCTCTGCCTCGACATAGAATCTGTTGTGCCTGTTGGGAGACTTTCCTTCGAAGGGCCTTCCTTTGTTATCTGACTGAACAGATTCCCTGTAGACGACAATTGGCTCGCTGACCTTGACCTTGATCCCTTGCTCTTCTTCTAGTCTGTAAACAGTAATCTCAAGGTGCAACTCACCCATTCCAGCGAGTAAAGCCTCACCGGTCTCTTGGTTAGTAGACACTTCTAGTGATGCATCTGCCTTCGCAAGCCCCCTAAGTGCATCGATGAACTTGGGCAAGTCCTTCATTGACTTCGGTTCTACTGCAACAGTGACAACGGGTTCAGAGATATGTCTTATCGCTTCGAACGGAGGAGCGTCTTTCTCCCTTGCAATTGTAACTCCTGCCGCCGCACTTCTAATTCCTGTAATTGCGGCGATGTTTCCTGATGTCACCTCTGAGGTAGAAATTCTATCCCCTCCAACCATCATACCGACCTGCTGAACTCTCTCGGCCTTTGCCGATCCTATTGCCCATACTGATTCACCATGCTTAATTCGTCCGGAATATACCCTACCAACGGCTACCTCGCCAGCATGAGGGTCCATCCATATCTTAGTTATCATAAGAGATAGAGGGCCATCGGGATCACACTCAATCATGGCCTTACCTACTCCAGAATCTAAGTCCCCTTGCCAGATATTTGGTATTCTGTACTTCTGGGCGACTACGGGAGAGGGGTGCTTCTCAACTGTCATGTCCAGTAGGACGGTGTGGACAGGTGCGAGCTTTGCAAGTTCTTTCTGATTATCATCGTGACAATATTCGAAAATCTGCTTGAAGTTGATGTTACTCTTCTGCATGTAAGGTATTGACATTCCCCAGTTGTAGTATGCTGAGCCAAATGCCACTGTTCCTTTCTGTACAGAAACTTGCCATTCCTTGCCGAGATCCTCGGGGGCGTATGTAGAGATTAGCTTGTTTACCTTAGTGATAATCTTCTCAAACCTACTCATCATCTCGGGCCCATCAATTTGTAACTCGTTGATTAATCGGTCTACCTTGTTAATGAATAGAACAGGCCTAACCTTTTCCTTCAATGCTTGTCTAACTACAGTCTCGGTTTGGGGCATTGTCCCTTCGACGGCACAAGCTAGAATGATGCATCCATCTACTGCCCTCATTGCCCTAGTGACATCCCCTCCAAAATCTACGTGACCGGGCGTATCAATGAGATTAATGAGGTAGTCCTGACCATCAACGACGTGGACCATGGAGGCGCTTGCCGCGTTGATAGTGATCCCTCGAGCGCTTTCTTGCTCGTCAAAATCTAGGACCCTGGACTTACCTGCTAGTTCTTCGGACATCATTCCTGCACCTGCAATCAGGTTGTCTGAAAGCGTAGTCTTACCGTGATCGATGTGTGCGGCAATAGCAATGTTTCTGATATGGTCGCGGTCATGCATTATCTCTGTAGCTCTCTTGATGTTGTCTTCCTTACGACCCATCCTAATTCCTCAATTGTTCCGTCCACCTGACTATGGTTCATAAATCCGATTGTGGGGAGAAGTAAAACATGACCGTAAGAGTGCAGAAGAATTATCTTGCAGAAGCGGCTACGCGCTCGATTTCTTCTCTCTTTCCTATGGAGTAAGCTGCAACATCTCCTTCAGCCGCCTTAGTTATCTCACTAACTATGCCTTGAACAAGAGTTCTCTTGCTACCAGCGGTGGCAGAGGTACATCCTATTGCGAGATTTCTCAACGCGATATCTAATCTTCTGCTAGGGGAAGAGTCTACTGCCTTAGGAGTGCTTACTGCGCCCTGCTTGATTCTGGTTATTTCTTCGCATGGTGATGCCTCAACAATTGCGTCAATGAATGACTGTAGGGGGTTCTCTCCTGTTCTACTGTTTATTGAGTCTAGTGCGGCTTCGTATGCCTTAGCACAATGTTGCTTCTTTCCTGAGAATTTACCCGTTCTCATTAGGTTATTGATGAATCTTTCAACAACGGAAAGCTTTGACTTGCCGAACCAAGCATTGGCATGTCGCCCTCCGCTATGAGGTGTTCCTATAGTTGTCAGATTGATGTAGGGAGCAAGACCAGGATCCGAGCAAGTTACTTCTGTGGCGTCCCACTTTCCGAAGACCATGGTGCCGATTCCGGCAATAGGTGCTTCCACCGTAGAATCTTCATGGATTACTTCTTCGGACATCTCGATACCTACCTAATCGGCTTCTCTTTACGGCCCCTAACCATTTCGTCCAAGGAAACGCCGTTTACCTTGATGACCTTGTATCTCACACCGGGGATATCTCCATAAGATCGTCCTTTGCTACCTCCGATACCCTCGACTAATACCTCATCGTGCTCATCAATGAATGAAATTGCGCCATCACCGGGTGCGAAAGCGGTAAGTCGGTTACCAGTTTTGATCAGACTTATCTTTACTGCTTTTCTGATTCCAGAATTAGGTTGCTTGGCCTCGAAGCCGACTTTCTCTACTACAATTCCCTTGGCCTGAGTACTGCCCATTAGAGGATCGTGCTTGAGGACACCACCTCTCTGTTGCTTGAATTGTCGGTCCCTAAACTTGCGCTCCTTCCAGCGATATCTCTTCCTATCGGACTTCATCTTCTGCCCGGAGAAAAGACCTCTACCCAAAGTAACACCTCAGAATGATGTCTCGCCGACCCTCATGGGGTATAAGAGCGTGACGGGATAGCCTCGACTTAGTGGGCCCTAGAGAGGATAATGTCACCAACATTCAAGCATGTATTGACCCCGCCCCCCGATATGGCCTTCCGTGACATGCTCAGTGGCGTTCATAATGTAAAGGAATCTACTAGTGTTTTACACGGTATGATTGAAACCTCGAACAAGATGGGCGACATCCCTTTAGTTTTCAGTAACATTGCCGAGGCTCCGGGACACAGGGCGGCTCTGAACGTTCTGGAGAAGTCGAGGTTGTGTGAAATGTTTGACATTTCACCTGGTGATTTGATAGATGTACTTGCATGGGCTATGGAGAATCCTTCTGAGCCCGAAATTGTGGATGCATCTGACGCACCCGTAATGCAATCAGGTCAAGAGCAAGTAGATCTGGGTAAAATTCCCATTCCTTGGCACTTCGAAGAGGATGGTGGCAGATATCAATCTGCGTCAATTATAGTTGCTCAGTATTCGGGAGTGCGGAATGTATCCTTCCATAGACAATTACTGAGGGATAGTAATCACACTGTGGCTAGGTTAGTTCCTAGACACCTAAGAACCATCAGTGCAGAAGCAGCAGAAGTGGGCGATGACGTCCCCATTGCCGTAGTCAATGGCCCGGATCCTACCGTACTTCTGGCGGCCGCTATGTCATTCTCGGACTATGTTGATGAGTTGACTGTCGCATCTTCTTTGCATATGAGGTTGCATGGTTCCCCTCTGAAGGTCGTTGTGCTCCCTAACGGGGTGATGGTCCCAGCAGATGCGGAGTATGCTATGGAGGCCAGGATAACCACAGAGAGAGACGATGAGGGGCCTTATGTTGACATTACTGGGACTGTGGATGACATTAGGCAGGAGCATGTGATTGAGTATGACTGTGTACACCACCGAATAGACCCGATATTCCATGCCCTAATTCCTACTGGTATTGAGCATAGGACATTAATGGGTATGCCGAGGGCCCCTACCATAAAGAATTCAGTTTCCAAAGTGGTTGAGTGTGTGGATGTTCACATGACCGATGGGGGTTGTGGATGGTTGTCTTCAGTAGTCCAGATAGTTCCCAAGAATGAGGGAGATGGGATGCAGGCCATAGAGGCTGCTTTCAGAGGCCATCCCTCGATGAAACAAGTGGTGGTGGTCGATGAAGACATAGATATTTCAGATCCGAAAAGAGTGGAGTGGGCGCTGATGACTAGATGGCAACCGGATAAAGATACCATAATTATGAGCGGACAGAGAGGTTCTAGTCTCGATCCCAGTAGAGCGGAGGATGGCGTGACAAGTAAAATTGGGATGGATGCTACTCTGACTCCGGGTGCTGATAAGTCCCCCTTCGAATCAGTTTTGTGAGGTTAATATGTCAGATTCAGATATTGCAGATAGTCTGCAACACCCTAGGAGAAGCCTTGGGGACAGACATAGAAGTCAATCTCAGAAGTATGTCAACCTTGCATTGGACGAACAAGGCCGAGTGATTCAAGAGAGAATGGTGAACTTAGAGTGGGGGGAGCAAAGTGCTAGGCAGGCAGTATTACATGATTTTACCAATCCTGAAAATTGGAAAGTTTTGGTAAGGGTGAAATCTCTACTTGGTGACTCGGAAGGGATTAGGTCCGTACTAGAAGACCTATTTTCGGTACTTGGGAGAAAGCCAGAGCAACTTATGCAATTGGAACATATTGATTTTTTGAGCTCTGGACACAGTTTGCTTCTAGCCTCCCTAGAAGCTGATCCTCTAGATCCAGACGTTTGGTGGAAGATGGCCTCAGAATCTCAAGATGTCCTAACCGAATTTCTTGACAGGACTAGCAAGCTCGACCTCAGGGACAGGAGAGCGAATCTACTATTCTCAAGAAGAATTGAGAGAATTCGGGATTCGGGTGACGAAGACCAATTCATTCGTCTTTCGAAGATAATCCTAGCACAGAGGCCGACTAATCATGAGGCGTGGGCATCATTAGGAAGGATGCATGAGAGGAGGAAGGAGTATAGTGATGCCTGGCTTTGCTATGATCAGGCTCAGATTTGTTTCCCCAGTGATAAAGTCAGAGACGAGTTCAAGTCTAGGATGGAGGCTGAGCTGGATGGTAAGAGCAAGAGAAAATGGAAGTCCCCGGGAATAGAGCAGAGAGTTGATTTCCTCAGGAAGATGGAAGATATGGCAACTCCAAGCAATGTGCATGAGGATGTAGAGGACGATATTGCCAAAGATCCGATTAGAGAGGTCGAGGAATTAGTTAGCGAAGGGAAGTTATCTGAAGCTTTCTTCGTGACTAGGCGGATGGCTGCGCAGGGAGTAGAAGGGGCCCTTGAGATTAATCAAGAGTTGCGGAAGAAAATGGAGGGAGAATGATGTTCGTATTGTGTTGGACATATTCCAGTAAAGGTGAAGAGTTTGGGAACCCTTGGGTAATGGTATTGCATAAAGAGAGGGGTTGGGAGCTTCCTGGAGGCAATATCAACGATGAAGAGGAATGGGATGTAGCGGCCTTGAGGGAGTTGTATGAAGAGACGGGTCTGCTGGGAACCGCCGTATCCTATGATCATGACCTCGTAGAGGGAGGAGTAGTCGTTCTTGTTGAGGTAGATGATTCACCGTTCCCTGAGCCGTGGGATTCTAATGATCCCTCGATAGAGGAAGTTGGTTGGTGCATAGAAGTGCCAACAAGGCTTTCTTGGGAAGAAAAAGAGATCAATAAAGTGAAGAATCATGATTGGAATACTTCCAAAAGATTTGGATCCTGAATCTCGTCCTTCCTAGAGGCTATGGCATCCTTCCAAACTTGCCTATTCAATTTCTCGGAAGCCTCAATGATTAGCCCAATGTCTAATCTTGATGTGCCGGATAAGTCTTGAGTTAGTATTGGGAATAAGTATTCTACAATGGAGGTGATATCAGACGGATTAGCCGGAAATGTGGTATTTCCAGGTCCATGGCGTGGTTTGGCCTGTTCTATTCTGGAGGCCATTGTTGGAGATTCATCATTTATATCATCAAGAGCTAAATCAAGCCATTCAAGAGAAGTTGCGATAGCCTCGGGCAACATCCCCAATTCTATGAATCCCGATCTGGCAGACCATAGATGCCTCATTGCCGGACCGTAGTCATTCATTGAGCTAAGAATTCTGCCAACTTCCAGCCTTGATAATGAATTGATGTCAAGAGGATGTCCTTTATTTATTGAGATTTCAGAGTGTGTGGCTAAAGCCATCATCAGCTCACCTCTATTTGCATGCCATGTAGCTAGATTTAGTAGAGCAAGACCATGTACGGAAGACCCACTGGAAATGGCATTCATCCTATCTACACACCACCTCAATTCGGAGCCAATCATCTCCTCCGGTACTGCTCCTATGAGTGCCCTCTCTATCCTAACCCTGGCCTCTATGTCGTGATTTCTCTCAGAAGCGGACCTAGATCTCTCAAGTATGGAGTCTGAGAGCTCCCTAGCATCGGATGCCTTTCCTTTTGAAAGAAGAGCGAGCATGGACTCTAAATCATCACTTAGAGAACTTCCTTCAGAACCTCTCACTGACATATTCTCACTGTGATTCGTATGCTCTAACTAAGCTATCGTATTTTTCTCTGAGCTCGTTCTCTTTGGCGGAAAGCCTATCCATGTGTTCTTGGAAAGCACTCATAGATTGCTCCAGGTCATTCTTCAATGATTCTCTATCTTCAACCTCAAGAAGAAGGCTTCCAATAGCCCTGTAAACTGGCTTTGAGGGATTTTGTGACGATAAGGCATCGATTGTGATTGTTAACTCACTGAGTTGGGTGGTGACATTTTGCATCTGTGCAAGCGTTGTCTGTAAGTCTTGAGCTACTGCCTTGAGGGCCTCTGCAACATCGTTATTGGCATTCATATTATTCACCTGATTTCTTTATGGCATTCAAAGCTTGCTCAGAGGCTATTATCCCTCTCAGAGTAGAATTCCATATAGCCCTAAGATCTGAAAAATTATTTGACGATATTGAGATTGAGATAATTCCACGGTCCTCAGTAAAGTCTGATTCAGTCTTGAGTCCACTGGCGATATGCTTCGCTTCTAAGTGTGGAAAATCTAGTAACAGAGAGATTGTCCCCTCATTCTTCTTCAGAGTCGGCAACTTCGTCCGCCTCCACTAATTTTCTTTCGAAGTCAATAGCGGCCTGCTGGGCGATGACTGCCATATCGGTAGCTGTTGCGCCCTCCATTGATCTTCTTACTACCCTATTATTTGCATCGGAAGCTCTGGTAAAGGGTTCCCAAACTCCCCCTGTAAATGTATAGTTACATTTCTTGCATTCCCAAATTCCTGCAGCCTTTCTCCTGACCTTTGGATACTGACATGAAGGGCATACATATTGCCTTGATTTCTTTTTCAGAGCGGATCCTGCTCTCCTCCTTACACTAACTCCGTATCTAGATCCAAAGCGCGCGGTTAAGCCTGCTTTCTGTGTTCTTTTTGCCATCCAAATCACCTATCAGTCTACAATTTTCCTTAACTCAGCGCACCTAGACTTGGCGTGCTCCATTATCTCTTCAAACTCTTCTGCCGTGAAGATTCCCTTTAGACCCTTCTGGAGAGAGTGGACGTGATTATCATCGCCCAGAGTAATATGAATTCTCTCGTCTCCTCCCAATTCTTCCTTGTATGATGCGTCATAAACGAATCTTCCTCCTACCTTGTGGTAGGAACACATAATCGGCTTCTTGGATACCTTTAGAGGCGAATCTTGGCCTACTTCAAACCTCTCTGCAGGAACTGTCGCGCTCCTTAGAGCGGCTATACCTGCTAAGGCGAACGCATCGAATAGGTTGCCGTCATCAGATATTGCATGAAGATCTAGAATGACCTGCCAAGCCTTTTCTCCGGGAATAATACAGAGATCGTCAACATCGATACATCCAGATTCTCTGATGCCACGATCTACTACTCTTCCTAGCTCTATTGCTTCGGGACTGGGTGGCCCTGCCTCCCAGTGTCTTCCTGCTATCGGCCTTACCTCACATGAACACATCAAACCGCCTTGATTGGGCCTGTCTGGATATGGAGTCATTAGCTGGAACTTGACCCCTGCCAATACTATTGTATTGCCCATTGTGACTCTGGCGGAACCTTCGGCCCTTGGGAGAATTCCTGTTTCTAATTTGAGTTCTCTCGCTCCAAACTGCTCTCTACCATCCAGCCTAGAGTCGTTTTGTGCGAGATCCGCGAGATGGTCCCTAAGTAGATTGGGGACTGTTGGGGCGGACATTAGTTGTCACCTCCCTTTAGTGCATCAATCATTAGTTTGTGAACTTCCATGGCGGCGTCTACGTTGTAGTCCCAAGCCTGCTTGAATTCATCTGGCGATAAGTCGCCATCCATTTGTAGGAATACTAACTCTCCGGTGTTAGGGAGTATCCCCATAGGAAGATCTGCTTCTCCATAATTGTCCTCTTCTTTGTTCAAGTCACAAACTACGACATCGTTGACCTTGCCACTAGCTACACTGATGACCATGTCTGTCATTGGAATTCCAGCATCGGCAAGGGCGACTGAGGCGGCAGTGAGACCTACACACCTAGTTCCTGCTTCTGCAGATACAATTTCGATACTTACTCTAATCTTTGATCTTGGGTATAGCTCCAAGAGAACTACGCTCTCCAAAGCATCTTTGGTAACCTTACTTATCTCCCTACTTCGACGGTTGAAGCCTGGTCTTATCCTATCGGTGGTAGAGAATGGCGCCATGTTGTATGCGACATCTATGACCGCCCTGTCTTGGCGTTGGATCTTTCTAGGGTGCGCTTCCATTGGCCCGTAAACTGCAACTATGGCCTCATTGGTACCCCAAACCATCCTGCATGAGCCATCTGCGACAGGGATTACGCCTGTTTCTATTGATATTGGCCTAAGGTCTCCTGGCTTTCTGCCATCCATCCTCAGTCCGTTTTCATCAATCATCTGAACATCTCCGTAACCACCCACTATGCATCAACTCCTATCATTTTGGCCTCTGAAGATATGCTATTAATCCTCTTTCTGACCTCTAATATATTTTCAAGCTCTCCATCGATCCAGAGACGGCCATTATCGGCGACGACTATTCTACAGTCAGTCTGCATCTTCATTTCCCTGAGGAACGCCCCTCCTTTTCCTATGAGTCTCCCTAAGAGATGCGGATCTAATTCATCCAGTGCGCCCGAACGAATCTTTCTGAGGCCCATTCCTTTCATAGTGACGACGCTTTGATGTGTTTCTTCGACCTCCTGAACCCTACAAAGAATAGAGTCGCCAATGTCTAGTATTTTCCTAGTGCCTCCAAACTCGACCTTAGCTGGGCCGAGACTCATTGGCAGAATCGAGTTGAACGGGGCGCCTATGTCAACAAACCATATGTTGTTGGTACACCCCTCTATGTGGCCTATCACTAAGTCTCCAGGCCTAGGCATATATCTTGTATGCAAAGGGCTAACAGAAATTGTATTTCCCTTTCTACTCATTTTTCCTTGTTTTGTCGATATTATTCTGTCCCCGACGACTAAAACGCCATGTCCAGCTTCAATCCCCTCTGATGATCCCAGGTCTTCTCCTGGCACAACGACGAGGGTACGTTGCGTGTCTCGCGGACCGTCCGCGCTGCTCTCAATACTCATGTTATCGAGCTGCCCGACCGGCCTACTATTCATAACCGTTGATGTCGACACCTACGGTGAGAAGTCAGTCAAGCTCCTTGACTTCGGCCTCAGATGCCCTACTCGCGACCTTGCTAATCAGCTCGTTCTTCATGCCTCCCGGGACCTCGACGACACATGCCCATGTCCCATCAGTGAGCCATTCTTGACGAATTACTAGGTCTCTGAGAATTTGATTAACAGACCCGTAAGATGAGCCGGGAATCTTGAAGGCCAGACGTATTGTAATGAATTGAAGAGGAATTAGTGGCTTCAGTACCTTTACGGCATCTGAAACTTGGCCCTCAACAGACTTGAATGGGTCGACAGAGAAACGAGCCTCTTCGAGAGCGTTCTCTATTCTAGTTCTAGGATGTGGCATTCTTGTCTTGGGGTCAGTAGCAGTGGTTGCAATTTCATTAATGATCTGGAGCTTCTTCTCTTCGACCATTTTCTTTCTCTGAGCGGTAGTTAATTGAATGGATCCCTGTTTCAGAATAATCTCCACGCATTGTCGAAGCTCGTTACTTCCAAATACGCTTTCCAATGCATCTGATGTGGGCCTCTCGCCATTTCTAGAGTCTGTCCAGACCTCACTGACAGCCAGAAGTTCATCCAAATCGACAGAAGAGTGATCCTCCTTCCAAGCATCGACCAAATCAGGATCGACTAAAATCTCATATCTTGAGCCGCCCTTTTCTAGTCTGGCGATAACCGCATCATCAAGACTAACCATGTAAGTCGTAGATGCTACAAGCATAAGGACATAGTGGAGTTATTATTTCAGAGCTTGGAAATATGCTTCTCCAAATCTGTAGCGGTGAGCTCCCTGTAACCTTCTGAGTTTATGACACAGATTTCTACTGATTCCTCGGAAAGCCCGTCTTCGAATGTCTTTGAAAGTGCCTCTAACCCTATTTTTATTGCCGCATTTTCTGTCATCTCTGGCTTCCACTTCTCTTCAAAGTAAGATATGACCTCGCTTCGCCCGCTTCCAATAGCCCCTGCCTGATATGAGCCATAAGCTCCGGAAGGATCTGTTTCGTATAGATGTGGGCCGTCAGAATCAACTCCGGCTATCAGTAACGCGGTTCCAAAAGGCCTAGCACCGCCATACTGGGTGAATGATTGCTTGTAATCGCACATTTTCTTGACCAGATCTGTTACATCAATGGAGTCACCATAGGTCATCTTGTTGATTTGGCATTGTACCCTAGCCCTGTCGACCAATTGTCTTGCATCTGCGACTAATCCAGATGTGGTGATTCCAATGTGATCGTCTATCTTGTACATCTTCTCTATTGACTCGGGAATTACCAGCTTACTGGGTATTCTCTTAGCTACTATCAATATGACGCCATCTCTGAATTTTACACCAACGGTTGTGGAGCCTCTCTTTACTGATTCACGGGCGTACTCAACTTGGTGAAGTCGTCCGTCTGGTGAGAAAGTTCCTACTGAAGAGTCGTATCCGCGGCCGCTCGGTTGCATCGTAATCAGTATGCATGCATCAAGGGCCTCTTATCAAGGTTAGTTGAGTAGAGCGTCTTCCTTCGTTGCATTCAAGCCGAATGGTTGGTTCGTGGATACATGCGTGTGGCCGTGTTATGCTCTGGAGGAAAGGACTCGACATACGCAACTTGGTGGGCTCTAATGAGGGGCTGGGATGTTCGAGCCCTAGTTACACTATGCGTTACAGGGGATGATTCAATGATGTTTCAGACGGGAGGAGTCTGTGTCGCAGGACTACAATCAGCCTCCTCCAATATCCCATGGCTCCCCATTATTACAGAAGGTGCAGAAGAGGAGGAGATGCTAGATTTGCAACGGGGACTATCCGGGATAAGTAATCCTGCTGAAGATTTCGATCTATTCTGGCCTGATAATTGGGATAGCGAGGGCATAATTCTGCACGAAGGAGTACTAGAAATCGATGCTCTAGTCTCGGGCGCTCTTAGATCCGACTACCAGAGAACAAGGATTGAGAGGATGTGCTCCAATATTGGCATTAAATCATTCTCGCCACTGTGGCACCATAGTCCTAACGAACATATCAGATCCTTACCAAGACTTGGTTTTGATGTCAGGATTTCATCAGTCACATCTGATGGCCTGGATAGTGAGTGGATAGGGAGGAAATTGGGGCTTTCGGATGTGGAAGAGCTAATTAGAATCTCATCAAAATTCAGGTTCAATGCCGATGGAGAGGGAGGAGAATACGAGACTTTAGTTTTGGACTCCCCCCATATGAAAAAAAGGATTAAACTGGATGGAGAAATGTCATGGCAAAGGGATAGAGGGTCTTGGAATATTTCCTCTGGTCGGCTGACTTCTAATCGCTAGGCTCAAACCGGATGTACCGGTCGCATGTTTGAGGATACAATGTCGGTTTCACCTCTGGACTACAGATATGGACGAGAAGAGGCCAAAGCAATTTGGTCGAGAGAAGGGCGTCACTCTAGGCAGCTGGAGGTGGAAAGAGCTCTTGTCTGGGCCCATTGCAAGATGGGAAGAGTTAGTGCTGAGCACTATGATATCGTTGCAGATATTTCAGACCCGGGAATAGTCACGGCAGATAGAGTGGAGGAAATAGAGGCGGAGACGAAACATGACATCATGGCACTTACCAAGGCCATGGCCGAAGCTGCTGGGGAGGCGGGCTGGTGCATACACCTGGGAGCCACTAGTAATGACATAGTTGACTCCGCTGTTGCCCTTCAGATAAAAGACAGTGTAGATCTACAATTAGACTCACTAAAATCACTAATGAGGACGTTGTGTGATTTAGCTGAGAGGGAGAGGGATACGATTATGATCGGCAGAACTCATGGGCAGGCCGCCGTACCAATAACATTCGGAATCAAGGTTGCGGTATGGGTAGACGAGTTTAGGAGGCACCTAGAAAGACTCAACTCAATGAGATCGAGGATTATTGCTGGTAAGTTCCTGGGGGCAGTTGGTACTGGAGCGGCACAAGGAGAAAATGCACTAGAGTTGCAGAGGCTTATCCTTGGGGAGTTAGGTTTGGAAGTTCCAGTGGCCACCACGCAAGTAGTCGGGAGAGATCGCTACATTGAATGGGTAGGGTGGATGGCGAATGTATCTACAACTGTAGAAAAGATACTACAAGAGGTCAGGAATCTCCAGAGAAGTGAGATTGCAGAGGTTGCAGAGGCGTTTGACGTTGAAAAGCAGGTTGGATCTTCCACTATGGCTCACAAAAGAAATCCCATTACGGCGGAGAATGCGTGTGGGCTGGCAAGAATTGTTAGATCGATGATAATTCCTTCTTACGAGAATGCACTTCTTTGGCACGAAAGAGATCTTGCAAACTCATCTTCTGAGAGATTCACGCTTTCGCATTCAATGATTTTGCTTGATGACATCATTGCGAAGTGTGACAGGGTGATGTCTAGACTGGTAGTCGACAGAGACCGGATGTTGCAGAACATAGAATCCCAGAAAGGTCTAGTGATGGCTGAGAAGGTCATGTTAGCACTTGTAGACGGCAACATGCCCAGAGATGAGGCTCATGAGGTTCTCAGGAGCTGCTCGATGGAGGCATTGAGCTCTGGAAGACATTTGAAGGCCGTATGTTCTGAGAATGAGCAGATTAGCTCTGTCTTCGATGAAAATGAGTTGAATTATCTATTCTCTCCTGAGAGTCACCTAGGTGTTTCTGGTGAAATCGTAGATAATGCAGTTTCAATTGCACGTGGATTCATGTAGATTTTGGGACTTAATGATGACAAAAAACCAACTATCCCCCAAAGAACGAAAACTTTGCAATCAGATATTTGGTTAGAAAGATACCAACTATTAGGATTACGGTTCCGGCCGAGAGTATTGGATCGATCATAGCTAATCCCAAAATAGAGCCTGTTAGAACTGAAGCCAAACCAAGGAATATGATCATTGCATGGGGTCCGTACTGATTTGCATCATCTAGAGCCACGTTCAGAAATCCGTCTTCTACTATTGACGAGATTAGTCCGTCTTCGGAGTCTCTAAAATCAGGCGCTTCGCGCCTCGGAATCCTCTCGTTCATGGTTCTCCCGTGTAGCTGATGAGTGAGGAGATTGATTATATTTCTCTGAAAAATGATTCAGTAATCCTCTTTGACTATGTCACATACGGTGACTCGTGATTGACTTCGAAGGAGAGGCAGTGCATATTTCGGCATCGCCCGGAGCAGGAAAAACCACACTTTGCCTGGGGATTGTCTCAGACACAATATTGAACCGGGGGAGAGTAATATGGGCCTGCAGAAAAATGCCCGATCCAGATAGATTTAGGGAAATTCTGCACGATATTGATGAGCAGGGCCTAATGAGAATCTCAATTCTAAATTTCTCATCGGACTTTGCAGGAAATTTAGACTTAATTCTCAGGGGTACTGAAGACTTCGGAAGAGATGATGTTGTGGTTGTAGATGACTGGTGTGAAAATCATGGGAGAGCTAGGAAAGATGACATCTCCGCTGCTAAGAAACTGTCTTCGATAGCTCACAAGACTAATCTAATCATAACTTCGTCATCATACGAAGACGCATCTGGAATTTCTGACAGTGGTTGGATGACTCGTGGAGGTAAGCAGATTGAGAGTACATATGCGACATTTTTACTTCTTAAGCACCCAAAAAAGGATGGCATAAGGATTATTTCTGGCGAAGATGTAGTGATTCTAGCCAGGATGACTAAGAAGGGGCTAGAGAAAATAGTCAGTTGAGCTTTGAGATTAGTTCTTCCATTTCTGATATTGCCTCTGCCGATGGATTTAGTAGTTCCTCTGGGGATCTAGCCAATCCTGAGTATTGGGATTTCTCGATTTTTCTGCCCGACTTGAAATTGCGGATTAGCAAAGAAAGCAGAAAAATTGCAGTTAATGCAAGGACAAACTGGATTACTGATTCAGTGTCCACGGCCTTCTGACAATAATGTCAGATAAATAATCACCTAAGAAGGGACACCGAGTTCCAATGGCATGGAAAGATGCCTTCTCTGGGAAGGCGGAGGCTGGGTCCAGCCGTCAAAGGCAATAGGAATATCGGGAGACCATTCGTCTGAAAGCCAATATTTCGGAGCTTTCCTCTTACACCTATCGCATGATAGATCTTGATTTTTACCCTTGCTCCTCATGGCCTTTCCACAACATCTAGGCCGAGAAGTAATTCTGGGAGATGCCGAGACAATCTTCAATTTTTCAAGATGGATGGCCTGGTCTGGAGATCTCAGTCCCATCCAGGAAACCAAATCTCCCGGAGAGAGTTGTCGTAGAAGTCTGTTTACCGGTCCCCCTTCACTGAAAGCGACCAAAGTCTCTCCCGAACCATCTGAGATCACCCTTAGGCTTGCATGTGCTCCTTTTGATACTCTTGGATCGGATATTACTGTACCAAATGATGGCCCTAAAAGGTGATCATCCGATAGTTGATTTGACATGTGAGATGCCCATAAGTCACACTTCTCATTAGTCCCAATATCTTGCATCCAGATATGTGCCGATTCTACGGCTTCTTTACTTGCGCCACGTATTCCATAAAGTACTGGACAGGGCGTCCTTGGTGCAATAATTCCCTTGTCTGCAGTGGGATCTCTATTCATGAATGTGTCCGCGAATAATTCGGATAACTGCATCACTGAATCCTTAGAAACAATTCTTTTTGTGCCTACTAGATGTGGTTTCCTCCAAGCAATTAGCTCCCACGAGTGGTCACTTGGAGGATTCCAAGATATTGCTGAGCTAGCTCCAATTATGCCCCATTTATCCGGATGAGATAGAACTGTTATTCCAGATGAGTTTACTTCTTCCTCCCTATCTTCAAGACCGACCTCCCCTCTGACTGCTTCCCAATACCAGTTCTCAGGCACCTTTCCAAAGGAAATCAAGAGAGCGGGAGATGGGGAATTTTGATCTCGAGGGATATCGGCAATATCTTGTAGAAGTTTGTCAAACCAATCAGTGCAAGTTTGCAAGAACTGTTCTTTTGATGCAATAGGCAACGATAGTCGGGACGAAAGTGCGCCGTTACCCCTAGTTCTCCTTGTGGCATAAGGCCAAAGTCGGATAAGCATCCTATCTAGTACATCTACTCCTTTGATTCTGGATAGTTCATACAGTAGTGAGTTGAAAGAATGGGTAGTACAGCCGGAATCTGGATGATCGGTATCATCTAGGCCGACTCTAACCGTTATGAGTTCTTTACTCATTTTCCCTCACCAATATTTCTGAGATGACTTCTTTCAATCCCTTGTCTGGATCACATTTGAATGACCTGACTCCAAATGATTTTGCAGCCTCCATATCCACATTTCTGTCACCTACCATTACGGATGTTGCCTCTGAGGGTCGGTTTTTCCATTCATCGCCAAATTTTATGTCGCCTTCGGAAAGTAATATTTTTGACTCTGCGGCATCAATGATCTGCCTGCCTGCTTCTAGCATGCCAGGATTGGGTTTTCTCGCCCACGAATTATGCCAAGGAGCATAAGGGCTGTGTAGTGTCAAATCAAGAATCGCATCACGGTCTGCTGAAATAATCTCTGAACGAACTCTATCGTGTATGTTAGCTAGATTTTCTCTACTCCAAATTCCTCTCCCAACAGGAGATTGGTTAGTAACAATGCATATCCTAAACCCTTCTCTTCTCAAGTCTCCGATGGCCTTGGGGGCCCCGGCAAGGATCTCTACCTCATCAGGAGAATTAACATAATCTTCGAACCCCCTAATAATTACTCCATCCCTGTCCAGATATGCTATCTTTCCTTGCCATTCACCTTCGAATGGGAGAGGCTCTAATTCTAGTGGAGAGTACAGACTTTCTCTGTCCCTCATCGGCGGGAACATGTGATCACTGCTCGCGGTTCGATTTCACTGCCTCTTTGATGATATGGTTAATCACCAGTTGGACATCCTCAATTCTTTCCATGGAAGTACTGGGGATTACTATGGATAAATCTACTAGATTAACAATTTCTCCCCCTCCCATTCCATTATAGTTTCCAGTAATTGCAACAGTTTTACATCCAATCTCATTAGCGTATTTTACGCCATTAATTACATTCTCTGAGTTCCCAGAACCAGAGTAAGCGATTAGTAGATCACCGTTATCGGCAAATGTGGAAAGTTGACCAACGAATACTTGGGAGTAACCTTCATCATTCGCCCATGCTGAAAAAGAAGATGTATTATCAGAGTGAGCTATGGTTTTCAGACCGAGTTCCTTTGACCAATCTCCAGCACTGTGAGATGGAGTAGCCGCGCTCCCGCCGTTTCCTATGAAGTGGACAGTAGCTCCTTGCTCACAGGCTTCAAGTACCATCGAATATAGATTCGAAATTTCTGTTGTTGGTAGATTATCGAGCGTACTTTTGAGGTCGCCAAGGTAGATGTTAGCAAACTCAGTGAAGTCGTCAGCCATGTGCTTACCCGGCTATCGGTTGGGGGCATCATATTTACGGGTTGATGGCTCGTTAGCATCATGGAAGACCCAATCGTCGTCTTGGTGGATGGTCTCGCGGGTGCAATTGGGGTGCCAGAATTCTCTCTTTGGCTGTCATTTTGCTGGTTTGGTGCACTATCTCTGGGATTCTCTTTTCATCGTGGAGATTCTTCCATGGCCGCGTACTCTGCAGCTGTTGGCTGGTCGTTGCTTGGCCTCTTTTTCTATATGCAATCTGGACATTTCATAGAGATTGAAGATCCCTTGCTTGTTCTGATGACTGCTGGAGCGCTTCCAGCTGGTATCGCCCTAGGGATTTGGGAGGTTAGGAACTGGGAGCTCCAAAATGAGTCTCTAATATGGCTCAGAGGAGCAGTGGCTTGGTCTGTGATTCCATATTATGCCGTATATAGCATACCTATTCTGAATATGCAATTCGTTGAGATGACTGCACATAGTACAGAGTGGCTGTTAGAATTCTGTGGATTGGGGTCTTTCGAGGTTGGAGAAATTATGGTGGACCTTCCCAGTGGAGTGGTAGCCGCTTCTCAATGGGAGGGCAGCAGATATTTTCTAACTGAACCACTTGGTGACAAAGGATTTTTCGCTCCTTTCAACTATTCTGACGGAACTCCGGTTAGTGTTAGTTTCATACTGGCCTGCTCGGCTTTACAGTCGATGATTATCTTTGTAGGTGCTATTGTAGCTCTAAGGGGCGTTTCCTGGAAGCGCAAGACGAGGGGTTTACTGATCGCATTGCCCACGATACACGTACTCAATGTATTCAGAAATGCGGGAATTGTATGGCTAAGTGATACTTACAATGGCTGGAGGCTGTTTCCTGGATCTGACATTGATATGTTTGATTTCACACATAGTTATGCAGCAAAGGTGGCCAGTCTGTTCGCTATGTTCCTATTGGCCACTGCTCTTTTTGATCTTCTACCAGAGTTGCATCGCCACATATTGAGAATCTCTAGACCGGTGACCAAAATTTTCACGAGAGCTAATGCCGAGTCATCTCGATCTTAACTTCTCATAAAGCTCACCCGTTAGTGGCATTTGATGTTCCCATGCGAATTCTTTCATGACTCTGAGAGCCTCCTTCTCTAGATCGGAATCCCCTACGAAGTCTGTAACTTCTATTGTCGAGTTTCTTGTATTGGCCTTGAAAGCTGCAATGGGCTCTTCCTTGTGGAATACTAAGTAAGCCGAACCGAAGCCGAATCTTTCCCTGAGAATAGATCCAAAATAGTGAATCAATGGGTCTGATGGTGGAATGACCAAATCCCTAGTTTTTGGAATCTCTTTTGAATCTAAAATCTCCTTCCTCCCCCAGCTGATATCATGCTGATCGTCAACTAGGAATCCTTTGATGAGAGTTCCGTCCTCTTCGAATTCATGAAGTACGTCGCTAATCTCCTCAGGGGAGAAGGGGGTTCCTGCAAGTCTCTCGAGTTGCTTCATCGAAATAACAGGGTACTCCTCAACCAGTTCTCTTAGATACTTCCTTTTTATTGACCATAGATCGGAACTCTGCGGTGACTCTACGGTCTTGAATCCCCCTCTGTAGTCTTGGACTAGGTGCCCACTTCTCACTAGGGGGGAGATAAGCTTCCTAAATTCGGCCCTACGCATGGCTAGCCTCTCCATGAAAACCGAGGGATCGTTATGATTCCTGAAGAAATCTAAGACACCGAAATCATCATCATTAGGAGGTGCGTTTCTAATTGCTAGTAATCTCTGGAAGTGAGGAAGTCTGGCCCAAACTTGATGGCCCCTGAGATTGGTACCTTGGTGAAGTTGCTCAGTTGCGGCCATTGATTGTAGATCAACTCTGAACATTTCACAACGTCCCCTGAGTGCGAAGTCGTCTCTCAGTTCATCAATCTCCTTCAGAGCATAGGTTTCATTTTCCCACCTGCTTATCTGATGAATATTATGCGTATGGAAAAGGAGCCTATTCACCTCATTTCTTGGCCTCGGTTCCACGATTCCCCCACGTATGTATCTCTCTCCGTCCCCCATAGAGACGAATCCAAGATCAGCGAGTATACCTTGGATATTTTCATCGCAGTCATGTACTGGGACCCCGTTGAAAGAGTGCATTACAGAGACATCCACTAATCTGTCACGATAGTTTTCCAGTAGCTCGTTGAATGTGTCCTTGAATTCGTCCAGGTAAGAATGTGGGATATTCACGTCCTTAATCTCCAGATAGTCGTTAACCACGAACATCAATATCCTGCCTATCGGGTCCACGCCTTTGAAAACCGGATGGTACCAACCTTGCTTCAGTATCATCCTTACTTCTTGTATGAAGCGACTACAGAACGGGTCCGACTGTGCTAAAATTCTCATCTTTCTATCTTCAGCTAATGGCGAGAGTAGCTTCTCAGCATCCTCATGGGATGAGTAATAGTCTGTGGGATCGGGTTGTAATGCGACCACTCTGCAAATCGTACCCTCGTTTTCTAGTTCCCTAAGGACTTCAGCGAGCTCTTCAACAGGCCTGCTGACGAAAAACCTCAGTGTATGCAATCTTACTGGCCCTATCTTTGATATCAATTGAGCTAGTGCTTTGGGAAAGTCAAGTGGCTCGACAACACCATGAATTCTCCTAAATAGTGCTATTGATCTCTTTCTATTGGGGACGTCTAGATATTGCTTAGCAACAACCAGTTGTCGCTCTAGGTTAGATATGGCCCTCTTGATGCTTTTCTGAATATGTTGATTTTCCTTACCTCGGGGGTACTCAGAAAGAAGTTCTGTTCTTGTGATTCCGTCTTCAGGGATTTTCTCGAGTATTTCTTCTTCTAAAGAGCCCAGCCAAGGATCCGATCGAAGCCCCAGAAGCATAGGTATCTGATCTAGAGTTGTGTATCCTACCCTATTGTGCAATAGTCTTCCGTTGTAAACGTCAGAATCGTGTTTGAAGTCTTTCCAGTCTCTGAATCTGAAATTCTTGACCCTATGAAGTAGCTCGTCCCTTCTCTGAATCAACGCTAGCGATTTTATCGCTTCAGAGGGCTCAGAAAACTCCGTGAAGGATTTCTGTAGGAGAAGTGTCTGAAGGGTGCGATAATCCACTACCTCTACGCTTCCTCCAGTAATCCGATATTCGTCTACTCTGAGGATAAACTCCCCTTCTTCTGTTTGGGTGAAGAAGCCTATTGATACCAAGTTCCTCATCTCTAGCTCTTGTAGGACTGACTCTACTTGTGCCACGGGGAAAGGTAGCCTATCACTGAGTTGATCAAGAGTCTGTGGGCCTTCCGAACCAAGCATGTCCAGTAGCTTCAGTCTGAGGCAGTCTAGAGGATCGGAAAGACTTGAAGAAGCCCATTTTGAAGGAGTACCGCCAGTGAAGTCTTCGGCTATCTCATAGGTCAGGCCACCAGTGTATAGGGCCCGTAAGTCCTCCATCTCGGATGCGCCTGCAACTGCGAGACAGCCCAGAGTACCATGGACTCCTGCCATTCTGATGGAGAACCATTTATCGTCAATTTGCTCGTGATTTGTATTCCTCACCTTGGTAATTAATTCCCTCTCTGCTAGTTCGTGTACCCATTGTCGAATCACAGGGATTTCGATTCCACTAAGCTTCGAATTGTAAAGTGGATTGGTGAGGCCTTGCTCTAGCCCCCCTCCCATATCCATGAGTCTCAGGAGATCAATAGCATTCTTCGGAGTGGCCACCTTTGACTGATAGTACTCAGAAATCATCTGCTTATCCAGATCGGTAGCCAAAGATCTGGCACCCAAAAGACGCCTTAGGATCTCCGGGTCTACGTCCTTGATCAGGTAAGCCCTAGTCCTTAGGCTCAGAAGATCCTCAAATGCGGACATGAATAGTGTCATTCCAAGGGGCGAAGGCATTTTCACGCGCCTATGTACAATTCTGACATCCTCTGTATCCATTCTGGAGATGAAGTTACGTAATTGCTCCATATCGAGATCACCATTTAGAATCTCACTCATCGCCTCTCTGATTATGACCGAGCCATCCATCTGACGATGTTTTGTCATAATCGCCTCTGCCTTCTGCTGGAACTGCTTCGGACTAACTTCCTCGGCACCGATTCTTCTAGGATTCAGCATACTCCTGGATGACACTTCCCTGAACCTCTTTGAGAACAGTTGGGAATCCATCATATATCTCTGGAGTATTTCCTCGCTAGTGTCATTCCTAAATACCTCTGGAATCTTGGAAATCTCAACCTCATGGCTCAATTTTGCCATAAATCCATTCTCGTCAAATGAAAGCTCGTGAATGATTATATTTTCTTTGGAGGCGATTCCAGCGAAGAGATATCCTAGTGCGAGGTTGAAGGCCCTTCCCCTGCAGGTAGTCACAACGTAGGTTGGGAGAGGGGAGTCTACCTGCTCGATAAGTATCCTGTCATTAGAAGGAACTTGGAACGTAGTAGCAACATGCTCGTCCAGGAACTGTTTCAGCGCCAACGCTACAGGCCTATTGAGCCGTAATGCTTCTGTCAGGATTGGCTCATAATCGGTTGCCATTCTGGCCCCTACAGAAATCTGACTCAATAATCTGAGAACAGCCTGACTTAATTCATGTGTGCGACTATTGGCCTCGCCTGTCCAAGAGGGTATTGTTGGCCTGTATCCGGTTGCGGGAGTGACATTTACCCTGGTTCCTCTCACACTAGCTACCCTGTAGGTGGATCCACCCAACAGGAATACATCCCCGTTTCTGAGACTTGAAACGAAAGAAGAAGAAAGTTGCCCCACCAAAGTTCCGTCTCCAGTGAAAACCAAGTAACTGTTATCGGGAGCAATAGTTCCTATATTGGTGTAATAGATCATTTGAGCAAATCCACGCTTTCCGAATCTGTTATCCTCCCAGTCAAGCCAAACTCTTCTTTCCTCATCAAGCATGTCTAGAACTTCGATGTAATCATCGTAAGGAAGTTCCTTGTATGGCCATGATGAGGTAACAAGAGAGTAGGCATCATCAATATCCCACTCCTTGATTATAGTAAGGCCGATTAGGAATTGTGCTAGCACATCGAGTGAGTTCTGTGGGAATTTTAGTAAATCCATCTCTCCCTCCAAAATAGCCATTTGCAATGCAACGAGTTCCATCAGATCATGGGGCGAGGTAGGTAGGAACCTAGCTCTGGGCAAGCCACCAACCTGATGTCCTGCCCTACCTATTCTCTGCAGAGCCGTGGCGATTGACCCCGGAGAGCCAACTTGAATGACTAAATCCACGGAACCTATATCGATACCCATTTCAAGGCTAGACGATGAAACAACACATCTCAGTAATCCATTCTTGAGCCTACTTTCCACATCAAGCCTGATCGCCTTGTCCATTGAACCATGATGTCCCTCAACTCCTTCCATCCCAGCTATCTTCAATCTCTGCACTACCGTCTCAGTCATATTCCTTGTATTGACAAAAACCAATGTAGTAGTGTGAGCCTCAGCTAATTCTTTGATTCTGTCTACATTATGATCTAAGATTTCCTTCACTGGAATAGAGCTGAATCTAGGCGTTGGCAGAATTATGTCCAAGTCGAGCTCCCTGTCTCCTGAGATTTTCGCAATAGCTACTTTTTGGGGCTCTGCGTCGGTTTCCCTTGAATCGCTAGCAACTAGAAATTCAGCCACCGCATCTAGAGGCTCCATGGTGGCACTAATACCGATTCTCTGGACATCGGATGATACCACAGTATCCATCAGAGCCATACTTAGAGAGAGATGGGTGCCTCTTTTTGTGGGAACTAATGAGTGCATTTCGTCAATGATGAGCCATTTCATTTGATCCAAAATTGGCCTAAACCTCTTGGATGCCAAACCCAATCCAAGTGACTCGGGTGTTGTGATCAGTATATGCGGAGGTTTTCTGAGCATTTTCTCCCTCTCGCTCTGAGGGGTATCGCCCGTTCTCAGTCCGACTTTGATTTCCTTGGCTCTGCTTGGAAGAAATCTCTCCTTTATTTCGCCTAGGGGGCCTAGAAGATTCTTCTCGATATCATTGGCAAGCGCCTTAATTGGAGATATGTATACGCACTGGACAGAATCTGGTAGCGTCCCGTCAAGAGAACCACGGACTAGATCATCTATTATCGTGAGGAATGCTGTGAGAGTTTTTCCAGAGCCAGTTGGGGAACATAGTAAGAGGTGCTCTCCCTTCAGAATTCTTGGAATGGCCACCTTTTGGGGTTCTGTGAAGTCCGGAAATTTGTCCATAAACCAATTTCTAACGGGAGGACATAGCCTCTCCAGGAGATCTTCAGTCTCCATTCTGTCCTCTACATACTCGATTTCAGGCATTTTTTGTTGCACCTATCACACTGTTGGGCTTCGTATGAGTACATCAATGCTTCTCTAAGAACCTCATTAAAGACTGTTAATGGCATTATCAATAACCCCACGGTACGTACATCGATAGCCAATTCCCAAGGATGGCTTGAAAGATGGGTGGCCAAGTCGGAGATACGATGCCCGAATCAAGGAGGCTGGACAGGCTCACATCAATGATGAGGAGGCGTGGCATAGTTTTCCCTTCCTTTGAGATATACGGAGGGGTTGCTGGCTTGGTAGATTATGGCCCTGTTGGAGCTACAATTAAGCGTAAGGTTATCGAAAGTTGGATTGATCACTGGACTTCTTGGGGAGACATAGTAGAGGTTGACTCTCCAACGATTACGCCTAAGTCAGTCTTAGTTGCTAGTGGTCATGTAGGAGAGTTCAATGACTACATGTCTGAATGCTTATCCTGCAATTCGGCATTTAGAAGCGATCACTTGATTGAGGGATTGCATGAGAATCCAGATTCCCTAGGTGGTGAAGAGCTAGACTCATTAATTTCTTCTAACGATATTTCTTGTCCCAAATGTGGTGAGTCAGACTGGTCCGATTCAAGGCCGATGAATCTGATGTTCCCCACAACGATAGGTGCCATGAGCAGTGGCAGGGAAGCCTACATGAGACCTGAAACCGCACAAGGGATGTTCATGCTATATCCTTCATTATATCGTCATTTCAAGCAGAAGCTACCATTTGGGGCAGTTCAAACTGGCAGAGGATATAGGAATGAAATCAGTCCAAGGCAAGGTATGATCAGGTTAAGGGAGTTTAACATGGCCGAACTGGAGTACTTCATTGATCCTGAAGATCCACCAGGGAGGAATGAACTAGGTGAGAATGAAGGCACCATGGTAGAGATGATATCAGATCCAGAGGGAGAATACCCAGGAGATCATAGAATTTCTTTTCGAGATGCGTTAGATAGGGGAATAGTAAGGCACCCAACAGTTGCATCCTTCCTCGAAAGAACCTATGATTTCCTAGTCAAAATTGGGATTGATGGAGATAAAATCAGGTTTAGGCAGCACGCTGGTTCTGAAATGGCACATTATGCATCGGATTGCTGGGATTGTGAGATTCTAGGCGAGTACGGTTGGATAGAGTGCGTAGGTATCGCCAATAGGACCTGTCATGACTTGGAGTCCCATGAGGCCCATTCGGGAACCAACCTTCTGCGGGCGTGGAGGCAATTTGAAACCCCTCGAAAGGTATCGAGAGAGGTTCTATCTCCTAATGGGTCCGTTATCGGCCCCATATTCAGGCAGAGAGCTGGTGAAGTAGTATCTGCAATCAGCGAGCTGTCCGGTATTCCTTCTTCCATACCTTTCTTACTGAGCCTAGAAGATGGTTCGGAAGTGGAGATAACATCCGAGATGGTTACTCTGAAGAAAGAGGAGGGGAATGTGCATGGAGAATGGTTCACCCCCCATGTGATAGAGCCCGCTTTCGGGATTGATAGGATAATCTGGCATGTTCTAGATCATGCATTTACTGAGGATGGAAAGGAGTCCGAGGATTATGTGACACTCAGACTGAATGAGAAAGTTTGTCCTTATGATGTCTCCATCCTGCCACTCTTCGACAAGGATGGGATGGACGTTCTAGCTGAATCCTTACTTTCAGATGTACTTGCTATTCGAGGAATTCAAGTAAATCTTGACTCGACTGGGTCGATTGGGAAGAGATACGCCAGAGCTGATGAGATAGGGGTCCCTTGGGCCGTCACTGTGGATCACTCGAGCTTGACGGATGGGACGGTCACTGTAAGGAACAGAGACAATCAACAACAGATCAGGGTACCAACTGAGAAATTGATTAGTCACATAGAAAATAGGGATGTCTCATCCCTTTTCTGACTCCCAATCTTCATGGAGTCCCGACTAGACCGACAAATGTGTCCGCTATGGGAGAGAGTGACGATTGGGCCGAGAAATATCGCCCCAAAAGTATCCGTGAGATGGAGGGTAACGAGGCTCAAGTGAGATCTATTAGGCAATGGTTGGACACTTGGTCGACTGGAAAAATACCAAAAAAGAGAGGAGTCTTACTTTCTGGCCCCCCCGGAGTAGGGAAGACAACTATTGCTAAGGCAGTAGCCAAGGAGATGGGGTGGGCGATTATCGAGCTTAACGCATCTGAGGAGAGGAATGCGGCCTCTATCAGAAAGGCCGCGACCAGGGGGTCACAACACATCTCACTAGATTTATTCTCAGGGGATTCCAAACCAGATGGGAAGACAATTATCCTCTTAGACGAGGTAGATCATCTCGCTGGAGGTTTTTCAAAAATATCAGAAGATAGAATTGGAAAGTCGATTTCATCGGAAGATGAGACGAAGAGCATTTCAGGTGATTCGGGAGGAAAGGCCGAGTTGATGCACCTGTTGTCTGTCAGTATGCAACCCGTAATTATGACTTGCAACGATCCAATGAGGCTCTGGGGAGGTGGCAGAGGATGGAGGATTAACAGAGATAGGGTTCTCAGATTATCCGATATGATACAATTCAAGAGGGTGAACAGCGGGAACATGCGGAAAATAGCTTACAGGATTCTTGATGGTGAGGGACTGTCTATTGATCCGGGGGCGTTGGAGGAGTTGATTACTGGAAACCCAGGGGACCTGCGGGCCTTAGTTAGGGACTTGCAGGCGGTTTCATCGCTAGTTGAGGGGCATATCACCACAGACCATGTTAGGGGCCTCGGAGAAGTTTCAGTTAGGGACTCTCAGATTGATGTATTCAGAGCCATGAAAGAGATATACTCGAGTAAAAGTGGCTCCAAGGCATCGGAAATTCTCAGGAATAGCGATAAGGATCCTGATCAGATGCTAGCTTGGTTCTCATGGAACAATCAATCTGTCTTCGATTCAGATGGTCTTGCTTCAATCAGCACTGCGATGCAGCTAGCTGATAGGTCTCTAGCCACTAAGTTCACAAATCGTGCATTCCGATCATGGTATTGGGGATCTGCCCTGACCTCTCAGGCTGCGGTTTCCCAGACACCGATCACGACTGATCCTTATCTGGGGTACCCAGACTTTCTAAGAAGGGGCTCTGAATCTTGGAGGAGCGTTAATGTTGTCACTACTATGTCAGAGAATGTTTCTACTAGTAAATCATCATTCAGGGAGGAGCTATGGCCACTTTTGCTAGCTGTCCACGATGAGTCACTGGGTGGAGACCCCGATGATTTCAGTATCTCTAAGAAAATGGGGCTGGGTGTCGAGGAGCATCTTTCTCTGCATGGCATATCTAAGAGTAGCAGAAAGGGGAAATCGATTGTGAAGGAGTATGATGATCAGGAGAATTTACCCGAGCCCCCAGTAGTGCCCCCACAAATAGAGGCAGAGGATGAAAAAACAACTACTGATGGCAAGCAATTCACACTTGACTCATTCTAGATGTCGCTACGCCATGTCTTGGGGTGTAACAAAACCAAGACTGTTAGCAACTCTAGCCTCCCAAGCCACATCAGAAGTGATGCCACTATCAACGACGGCTCGCCCAGTGCGGCCCAAGTCGCGGTCGGACCAAACGCACCTAAAGCTGGACCGGTATTTCCAAGGAGAGATAGGGAAACGGAAAGAACATCGGTCATATCCAAAGATGGCTCCAATAATGAGAATGCCAATATCGATGCAGTAACAAGAACAGTCCAAGAGCTTAGCATTCCAAGTACCGTCCATATCCTCTTCTCGTCTATGACCTCGTCGTTGAATCTGATTGCAACGACTTTCCTAGGTTGGATGATTTTCAATATTTCTCTTTTTGAGAGCTCAAAGGCGATTCTGATTCTTAGTACCTTGAGGCCCCCTCCTGTAGACCCTGCTGTCGCTCCTATTATCATTAACAATAGTAAAACAAATTGACTGAACAGTGGCCATGTTGCGAAATCTGCTGAAGAGTACCCAGTACTAGAAATCGAAATAGCCTGGAACATCGAATGTCTGATAGTTTCTAAGAACCCTAAATCTTGTGATCCCGCACTGTAAATGTTGAAGGCCATAGCAAACCATGCAACAATTAGGATGAATAGATAGCTACGTACTTCACCGTCTTTGAAGGCCTCTTTTGATTTACCAACGAGGACTAAATGGAGGAGGCTGAAGTTGATGCAAGTGAGGACCATAAATACCATCAGAATGACCTCTATTCTGGCCGAACTGAAGGCCATAACTCCTCCATCAGTAGTACCGAAACCGCCTGATGATAGTGTAGTTAGGGAATAATTTACCGAGTCAAAAATACTCATTTCGCCTATGAACCTAAGCAAGACCATCTCAATTATTGTCAGGACTATGTATATCGCCCATAGTCTCCTTGCCGTGGATTGCAGAGAAGGACCCAGTCTGGAAAGAGAAGGTCCGGTGAGCTCGGCCCTAGCCAATGACATCCCGCCCCCAAGTGCCTGAGAAAGTATGAGGAGCCCTAGCATGATCACTCCCATTCCTCCCAGCCACTGGGTGAGAGACCTCCAGAGTATCAGGCTCTGCGGTTGAGAGCTGATGCAATCTGTTCCCTCAAGGCATCGTGGACTTGTTGAGTGATCTATCACGGTAGACCCTGTCGTGGTAAAACCTGACATTGACTCGAACCATGAGTGGATAGCCCCAGAGAAGACATCGGCCACAGCAACAGATTCCATAGATAGATCAGCAGGCCCATAGAAAACACCTCCTAGCCAGTATGGCAAAGCACCTAGTATCACAACAGGAATCCATCCAAGGGCGACAGAGGCGAAGGCTTCACGATCTCTGAGTCTGGATGCGGTATCGGCCCCCTTGGCCAACGAAACTAGGCTCTGTCCGACAAATGCGGCTAAAATTAGAGGGATTAGATACGTCCTAGCTGCGAACTCATATCCCTCGGAGCCCAAGTAGCAACTGTATGCGGCCACCAAAGCTAGAGGTAGTGCGACTAGTCTAATTGTCCATCCCAGGACAAAACCGACGACATCCCAGCGCATGGTTAGCTCCCTAGAATCTTCTCGAGTTTCTTCAAATCTTCCTTCAACAGGAGTATGTACATCCTATCTCCAAGTAATACGGTTTCAACCGCATTGGGATCGAGGACTGAAACCTTACCATCGAAGTCCTCCCTGTCTATCATGGCAATTCTTGCACCAAGTTTTGACTCGACCTTAGATATTGGCCAGCCCTCGATACCCTGTTCTGCTTTTACTTCAGCTGAAATAGATATTACTTCTGGTACGTTTGGTATAACTTGGAAAGTTCCTGGGACATTCATGTGAATAGATTTCAAAATTCCCGTTATCACCACTTGCCTCCTGCTGACGGGATTTATTGTGCCGATCCTATGGACTGCGTCGACGAGGGCACGATCCCTTAGGACGAGACCGGTCCTCAATACTCCCTTATCTTTGGCTCTCATCGATATAGCGATGTTTAGATTGTCATCTTCTAACGCCGCCACCGCAATGTCATGGCTATGAATGTCAAGCTCTCTGAGAAGATCCTCATCTTGTGGGTCCCCATGTATTACATCGAGCCTCTTACTATTTCCTACTCTAGAGCCTACTAATTCATTGGCCAAGTCCAGCTCGGGCTCTATCACTACAACACTATGCCCTCTTCTCAGGTAGTAATCAGATAGCCTGACTCCGAACTGGCTTGCACCAAAAACTGCTATCTGTGCCTTCTCCTTGAGATCGGGATCGGATTTTCCAACACTTCTGGTTATCTGCGAGAACTGATCAGTGGAATTGGAGACGAAAACTAAGATGTCACCAGGTTCGATTATTTCATTGCCCTCGCTAAGGGTCCCCTTTTCATCGGACTTTTTTATCGAGTAAATTGAGGGCATACCGGCGAAGATCCCTCCGACCTCCCCTGTGGTGGTCCCAATTAATGCAGATGAGTTTGTAACCTCGGTAGATGCGATCCACGATGACTCTCCAAGAGGAAGGATTTCATCGATTGAAGGAGCCAGTAGGCTCGCGGCAAGTTGGCTGACTATCTCATCCGCGGCGCTGACGATGTGATCAGCCCTAGTCCAGCTACTGAGAGGACCCGCTCCCCTAGATGGATGCTCTAATCCTGGATCGTTGATATTGGCGATGGTCCTCAGTCCAGTGGCGTTCCTCTCGCCGACTAGTTCGCTGTAGACCTTCTTGGCGAAAGAGCACCCCAGTAAGTTAATCATATCGTCATTTGTAGCCATTATGAAAATCTCGGCATCGCTAATTCCCGCCCTCATCAGAGAATCCCTAGATAGGGCGCTCCCCGTAATCAAAAGGCAGTCCAAGTATTGGGACTCATTTATCGCTGAGGGGTCGGGGTCAATCAAGGCGACGCTTCTTCGCTCTTGGCGGAGAGCTGCCGCCACGCCTCTGCCTACCTCTCCGGCCCCAGCAATGATGACTCTCATTGGACCGCACCCTTGGACGGATGGATATAATCATGCGCCATACGTATGTCCGATAAATCCTCAATATGGGGTTTATTGGCTATTCTTCCTCACCAATCATTGATCCTCTGGTCCTAGAACTAGAAGCGATTCTGTGACGATCAGACTGTCTGGTTGTTCGCCTGTAGGCCTGTCTGGCTGCTGGTGTCAGTCCTGAAGGTAGCCATCTTTCTTGCGAAGGAGCCCATGCGGCAACTATTGCAGTTAATGGAGCGACTAGAATCAGAGGGGCGTATATTGAAAGTATGAGAGAAATTAACAGCGCCGCCCTGAGTATAGAAGTCAAGAAGAAGGGGCCCAACCTTCGAGGCTCTAGAATCATCGCACCTTGATACGCCGATAGGACCGCATGCCCCGTGCATGCGGTTACTGATATCAGGAGGCAGATGGATACTGAATACATGGAAAATCCAGAAAAGGATGAGTTCAGTTCTTCATCGAATAGCCTGAACGCCAGAACAGATGATTGCATCGCACCGATTCCGAGCCCCAAAGTCCACCCAAATGGAGGAGATGCTCTCAATGCAACGTTTCTCGGTCGTCCGAGAAGGAAAAGAACGAACGCCGACTCGCATATTGCAATCAGAAGCGCATACGAGCTAGCCGTGATGATATTCACTTGCCCGGTAATAATTCCAGAGAGTATCAGAGTATCGGCTGCTGAGGCCAGTAACATTCCCGAGACAATGCCATAGAGTAGGTATTTGACTGAGCCGGATAGATCGAAGAAACCTGTCATTTTAGCGATAGACCCCCTCCATCCGATGAAAACGCCGATTATGCCGATGGCGAAAGCGGCTTGGGTTTGCCACATACCAGTAGCCATGCTTCGCCATGGCACTGGGCATTTGAGTCCATCTGCCTCGGACAATGTTCAAACCACCCTATCGTGACCCGCGTACATGGCGCTGGACGGCTTGAAGAGGCGTATTCTGGGTTCAGCCGGACTTCTGAAAGGCAAGAGGGAAATTGACGAAGACACACTAAAGGAGCTCAGTAAGTCATTACGCAGGGCTCTATTGGAGGCAGACTTCAATGTCAGACAGACGAAAGAGCTCACTGAGAAGGTTGAGAGGAGGGTCGTTGAGGAAGAGCCACGTCCGGGCACCAAGCTAGAAACCCATGCGATGAATATCATCTACACTGAACTAGTCAGAATGTTGGGCCCTCCAAGGGATATCAGGCCTCATAATGAGACAATATTGATGGTTGGTCTGTACGGACAGGGAAAAACGACTACAACTGCCAAAGTTGCAGATTGGTGGAGACGACGTCACGGGGTCAGAGTCTCGGTAATAGAGGCAGACACCCACAGGCCTGGAGCATATGAGCAACTTTGCCAATTACTAGAGGGAACAGGCGTCGGGGTATATGGCGAACCTGGTGAGAGTGATGCCTCGAAAATCGTGAAGAATGGGCTGAAGGAATTCAGTAACTCTGATGTGGTAATTATTGATACCGCGGGCAGGGATAGTCTTGATGACTCACTCAGGGAAGAGCTTGTTTCTATAGCTGAAATCGCTAATGCAACTGAGAGGTTTCTTGTTATTGACGCTCAGGTGGGCCAGGCTGCAGGTCCAGTTGCTCAAACATTCCATGAGTTAGTAGGCGTGACTGGAACTATTGTCACCAAGCTTGATGGAACGGCTAGAGGAGGAGGTGCGCTGAGCGCCGTTTCCGCTACCGGGGCCCCCATAGTCTTCGTGGGAGAGGGAGAGAGGATACAGGATCTTGAGAAGTTTGAGTCAGATCGTTTCATTTCTAGGTTACTCGGTATGGGAGACATCAAGGGACTGATTGATCTCACACCTGAAGATTTAGATCAGGATGAAGCCATGAGGATTACTCAGAGGATGATGTCTGGTAGATTCACTCTTACTGACATGTACTCGCAGATGGAGATGATGAGCAAGATTGGCACCATGGATAAATTGCTTTCACACTTGCCAGATAGTATGTTTGGAGGAATGGGGAATCTCAGCACTGGGCAGAAAAGGCAGATGCAGAATAATCTTGAGAAGTTCAGGATAATTATGGATTCGATGACTCAGAGGGAGAAGGATGAGCCTTTGTTGCTAAAATCTAGTAGGATAAGGAGGATAGCAAGAGGGTCCGGAGCAACTGAGAAGGATGTCAAAGAGTTGCTCGCACAGTGGAATAGGAGCAGGAAGATGATGCGTGGTATGAAGGGCGACAGAAGGTTCCGTAGACAGATGCAGTCTATGATGGACTTCGATGATTCCGAACTAGGCATGGGGTGATCCCATGGAAAGGAGATTTGCCATAATTGGCAATAGGGCGCCCAGTAGTGGGAAGCTTAACCTAAACGACTTGCCAGGCGATGGCGGACGAATGGACGTCCTTGTGAGGGCGGTAAATTCTGCGCTATTCATCTCTCACGGAATAAGGAAAGATACACAGATAGTTGTCCACCTAATGGGTGGTGGCATTCCGAGGAGGGTTTTCTTCGATGGTTGCGATCTTAGAGGCGTTAGGCCCGATGAGAGATCAATAGCAGGGCACTTCAAATCCCTGATGAAGACCCCGGTCCCCCCCATCGGACGTTTCACAGAGGTTTCCAAGGGAATAAGACAGTCCGGTGGCGATATCTACCAGACCCTTAAGGAATGGAATATTGATGGCGTGGATTCCTATGTTCTGGATGCTGGTGGAAGCATTTTCGAAAGTGTCGACATTGCAGGAAAGTGTGGATTCGTTCTTTCGGACGATTTGGATTTGGACTTGCGGGAGGTGGATTTGCCTCTCGGTTCGTTGTCCCTGGGGAGGACTTGGCTACAGGGGCATTCATGCATCTCTGTGATACATCACCTAATTGACTCTCATATCCAGTAAGGAAGGCCATCTGGGGACTCATTGATGGAAGACTCTAGCAGTCTTTCACTAATACCGAGAGGGTGGTTAGAAGGCCAGCTACCTAGAGGCGTTATCGACGCCTTTCCGTCATTGATGGCATTGCAGTCTGTTCTTGGAATGTCCTCCTCGACTATGGTGGCTGCCCCGACTTCGAATTCTATTCCCTTGGAAGGTGCCTGGTCCATGTCAGAAGCACTTCTGTACCACCTCGCACCCAATGAAACTGTAGTGACTGAACCGTTCCATTTCTCTGGCATGTTCACGTTGAGGAAGATATCCCCATGGTGGAAGGCCGATCTCAACAATGATCCTTCGTCGTCGCCAAATGGCTTGTTCCCAGTTCCGTTGGGCCTGAGTAAGTTGGGAAGTTGGGCAGGCAGTGATTCTTCGCATTTGGCGACCAGCCCCATTACGACCTCAAGAGTATCCTCAAAGTTTCTATGATTGTATGTCGCTAGACTGGTGGCGATCGATGGCATCCCGTACAGGGATGCCTCTCTGGCGGCGGATACTGTACCCGAATGAAGTACATCGACAGAAAGATTGGGGCCGTGGTTGATTCCAGATATACAAAGCATTGGATCTATTTCTGGTGCCCACGATTTCAGTCCTCCCTCGAGCGCCACGATGACACAATCACAAGGGCTACCATCTAGGGAGAACATTCTGAGCGGAGGACCGCCCTCTACCTTGATAGCTTCAGAGAGGTCCTTTCTCTCTGTGAATTGCATTCCACTTGAAAGAGTCAGCTTCATTCCAGTGGCAGACTGCTCGTTCTGAGGAGCGAGTACCACTACTGGATGTCCTTTCGAGTGCAACCTCTTTACTAGTGAAACTAGTCCTTCTGCATCTATTCCATCATCGTTAGTAACAAGGAGGTGTACTTTCTTCACATGCATGCGACAGGCAGATAGTTCATGAATGCGTGTCTGTATTTTGCGTATTTTTACTCTCTTCCAAGGTTACCATTATTGCCCCCACTAGCATTAATGGACCACCGATAAGTGTCCATGTTCCGATATAGGCCTCTCCAGTTATCGCCCATCCGATCGCCCCTCCAATGACTGGTTCGAATATCAGAGCAACAGATACCACAATTGGAGAAATCCACCTTAGTGCTGTGTTTATGACGGTATGTCCGCAGAGCCCTGGTCCGAGGGACAGGTATGCTATCCACGGAAGCCATACAGCATCCATCCAGCCTAATGCACTTAGTTCGGGTGTGGCGGAGGTTAGGGCCGTTCCCTCTAAAGAGACAGATCCTATCGTAAGCATTAGTCCCGCCAATAGTGTGACTGGGAATGCGTAGATGAATACCGGAGTTCTTCTAGAAGACCTGAGATGCCTTCCAATCATTAGGTACCCAACCACAGTGACGGCACCAAGGAAAGCCGCGGCGTCTCCAATCAAGGTCACTTGACTGTTACTCTCCACTTCTAGTAGGGCTATGGATGCCCCGAGAAAACCTATGACTGCACCAAATACATGTCCTCTTCTCACAGTTGCCCCGATGAGAGGCATTAATGCGACTACTACCAGTGGATGGCTAGTCACGAAAAGTAGACTATGGACTAGGCTAGTATGATCTAGGGACCAAATCCAGCTTCCGAAGTGAAGAGCTAGGAACATGGCTGAAATTGAAATCAGTAGCCAGTCTCTAATTTGAAGGGTTCCTTCTTCCATCCTATTCCACTGATAGATGAAGCCCGGTATGAGTACTATCGATGTCCCATACATCCTCCATGAAGCCTTCAGTAGAGGAGGTACTCCTTCCATCTGCTGGAGTACGGCACCAGCGCTTGATACTGCCAAAAGCGCGACTGCGAGCAGTGCATAATGGCCCGGCTTGGCGGAATCTTCCTGACTCATGGAATCACGCAAGCTCTGCATCCATAACCTTGGAATCCGGTTCCCTTGGACCGTTACTGGTCCCGATTATTCCGGCTTTACTGAATAGGATATAGATCAAGGCCCCTAGAATAGCATTGAGTATTATGAAGCCGGCCAGTCTGATTGCCGGCCAGTTCGAGAGGCTAGTCCCTATCTGGTCATCGAGAACGGCGAGTATCGCGGCTTCCACTCCATAGAACGCCTCGCCGGTCAGTGCCCCTGCGGCTATCATGAATGTGTAGAGTAGCATCAAAGCCCTTGATCTCTCTGCCTCTTGGGATCCTTTCTCTATTCTGATAGAATCCACCTTAGGCTGTAGTCTTCTCTTCTCCCACCAGTCCCTGGCGGCTCCACCTAGGAGCATTGGGAAGGTTGCTGGAGTGGGCAAATACATTCCAAGGCCGAACGAGGTGCCCATTCCTGTGGCCCACTCGACAAATGCACCTAGTGCGAATCCCAGAGCCAGCGCTCCCCAGTCCCCCTGTCCCTCAGCCAGTATGGTGGTGAAGTACGCGAAGGCATTCGCTTGGGGGGCTAGTAGGTCTATTGTGCCGTCCGCTAATAGCTTGGACAGGAAAATAGCTACTGCGGCGCCCAGTATTGCCCCTGGGATAACTCCCATGATGTTGCCCTTGGAGATATGGTAAGGCCTGTTGCCAATGTATAGGCTATTTTTGTAATCGCCCACCACGGTACCACTCATGCTGATGGCAGAACCAAAGACAGTGGTTCCAACTAAGGCAATTAGAACCGATTCCTCCTTGTCCAGTCCAACATCCAGATTAAGGAATATCAGCAGAAGCATCAGTAGCACAATGAAGGAGGTTCCTGAGACTGGCTCTATGCCTGTTTCTCCCATCACCCTAACAGCTATTGCCCCTAGAAGGAAAGTGGTGAATATCAGCACAATGGCGAAAATTGCTGAGGGCAGGAGAGGAAATCCTCCCACTAGGAATGTAAGGATCATTGCGAAGAATGAGATTGCCATGAAGACCGGGATGTGAGTGAGTGGCCATTCATACCAACCCTTGTTCTCTATGAACTCGTCTCCCCTCTCCCCCGTGAATGCAGAGGATATGTCTCCGAAGATAGAGATGAATGTCGGGGCCATCTTGATCAGTCCAAACATTCCTCCTCCCAGAATAGCCCCAATAGCAATCGTCCTTACCACTGATGAGAATGCCTTCCACTGGATTGTGGGGTTAAATATTCCAGATGAAGGATCCGAATACTGGGTTATGCTGACATATGAACCTAGTGAGGGGTCGTATACCGGAACATCTTGGATTACCACTAATGGAACTAGGAAAAACCATGCAACAATTGAGCCTAGATTGACGAGGAAGGCAACTCTGAATTTCATGAACCAACCAATAGCCAGAAGGGTGGGGCTAAGTTCGATACCCAGGAAGGTGTAAGAGAACGGATTTGAGCTGGAGTAGGGCGTGATCCCGTTGTACGGAGCGAATCCGTTTTCTAGCTTACTGGGCTGATGAATCCATCTTTCTGTGTAAACTGATGCCAGTCCCCAGTCCTGTCCGGAAAGGGTCATCGCCACCCAGTCAGCGATACTGCTTGGTGCTCCTGCCAATTTCTTACCCCATCTTATCGGATAGTCGATAATGAACATGAATGCCATAGTGGCTACTGTCCATACCCCTACAGTCTTCAAGGAGTCCCTAGCCGCATCTGCGGCACCCGTACTGACATCCGAAGCTATGTCTAGCATCTTCAAAGTAGCCTCAAAACCAGGCATTGGCAAGGGGTCTTCAACCAGCCATACCCTTCTGAAAATTATGAAGTACATTACACCAAGGAAACCGGCGAACATGGATGCAATTATGCCTATGAATGCCAATTGCAGGGTATCCACTGAAGAGATAAGAAATCCGTCACCGACACGGTATGAATCGGAGTAGGCGAGTAGGAAAATAGCTGGGAATGTGAATATGAATCCAGTTGAGGCGTGCGTGGCCCCAGTAGTTGCGCTAGTAGCTATATTGACCTCAGAGGGAGTCCACTTCAGTGCCATTCCCAGCAAGTATGCCACATACCATGCCGCGGAGACCGCCATTCCGATCTTGAGCCCGATGTATGCTGTGACTCCGCTGAATAGAGCACCTATCAGGACCCCGATCAGAACCTTCCTAGTATTCCAGTGACTTATCTCGAATGAATCATGAAGGTTCTTCTCTTCCAGGTATTGCTCCAACACACCCGTGTTCAGGTTGTTGTACATGTCCTCGTCTAGCCAAGTGAGGGTTCCATTCTCGATGGCCTTTAGGCCTGAGGCGGTTACTGGTTGCCTGTAGGCTGATTTCTCAACATCTCCCATGACATCGCCCATACTTGGCTTGGGGTGAGTCGCTTATAGATTCATGACGAATGAGGCTCTGAGAAGTGGTTTTCAGAGTCAGTGGTCCCTGGTCACCTTGTATCTTCCCATAGCTTCCATCCACTGGATCTCCCCTCCGGAGACTAGGTTTAGTTCCGAATCCATGGGGAGGATGAGGGTCTCGTATGTCTTGTTATCCATGGCATGGACCTCATTCCCTTGAATGTGGGTCACGATGGCCGAGCCTTTCTCTATAAGAGGGACATGAATGGTGTCGGTAACTGTTCCGACATGGCTTCTCTTCTGACCTGTGAAGATGTCTTCCAGCTCGATCCTGGCCTTGGCGGAACCGTGCTTCCCTGGCTTCGATTTGCTCATACCCAGTATTTTGTAGGCGTTCTCCTCGAGAGCGACGTACCTTCCAACCTTCAATGTCCTAATCTCAACTCTCGTAGTTCCCGGCATGCTATCATTGACTCCTGATTGAGTCGACTTATCAGCATTACCAGTGTACGCAGTCTCTTTGACTACTGAATGGGTGTTTGGCCCGACCCGGAGGATTGCCCCCGGGCCGGGTTTCGTTGACTGATTGCTCAGTCTTCCTTTCTGCGACCGACTAGAGCGGCGCCCACAAGAGCGATAGCGGCTAGCAGAGCAGGGAATCCTGGGACTGCGTTCGTCCATCCTAGCTCAGTCTCACTGTCTCCTTCTCCGGCTGAGTTATCGACATCGTCCAGAGCGTCACAGAGATCGTCACCGTCGAAGTCGGATGGCACCGAGTTCGCATCAAGTGAGTTTGTTCCACAGGATATCTCGTACGCGTCTGTGTAGTCGTCACCGTCGTCGTTGTCATCAGCATTATCGCCGGTTCCGTCGCCGTCGGTGTCGAGCCACTCGCTTGCATCCATTGGGGCCCAGTCGTCGGCGTCTGCATAACCATCGCCGTCGTCGTCGTTGTCTCCATTGTCCCCAATTCCGTCGCCGTCGAAGTCAGCTGACTCTCCTGGGTTGTATGGGAATGCGTCGTCAGAGTCGTCTACTCCGTCGCCGTCGTCATCGGTGTCTGTATTGTCACCGATTCCGTCGCCGTCGAGGTCTGCAGTCTCGCTCGGGTCCGTTGGGAACGCATCGATACCGTCGTTGACGCCGTCTCCGTCGTCATCCGCATCTGAGTTGTCTCCCAGTCCGTCGCCGTCGAGGTCCGCGGACTCGCTTGGGTCCATTGGGAACGCGTCGTCAGCGTCGTCTACTCCGTCACCGTCGTCGTCAGTGTCTGCATTGTTGCCGATTCCATCGCCATCGTCATCCGCGGACTCGCTTGGGTCCATTGGGAACGGATCAGCAACGTCAGCCACTCCGTCTCCGTCGTCATCTGGGTCGACATTGTCTCCAAGGCCGTCTCCATCCGTGTCCACGCACTCGTTGACGTTGTATGGGAACGCATCGCTAGCATCGTCACATCCGTCACCGTCGTCGTCGGTGTCAGCGTTGTCGCCGATTCCGTCTCCGTCATAGTCGGAAGTCTCGCTGGAGTCTAGTGGGAACGCATCCAATCCATCGGTCACTCCATCGTTGTCGTCGTCGGTGTCGTTGTTGTCACCTGTTCCATCTCCGTCGTTGTCCGAGAACTCGCTGGAGTCCATTGGGAACGCGTCGTTTACATCGAGTACACCGTCATTGTCGTCATCGTCATCCATGCCATCACAGATTCCGTCTGCGTCGTTGTCAGGCGACATCGAAGTAGCATCTAGGGTATCTGTTCCGCAAGCTAGCTCTTCTGCGTCCGTCCAGCCGTCGTTGTCATCGTCATCGTCAATAGTGTACAACGAGGCATCACAGGCGGTTCCGTTGAATAGAGTGCCTAGCGTGTCCGAAAGTCCGTCTCCGTCAGAGTCTAGTCCGATACATGGGTCCAGGCTGTCTAGATCGATTGTGTCGTTCGCACCATCGTTGTCATCATCCAGGTCATAGTTGGATGATGTCATTACGCTTGGCAGAACCAGGTTGTCGATCCAAGCAGTGCTTGATCCAGCAGCGCTACCGGTTCCGAAGTCGAATGTGAAGTCGACCGTGTTGTTACCGGCTGGCATTGCCCATGTCATGCTTCCTGAGTCCTCACCACACCATTCACCGTTAATGCAACCGCCGTGTTGCGAGGCATCGATCTGGATTCCATTGACGTATATCTTGAGTCCGTCTGTCCAAGGGGTGGTGAAGGTTCTCTCAATCGAGCTGACCTTCCAGTCCCATGACAGGTCCCCTCCAGTGGTGAAGAACGCGATAGAGGCCGTGACCTCACCGTATGATCCGCTGGATAGTTGTCCGGACATCAACGAGTAACTGCCTGTGATAGGCGTGGTCGTGGTTACCGACCAGTCGTTGTGAGACGTTGTCGTTGGTATGCATGCTGCTCCGCTCTGTCCTCCAGTGCATCGTGTGAAGCTCCATGCAGTGGTGACGTTGGAGGGTATTCCTCCTGTCTCGAAGTCGAAGGACTCACCGGGCGTGATTGAGTTGAGGAAGTCAGCTATGCCGTCTCCATCGGTGTCAGTGCTCTGTGTGCCATCTAGTGGCCAAACGTCCATGTCATCCGTAACTCCGTCGTTGTCGTCGTCGGTATCGGCGTTGTCTCCGATGAAGTCACCGTCAGCGTCAGAGTCCTCGGTCGGGTCGTAAGGGAATGCGTCCGATGTGTCCGGGGTTCCGTCGTTGTCGTCGTCGAGGTCGGCGTTGTCACCGATTCCGTCACCGTCAGCGTCAGATGTCTCGGTCGGGTCCAATGGGTACAGATCGTTCCAGTCGTAGGTTCCGTCTCCGTCGTCGTCGGTGTCCTGTATGTTACAGTAGCCATCTCCATCGGTGTCTACGTGCTCAGCCGCGTCGAAAGGACAGTCGTCATTGACGTCTAGGTATCCGTCGTTGTCGTCGTCGAGATCGAGGTCGAGTCCATCCGAGTAGAACATTATGTTGTCCAGGTAGATGGATTCGGTTGCGGCGTTCGAAGAGAACTCCACTACTAGGTATCCTGTTCCTGAAACAGCGCCTGACACGCTTGTCCATGCTCCCTCGTATGTTGGGAAGTCAAGGTCGATGTCGTATCCGTTAGTGTCCAGAAGTACGGTAGTGGTGGTTGTTCCAACGAAGCTCACAGTGATGTAGTCCGAGGATTCCCAGCTGGTACTCTGGACGTATAGGTCCATTGAGACGCTGTCAACGTCAGAGACGCTGCTGGTAGTCAGGGTGACTATTCCGTCCGTGTCTGACATCTGGTATCCTTGTGTTCCTTCTGTGAACGCGCCTACGGTTGTCGCGTAGCTGGTGACTCCGAAGTAGTCACCGTCTGTCAGTCCTGTTGAACCGGTTGTTGTGTACGCGGCGCCATAGCTGACGTCACTACCCGTTACCGAGGCAGAGAACGCGATCATGTTGTAGGTCGAGGTCCATCCTGTGTTATTCTGGAACCATGTGTATGTTCCTGCCTCGTAGAATGGTCCGTAGGATCCCGTGAACGATGTTCCGGAGTCCCCGCTTCCTACTGATAGCAGCAAGTGACCGGAAGGCCCGGTTAGAGTCACTGGGTGGTAGATGCTGGTGTACGCCGAGTATGCGTTGAAGCTCATCGACTCTCCCTCGTTCACAGTGAACGAGCAGCTGAAGTTTCCAGTGTATCCGAACGATCCGGTGCTTGTGAGGGTCTGACACACGTTCGTGGACCCGCTGTTGTAGGCCACTGCTGACTCGCCAGCGTTGTTGACGAGAGTGTGGTTCAGAGACTCGTTGCCTGTGTCAGTGTATATCGAACCTGTGGAGGCGGCCTCGAATCCTATCGATGCTACTGCGGATGTGCATCCTGCCACGAGGGTGTCAGGGCTTCCATCGCTGTCGAAGTCACCGCTCGCGCATGCGTTCAGTGGCCATACATCGGTTGTGTCGATCACACCATCGCCATCGTCGTCGGTGTCGGCGTTGTTGCCTATTCCGTCTCCATCGGTGTCCAGTGTCTCGGCGCTATCCAGTGGGAAGGCGTCATCTGCGTCCATTACGGAGTCGTCGTCGTCATCCATGTCCAGTACGGTAGCTGATGTGCAACCGGCCGTCATGGTATCGGCCTTGCCGTCGTTATCGGTGTCAGTGTCTGCACAGATGTCGTACGGGAAGGCATCGTTGACGTCTAGAGTTCCGTCTGCATCGTCATCGGTGTCTGCGTTGTCGCCAGTTCCGTCTCCATCGTAGTCTACCCACTCTGTCGAGTCGTCTGGGAACACGTCCACTGTGTTGGAGTACGAGTCACCGTCCCTGTCACTGTCAAGAGCATCACAGGTGAAGTCACCGTCCATGTCAGCCGGAGTACTGGAGCTGTCCAGCGAGTTGCTGGATGATGCGTAGGCGCCACCGTCGTCGCAGAGGGCTGCTGTTGCGGTGTCGTATGCGTCTCCCTCATCTAGATCGGAGTATCCGTCGCCATCATCGTCACTGTCCACGCTTGTTCCAGCTGTGGTGATGCTTGGTACTGTCGTCCCGGAGACATATGTGTAGCTGGCTTGTACGAAGCAAGCTCCGTAGAATGTCGATGGGTTACAACCGTCACCCCAGCTGTCACCGTAGTAAATGGTGTAGGATCCAGCGTCTGTGAACGAGCCTATGTTGTAGGTGGTGCCCGTGCTGAATGAGCCAGAGCCGTATGTTACGGCAGTTCCATCTGGCTTGACGATCTGTAGCATTGCCTCACTGCCGTAGCTGGCAGTTTGTAGGACAACATCTAGCGTCTCACCGGCAGGCAGAGTGAATGTACACTCTGCGTCCTCCTCGCCGTCGAGGTTGGTGTCGTCATCGCTGCTGGAGACAGCCAGGTATGCTCCTGTTGCTGGGCTCGGGTATGATGACATTGTGTACCAGGGGGTATTGCTGCACAGCTGTACAGTTGTGTATGCCACTACTGTCGAGTTCGGATCGATGAAGTCGGCTAGGCCGTCTCCGTCAGTGTCCACCCAGACCTCTGGGTCGAAGTCGAAGTCGTCGTTGGTGTCGAGGTATCCGTCATTGTCGTCATCGGTGTCTACCGAGTCGCACATGTTGACTGCTGTGGTCTGTCCGCCTGTACCTGGGTAAGTTAGCTTGACAGTGTCGCCGTCATTGTCGGATGGCGTCGAGCTGGCGCTGTTCTTGTCAGTGCCACATGCGTCCTCGTACACGTCGTCCCAGCCGTCATTGTCCGCGTCCAATGGGTATGTGTCGGTGTTGTCAGGCGTTCCATCGCCATCGTCATCGGAGTCAGCAGTGTTGAAGATTCCATCGCCATCTGTGTCCCACCACTCGGCGGAGTCCAGAGGTGCGATGTCATCTACATCGGCGTATCCGTCACCGTCGTCGTCGGTGTCAGCGTTGTCGCCTGTGCCGTCGTTGTCGGTGTCCGTGGTCTCGCCGGAGTCCAGCGGGAAGTCGTCGAACGCGTCTCCGACACCATCGTTGTCGTCGTCAACATCCTCTGTCAGAGTGGTTGTGCAACCGCTGACGATAGTGTCTGGCTGTCCGTCTCCGTCTGTGTCGACGTTGGCGCAGGCGTCAGTTGGGAACGCGTCGCTGTTGTCTCCGTATCCGGTACCGTCCGATCCTGCTGGAGCGTCGCCGTCTGTGTCGTCCCACTCGGCCGAGTTCAATGGGAACTGGTCAGTGTCGTCGTTGTCTCCGTCACCGTCGCAGTCCGCCAGTAGGGAACATCCTGTGTTCTCATTAGCATCGAGTACGTTATCTCCGTCGTCATCCATGTCTAGCACCGTTCCTGCAGCGCTGACTGATGGCGTTGGCGTGGTTAACGTATATGATGCGCTAGCACTTTGGCCACCATCCCCATAGGAGTCGGTTATTGTCAATGTGTAAGATCCAGCATCGGTGTATGTCCACGTGTATGTACCGTAGTTACCGAAGGACGTGTATCCTCCCGAAGTCTCCAGGTTAACTCCTGTAGTTGTTGGAGTATTCAATGTTAGACCTGCCTCACTTGCCCATGACGCGGTAGTCATTGTGATGTCTAGTGTTTCACCAGCTGGCAGAGTGAACGTACAACTGTCAGACGAGAAAGACCCACTGCCTATACTGCACAGTGAAGTCGTGGTAACAATCGGGTAATTCGGGAAGTCGTCTGCTAGGCCGTCACCGTCGGTGTCGGTCCATGCGTCGACATCGTTGTCGAATGCGTCTGTAGCGTCGTCAACTCCATCGTTGTCGTCGTCGGTGTCAGCGTTGTCGCCGGTTCCATCACCGTCGTAGTCGACCCACTCTGTGGAGTCAAGTGGGAAGGCGTCGTTCGAGTCGTCGTATCCGTCTCCGTCGTCATCCGCGTCCAGCTCGTTGCAGCTCAGATCGCCGTCTGTGTCCAGAGGCGTGCTGGTTGCGTCTAGCGGATCGGAAGCAGTGCCACAGTTGGTTGTCTCGTCTGCGTCTGAGTATCCGTCACCGTCATCGTCTGTGTCAGCGTTGTTTCCAATGCCATCTGCGTCGGTGTCGGTGTCCTCGGTGTTGTCGAGCGGGAAGGCGTCGTTGACATCCAGTGTTCCGTCACCATCGTCATCCGTGTCACCGTTGTTACCGATGCCGTCAGAGTCGGTGTCGTCCCATTCGTTGTGGTTGTCTGGGAACGCGTCAGCACTGTTGTCCGTGCCATCGCCGTCCCTGTCGTCGTCTACAGCGTCTAGGATACCATCACCGTCGTCATCCACATCAGCGTTGTGGCCCCAGCCATCTCCGTCAGCGTCGAACTGCTCGGAGCTGTCTAGTGGGAAGTCGTCTGGCCCGTTGTAGCATGGCACTGCGCTTCCTGCATTGGTGTTGCCCGTGAGGGCGTTATCGAATGCGGCTGTGTCACAGATTCCGTCATTGTCGTCATCGGTGTCAGCGTTGTTACCAGTTCCATCGGAGTCCGTGTCATACCACTCGGTTCCGTCGTAGTCGAAGGCATCGGCGGTGTTGGTGTATCCGTCACCGTCTATGTCAGTGTCGACGTCGTTCGTGATTCCGTCAGAGTCAAGGTCACCGGTTGGGTTGATCACGACAGCACTGGTCGGGCCAGCTGAGAGCGATAGTGCCTCGACTACTCCGTATGCGTCTGTGTGTACTGCTGTTACCGAGTAGACCTTGCCTATTGATGCGCAGTCCGAGATTGGGTCGCAGGCTGGTATCGTGTAGGTGCTACTTGTTGCCCCTGAGATAGCTCCGTCAGCGTCTGACCACTGGTAGGTGAATGTGCCTATTCCGTCATCATCGGAAACGCCACTTGTGTCGGCAGTTAGGGTCAGTCCCTCGTAAGCGCTACCTGTGATGGAGATGCTTCCGGTTGAGGCATCCTGGGTGTTCGCCACTGTAATGGTGAAGGATGCTGTGTCAGTTGCTGTTCCGTCGGATACACTGAATGAGACTGTGTGATCTCCGACATCAGAGTTGTCTGGTGTTCCAGTTAGCGTGGCCGTTCCGTCTCCATTGTCTGTGAAGGAAAGCCAATCTGGGTTTGTCGTATCATCATAGGTGTACGCTGCCTGCTCGTTTCCATCCGGGTCTGTCGCCGTGATGGTGTACGTGTACAGAGCGTCTTCAGTTGCAGAAGTGATGTGCGTGCTGTCTATGGTTGGCGCGTCGTTAGTGTCTGTGACAACTATTGTGAATGTCTCAGTCGCTGTCGCACTTCCACTATCCGTGGCGGTCACTGTGACCACGTGGGACCCGACATCCTCGTTCAGTGG
>DANL01000061.1 GCA_002499865.1 Euryarchaeota archaeon UBA121 | reverse complement strand
GCTTCTATCCTTTCGTCTTTCTCTGAATCATTACCAGCACATCCGGAAAGCACCGAACTGAAGAAGAGTATCGCAATGGCTACAGACCTTAGCTTCATGAAACTGCTCGTTGCTTGAGATTATTAGAAGTTCCTCCTGTTCCAGTTCAATTATGAATGAATGAAATAGTTTGCATCCTAATCATATTCTGGTGCTCGTGCCGGGATTTGAACCCGGGTCGTCGCCTCGAGAGGGCGACATGATGGACCGAACTACACCACACGAGCGGTATTAGTGCCACCCACCTTCCATATTTGAAAACAGTGGCTACTATCATTACTCTTGTTTTCACTTTCACTTTTACCTTCACTCCGTTGCTTTGGTTAATATGCAAATCACACCAACACGGTTTCATGAACAGAAGCAGCAACTACGATTTAGACGTAACTTACCAGATGAAGTCAAAGCCATACAGGATTGTTCCTCTAAGCTCACTCCGGAGGGCTAATAGTGAACTAATGCCAAGTCACGATTCTCTCGTCTGTGGAGAGGGCAGACTAGCTAATCTTGGATCATGGAGGCCTCTGCCGAGACTGGCCACGCCCGTAGAGATATCTCCATCTTCCTGGAAGGGCCTGAGGTCAAGAATGAAGAAACAATCACAAAAGATAGGGGCGTCAGTCTGATGTCCAAAACAACCAGACTAAGGGAGGAAGTAAGAGTCCTGCTTGAAGAAAGAGGCTCTGCTAACACTGTGGAAATATTCGATCATCTAAATGATAGATTTAGATGGGGGGCCACAATGAATCAGGTCGGCAATATTCTCGCTAAGGATACGAGATTCGATAAAATCGGCCATGTTAGGGGGCAATTCAGAGGGAGTACCTACACAGTCTGTGTATGGGGGCTCAGGATTGGCGAAGTTACGACTCACGCATAATATAGGGAATACTCAAGTCAAGTAATGCCCACACAGGCACGTGAAAGCCAACAGTTCGGCGACAGACTGGGCCACATTATTCCGTCTGGGAAACAATCTCACAGGTGTTTTAGGTGTTTTCTTAGGCTCTATAATCGCCCTAGGAGATGTTCCTCAAGGTTTACTGGCACAGATTACCATATTGCACGCTTCTTCTGTTCTTTTCTTCATGTGTTCATGGAATGCATTGAATGATATTTATGATTTTGATATTGATTTAGTTAATCGTCCTGACAGGCCCTTGCCTAGTGGGAGAATTTCTCTTAACCATGCAAAAATAGCTACGTCAATCACTATGTTCTCGTCGATCCTCAGTATCGTTCTCTGCTACTGGCTAATATCAGAATCAAATCCAGTGGAAGGTTTCGAGGTCTCAGATTGGTATCCGTCTCTAGCAATCTGGACAATGGCGCTATTCTTGCTGATAAATTATGAGTTCCCATTTGGACTCCGACTCAAAGACAAGGGCCTCCCCGGCAATATTTCTATCAGCATCTCAGTAGGTCTGGTAGTTGTTTTTGGTGCTTCTGCAGTCTTTGAGCCATTTAGTGAAAAGGCCTGGTCTTTATTCTTCGTTGGTATTTTCTACAATACGTCCAGGGAGATAATCAAGGACGTCCAGGATATGGAAGGCGATGAGGGAAGAAACACACTAGCAATGAGAATCGGGCCAGAAAATGCAAGAACTGTTGCTTGGACGATGTCCATTCTAGCGTTAGCCTCAGTCCTAATGCCTTTCGCCATAGGCATTTTCCCCCCACTCCACGTTGTCTTAGTGATCCCCGCTGTAATGACCTTGATGATGGTAAAGGGAAGGATAATTACTGGAGAAGATGCATCTGCATCAAGTCTTTTGAAGAAGTCAATGTTACTTTGTCTTATCGCGCTACTCGCAAGCTCGCTAATCTAGTACAACTCATTGTAAGTGTGCCACGCCGCTTCATTACACATTCTTGTCAGAAGCGACATCTGCGCCCACATCCTATTCTCCGCTTGGTCGAAAACTACGCTATTCTTGGAGTCAATAACGCCATTCGTGACTTCCTCTCCCCTATGTGCAGGAAGACAATGCATGAATAGGTAATCAGAATCAGCATGGGAGACTAGCTCTTCATTGATTTGAAAACCATCAAATGCACTCATCTTTCCATCTAAGCTCTCTTCTCCCATGGATACAAAAACATCTGTGTATACCACACCGGCATCTCTCACGGCCTCTATTGGATCATTGGAGGAGACGATACTGGAACCATTGTCACTAGCCATTGTAACGGCCCTAGAAACTATGTCAGCATTCGGCTCAAATCCAACGGGAGTTGCATATTTGATATCGATGCCAAGAGAAGCACATGCAAGCATCAAGTCATGCAAAACATTGTTGCCATCTCCTACCCATGAAACATGGCCATTGACTGAATCAATTTTCTCTGTTATTGTCATTAAGTCTGCCGCAGCCTGACATGGATGATGCATATCAGAAAGTGCGTTAATCACTGGAACGGAGGAATGCTTGGCCAATTCTTCTACGTCTGAATGACCGAAGCACCTGTACGTTATCCCGTCCATAAATCTAGACAATACTGCAGCCGTATCTGCTATTGACTCACTCTTTCCCAGCTGAATATCATTTGCGAGCAATGTAAGTGGTTGCCCTCCAAGTTTACTAACCCCTACCTCAAAGGAAACTCTTGTCCGTGTAGACGGTTTTTCATATATCGAACCTATCGACATTCCATCTAAAGGCTTGAAACTATCAGCAAAGCCATCGTCATTCTTCATTCTAATGGCCCAATCAATCAATTGTTGGAGCTCACCATTGAAATCATCTATTGCTAGTAGGTCCATTTTTGATTCAGTTTCTCTCATGCTCAATATCTCCTGCAAAACCATCACGAGTATCAGCCATTCCACCATATACACTCTGTACGAATGTTAGGACATCGGCCAATCCATCTTCATTCTCGCTAGACAGGGGAATGAGTCCGGGCTGAATAGATGCATGTTGCATCATCCTGAGTTGGCCAATGGCAAATTCTGCTCTCTGACTTCCCGAACCATGGACCATCGATTGATTGGATGACTCCTCATAGAGAGCGGCTTCTAATGCACTTAGATTATCCCCCCACTCAACTATTTTCTCAAGAGTCTCCGGTTCAAGTAAGTCCGATTTTGAAAGAAAATTAGCCGTAGGTAGTCCAAGTCTGAAATGAACAATTGAGGAAAGTAACATCTGCGACACGAAACCACTTGGAGTCTGTGATAGCATAGGATCGAATAGGAAAGCCAGACAGGCCCTCCCTCTTCCAAGAACTTCCACTAAGTGACTAGATGCTTCCCTGAATGCGAATAACTCTACCTGTCCTGGCGTATCAATGACCATAATATCGCCAGAAAGCCCATCTAGCTCTTCATGAATATCAATAGCCTGTGATGCAACCAAATCTGCGGCTAGGATCTGTGCACCGTTAGGTCCCAAATCATATTCATCCATTACTTCAGATAACGAAATCAGATCTCTTACGTCAAATTCAGGATCATAATGTACTCTTTCTGCACCTGGGTCCAGATTAATAGCTAGAGTTTCAACTTCTAGGAATCTTGACCACCTTTGGAAAGATGTTACTAGAGTACTCTTGCCAGCTCCTGCGGTCCCAACGACGAAAAGCACTGGGGGGGTTGTTCCATCCATGCGCTTACGATAGTGTTCTGGCTAATAGACTTCAAGGATGGCTGACTTGTTTACACCTATACTCAAGCAACCGTTATACAGAGTATTGTTGCCTCTCTGCTCAAACAGGTGGCGCCGACCATGACAGAACAACCACCCCCTCTCCCTCCCGGATTCCCTATTCCTCCTCCTCCTCCTCCTCCTGGCATTGATTTAGATGATGAGAATGAGGTCACAGAAGAGGCATCATCGGAAAGAATTCAGATTGGAAGTGAAATCCCCCCTCCGCCACCACCGCCGGG
>DANL01000057.1:29708-29843 GCA_002499865.1 Euryarchaeota archaeon UBA121 | reverse complement strand
CCATGTTTTACTGAGTTCCTCGGGTACAGGCATGGGGTTGCGAGTGAGCAGCCCTTCAAAATTGCAGCGGAAGAAGACGCAGACGGGAATTCAGCATTATGCGGGGGAACGGCTAATACCCGACTCTCCCCGCAG
>DANL01000057.1:23106-29407 GCA_002499865.1 Euryarchaeota archaeon UBA121 | reverse complement strand
GCTAATACCCGACTCTCCCCGCAGAGGGTTGCAAGAACGCCGATGTTCTGACAACGGGGAAGAAAATCAATGAGCAAAATCTACAATGATTTCACAATTAATGTCGCTACTGCAAACGGAACAGGTTCGCAGTCCTCGAATCTGATAATTCTGCACTCAATGTTTGAGATGGGAGTACCGGTCAGCGGAAAGAATCTGTTCCCTAGCAACATCTCTGGGCTTCCCACATGGTTCATTATCAGAGCAAGTGACAAGGGATACCAAGCACCAGGAGATGAGACAAACATCCAGATTCTGATGAACAAAGACACTTGGGAGAAAGATCTGGCTTCCTTGGATTCTGGCACGATTATTATTTACAATCAAGATGTCAAGCTTCCCGTCGATCGAGATGATTGCATATGCCTCGGGATGCCTATGACCTCCATGGCTAGAGGAATTAGTCCGAAGATGTCGCGGCTGATGGCGAACATGTACTATGTAGGTGGAATAGCACACCTTCTGGGGATAGCTGAGGAAGCGATATCTAGTGCCGTCGAGCAACAATTCAGAGGAAAAGAGAATGCGATTTCAATGAACGTCCAGGCGATATCTGAAGCACGAACCTACGCCTCAGAGAACTGGGGGGATGTCTGCAAATTCGGAGTCATGGAACGGGAGAAGTCTAAGGATACATTCCTTATTGAGGGCAATGAGGCTGTAGCACTTGGGTGTATCTATGGAGGGATAAGCATGCTATCTTGGTATCCCATAACGCCATCCTCTTCCGTTGCTGAGTCAATTATCAATTGGATTCCCAAGCTTAGAGAGGGTGAAGATGGGGGCCTTACTTGCGCAGTGGTACAAGCCGAGGACGAGCTTGCCGCCGCTGGCATGGTTCTTGGTGCCGGATGGGCAGGGGGCAGGGGGATGACATGCACTAGTGGCCCGGGCATATCACTGATGTCGGAATTCATTGGTCTTTTCTACTTCGCAGAGGTACCCGGGGTAATTTGGGACATTAATCGAACTGGCCCGTCGACAGGACTACCCACCAGAACCCAACAAGGGGACCTATCCATGTGCTACGAGGCCAGCCATGGAGATACGCAGCACATCGTTCTGATTCCAGGAACTGTAGATGAATGCTTCGAATTTGGATGGAGAGCATTCGATTATGCTGAGAGATTCCAGACCCTAGTTTTCGGATTTGGGGATCTTGACCTTGGGATGAATAGATGGAGTACGTCGGGATTCGAATATCCTAGTGAGGCGTTGGATCGGGGTAAGGTCATAAGGTCACAGGAAGAGATGGATGCAATTCCTAACTTCGGTAGGTATAGGGATGTCGATGGGGACGGAATCGCTTACAGGACCCTACCTGGAAGTGGGCTAGCTCCCATGCTCTACAGAGGAACTGGTCACGATGAAGATGGCGTTTACTCCGAGGACCCCAAGGTCTACTATGAGGCCATGCAGCGCTTGAGAAGAAAGATAGATGGGTCCAGGGATATTCTTCCAGCCCCAATTATTCGAGAAGAAGATGATGGCGAGGTTGGCATAATATTCTACGGCTCTATGGAAAATACAATTGTTGAGATCGATGATCTCCTGGAGGAAAGGGGGATGTCCGTAAGCACCTGCCGAGTCAGGGCTCTGCCTTACCACTCCGAGGTTGAGGAGTTCATAGAGAGACACGACCGTGTGGTGGTCATGGAGATAAACAGGGATGGACAACTTTATGGAATCCTAAGGAAGGAGCTCCCCACTCATCTTATTCCAAAGCTATTTTCCGTGGCTTATAGTGACGGATTACCCCCAAAGGCTAGGGAGTATGCCAATAGGGTCGCCGATGTATTGGAGGGCTGATGTATGGTCAAGCTGAATGTTATCGAGTTAGAGAAATCCGAATATAAGGGCGGGAAGTCAACTCTATGTCCTGGTTGTGGTCATGATCAGATATCGAATGTCATCATTCAGGCGGCATGGGAGAATGGCATTAGGCCAGAAGGCATAGCAAAAATGAGCGGGATCGGATGCTCCTCGAAGACACCTGCCTACTTCCTAGGTAAGAGTCATGGGTTCAATACCGTTCATGGAAGAATGCCTTCGGTGACGACCGGTGCGAACATGGTGAACAAGGATTTGTCCTTCATCGCAGTTTCTGGGGATGGCGACACCGCTAGTATTGGGATCGGACAGTTCATTCATGCAATCAGAAGGAACCTAGACATGGTATACATCATTGAGAACAATGGGGTGTACGGACTGACAAAGGGACAGTACAGCGCTACCGTCGAAAAGGGATCGAAGAAGAAGAAGGGGATGCCGAACGAGCAGGCACCAATAGATCTCTGCGCTATGGCAGTAAATCTGGGATGTACATTTGTGGCCAGATCATTCTCTGGTAGTAAGAAGCAACTTACCGCTCTGTTGAGGGCTGCTATGAGCCACAGGGGAATGGCGATCATAGACGTCATCTCTCCTTGCGTAACATTCGCAAACAATGACGAATCGTATCGATCTTACAATTATGTAAAATCCAATGATGAAGTCCTCCACATAGTCGACTACATCTCTCACTTCTCACCTCTTTCCGAAGTTGAGGTTCCTGAAGGAGAATACAGTGACATCTCCCTGTTTGATGGCTCGACATTAAGGCTAGAGACACTTTCTTCAGACCATGACCCCAAGGATGCAGTTGCTGCTTTGAGGGCGATACATGATGGTACTCGGGAGGGGCGACACGTGACTGGGCTACTCTACTACAATCCCGATCAGCCCACGGCTACTGATACCCTTGGACTCACAGAGACCCCACTGATGGGGCTCAGCAACAATGAATTGAGGCCTAGCCCTGAAACTCTGAATGAAGTTAATGCTGGTTTTAGAGCCAGATGACTATTGAACCACTCGGATTCGTTGAAATAATGGACCTGTGTCGGGGTGATGCTAGTCCCTTAGTGTAGTGGTCCATCATATGGCACTCTGGATGCCATGACCCTGGTTCGAATCCGGGAGGGACTACCAATCAGACTGATCTGTAAAGGAGTTCTGACACCCAGCTAATCATTATGATAATCATGAACCATCCAAGACTCGTTCTAATCCATCTTGACTCTTCTTTTTTCGGAGGAAATGGATCTATTCCAGCCTCTAGAGCTTCTGCAATAATTGCTAGTTCTTCCTCAATTGTCTCTGGCTTATTCATGAATAGGCCCCCCTGCCAAAAATTGGCAAATCGTCAGATGAAGTCATTTCTCCGGCCCTAGTATCCTTGTGTCCAATCGCCACCATCTCAGACATGGCACTATGAGGCCGTGACATGTAATCAAACATTGCCACAACCATGTTCAAGAGCTACATCTCTTGGAATGTATGTGAGCGAGCTGCCAGAGGGGCTGAAGTTACCTGATGCGAACACATCAAACATACGACGCTCGGCCTCAGTAATTCTCAGTAGGGAAGTCTCCGGGGGACATGAGGTACTTCTCGGACATAGGGTCTCAGAATTAGCTAGTTTTCCAGACTACTGGGCATTTCCAGGAGGGGGAATCAGCAGAGTTGATCTTGAGGCTTCTGAGATACTGAGGGGGAAGCTAGAGGTCGGTGATTCCTATGAGGAGGCCTGCTTCGCTCTACTAAGAGAGATGGTCGAAGAGATTGGCGTATCTCCTAGCGGGAGAGGTACCATAATTGAGGTGTCATCTAAGATTAGAGAATCAGTCTGTGAAGATAAGTCAGAATGGCTGAGGCTGGTCAATAAGGGAGAGATTGTGATTGAAGGATTCCACTGTGAGATGATAACAGACCGGACAACGCCTCCATTCTCCCCTATGAGATTTCAGAACTACTTCTTCCACGTGCCATTGGGGGATTCAATTGTGTCTCCTACATTTCCACCTGGAAGGTCAGAGTTCGATGATTTCAGATGGTGGAAACCAAGAGATCTGATACAGCAATGGGAGGAGAATACCGTTCGTCTGCCACCTCCAATTGTCACACTAGTTAGGGATCTAGCGAGAGGAGTAGCCGAGCAAGGAGATCTTATCTCTGCTTGTGAAAGTTTGAGCAGGGACCCTCCTTCTGGAGATCATAGGATTGAGTTCGCTCCAGGAGTAGAGGTTTTTCCCCTGAAGACAGAGACAATTCCCCCCTCCACTCATACCAATTGCTACATCTTAGGAGAATTGGGCGGAGAATGTGTGGTGGTTGATCCAGCTGCTAGATCGCATCAATCTTTGGCTTATCTAGAAAGTAAGATTTCACAAGTTATCTCTTCTGGTACTAAGATAGTAGCTACAATATTCACACATAAGCACCCTGATCATATAGGGGACATGTCAAGAATATCAGAGATTTATGATGCTCCGATTTGGGCTAGCCCTATCACTCTGAGTGCCATATCTCATGATGGCCCATCATCAAGTATTGAGGAAGGAGACTCGTTCTCTTTGAAGGGCCCTAATGGAACCGTAGAATGGAGCGTCATAGAAACGCCTGGACATTGCCCCGGGCACATTTGCCTAGTGGGCGAACCCGGGATTGTAAGTGGAGACAATTGCGTTGTGGTCGGGACTATTCTAGTTCCCTCCTCAGACGGCAATATGAATTCATACATCTCTGGATTAGAGCGAATTCGTTCTCTTGGACCTACAATGCTTTTTCCTGGCCATGGTCCTGCCTGCACCAATCCTCCACGACTTTTGGAGAGATATATCAAACACAGAACTGCGAGACATGATGGTGTCCTCAATGCAGTCTTATCTGGATTGAGTGGTTTGGAAGAAATTACGTTACATGCATATCAAGACTCACCCGACGCTCACCCAATTTTATCTCGGGATCAGACATTATCTCATCTGAACTCACTTATTGAGTGTAAAATGATTGAGATTAGAGCGGGCCACTACTTCCCGGCTTAATTTGGGTCAACATTCAAACGAATGCCCATAGAGGGCATAACATGACTGAGAGGTGGTGGGACGACAAGGAAGAAAAGTCCGCCAAGGAATCAGTCGAGGATTTGCTGAATGAGGCTGAGATCAAGCGCTTGCAAAGAGAAGAGGAGCTGGCGGAGGCCGAGCATCGAGCAAAGATAGCGATATTGAGGGATTCTGCTCCCAGCACTAAAAAAGATTCAGAATCCGGTGACGGCTCTCCTGTGGAATTCATCGGACAGAGAATCGTACTGAGGCCCGATGCCAATGGGTGCTTCTACGTCAAGGGGAGTATTGGGGATGTCAAGAACATAGATTTCCTAGTGGACACCGGAGCGAGTTACTGCTCGGTCCCGGAAAAGCTTGGTGTCATCGACATGGTGAAGACGCTCAACCTGGAACGAGGAGCAAAAATCGAGACCGCGACGGCCGCCGGCCCGGGAATGGGGTACAGGACTACTTTGCCCAACATAGAAATTGGGCAGATGAATATAAAAAAAGTTGATGCTCTAATCAACCCCCTAAGGACAGGGGATTCTGAATACTGTATTCTCGGCATGACCTTTCTCGAACACATTGACTGGAAACATCAGAATGGATTACTAATTCTAAACCCGGATGGGGAGGATGTCGGTACCAAGGTATACGGCAGTAATCACTGGCTGTGGGAAGATCCGGGCTACGCAATATTAGCAGTAGTACTCTCATTGTGCATTGTCGCTTCCTTCATTGGAGCGGGAGCGATATATGGGAAGGATGAGTGGAAGTCTGTTGATTCGGAGGTTGTGGCTAAGTACCCGGGTTTTGACTGGGTAGAGATCGAGGAATGCTACACTGATGAATGGGGAGATGAATACTGTGAATATTGGTATGAGCTAGATTGCTGGGCCGATCTGGATATCAATTATGTAGTTGACAATGAGAGCTACAGCGGAGAATTAAACAGATTTCATCTTGCAACGTATGATGACTACAATGGCGCCGAAGAAGATTGTCTGGAATATGGAGAGAATGGAACTATGCCCTTAGGCAGTTCTCTGGCGATATATTACAATGTTAAAGATCCAAATGATTTACGTCTCGATAGTCCCATCGAAGATGCATTTGGTTTGATTTGCTGTGGATTAATTCAAATTTTCCTACTTGTTTTAGTTCTCCTCGGAGCTAGATATGATGTCGGCACAGGGATGTCCCTTACAGTGGGACATTCGTCAATTGGGTATGACGACCATCATGGACATCACGGATACTATGGTCATCCTCACTATTATGATCGGCCATGGCACAGGAGGCCTTGGTTCCATCGTAGAAGAAGTGCGATCAGGCGCACGAGAACAAGTCGAACTGTGAGAAGCTCTGGAGGCAGGTCCGGTGGCGGAGGC
>DANL01000057.1:0-22765 GCA_002499865.1 Euryarchaeota archaeon UBA121 | reverse complement strand
AGGCAGGTCCGGTGGCGGAGGCAGATCCGGTGGCGGCGGTAGAGGACGGTAGTTCTAACATGGATTCTTACTGGTCCGGAGCGCCTGAGTTTCCTGGTTCTGAAGTCTCTGAGGAGTGGGTCTCGGTAGATGACGGCGTAAGGCTGAGGGTCATAACTTGGAGACCGACTGAATCAATAAATAGGCCCGTAGTAGTTTTTGTAGCGGGATGGGGTTCAGTGTTTGAGGGTTGGCGCCCTCTGATATCCAAGTGGTCAGCAGAGAGGACGATAGTCTACATTGAGACCAGAGAGAAAGGTAGCTCAGAAATTAGTAAGAAGATTTCCAAGTCAGACTTCAGTGTCGAAAAACTATCTTCTGACTTGGCGGAAGTCCTGAGATTCTATGAATTAGATAGCACTGATATTGACTGGTTCTCATCTTCCTTGGGGTCAACGATCTTAATCGATTCATTTAGCTGTGGGAGACTATCAGGTAGGAGCTCGATTCTTCTAGCACCAAACTCGGAGTTCAAATTTCCAATTTGGGCTAGAGCCATGATAATTATGCCTCTACCTAGATTCATGTATTCGATGATTGTTCGCTTAGCTGTATGGGCAGTTGAGAGGAAAGTGAAAGAGGAGGGGCAGAGAATTAGATACAGAAGGGCCCTTCTTTCGCAGGACCTCCAGAAGATGCATCTCTCAGCTAGATCGCTAATCAGATATTCACTTCCTGAGAATCTAGAAGGGATTTCTTTCCCTTGTGCTGTAATGACAGCATACTCTGACAAGCTACATGGAATGGACAAGGCCATGGGCATTGTTGACAGGATACCTGATTGTAAGTTCATCGAGGTCCCTTCAAATCAGTACGCGCATGAGGCAGATGTAATCAGTGACATCAATGATTTCCAGTCATTTGAGTGATTGGTAGCAAAATAAGCGATTGGCTGATGAAGTGGGCCTATGACGCGCAACTGATAGAATGCGCGAGCAGACCTCATCGTTCGAAGTCGCCAGAACGGTTCGAGAACTCGGAGAGATGATTGGATCCAGGGTAAGAAAGTCGTATCAACCACACTATGAGCAGATTGTTTTGAGGATGAGTAAGAAGGGATTTCCAAATAGGGACTTGATTATCATTAGGGGCAAGAGGATCTACTGCTCTTCTAGGGATAGGCCAATGCCCCCTAATCCATCTCAGTTCGCAATGATACTCAGGAAGTATCTTGGTAACTCCAGATTCATTGGAGTCTCGCAATTTGGGTTTGACAGGGTTTTATCATTAGAATTCGAGCACGGTAGAGGAAAAATGTCCCTAGTGATAGAGCTTTTCAGGGATGGAAATGTACTTCTTTTAGACGAGGAGGGGGTGATCATACAACCCTTGACTCATGCTAAGTATGCTAGTAGAACATTGAAGAAAGGAGTTAGATATACTCCTCCTCCTGCTTCTTTAGATCCTCGTGATCTTGACAGGGCTAAGCTTGATGAAATTATTGAAGAGAGCGATAGTGACATCATCAGGACTGTTGCGTCTAGACTGAATGTAGGTCGTGTCTATGGAGCGGCTATTTGTTCGAAGGCGGGACTTTCGGAAGATCTCTCAGCCTCTTCACTGGATGATGAACAAAGAGTCTCACTTCTAGGCTCTATTGAGTCCATGATGCATGAGCTTGAGGAGGGGAGTGGGTGTATTCTGTGGGTCGATGACGCCAGTAGCATAGAGAATTGGAAATCGTCTCAAGAGGGAATCGAGAATGAAAGTCCTAGCGGAGCGGTACTTATCTCTCCTATCTGGTTGAAAAATATGGATGAGTACCCGTATATCGAGATGGGTTCTCTCTCGGAGGCCCTCGATACAGTCTTTGGAGAGCATGACTCTGCGGGATTCATTAGAAGAGAAGAGGAGAAGTTAATCGAGGAGGGAACTACCCAAAAACAGTCACAAGCTAAGCTAGAGAGAAGGGCTGAACAACAGAAGAGGGCAATAGAAGGCTTCATCCAGAAAGCATCGATTTCACAGGAGCTTGGGAAATCTATTCAGGAAAACTGGGAGCATGTAAACTCAATTATCACTCAATTCAATCAGGCTGTATCGAGTACAAGCTGGCAGGAGGTAATCGAAATATCTCAAGGCGTTGATTGGATAGGAAGAATTGATCCTAAGAAAAGGACAATACTTGCCTATCTGCCTGATGCAGAGGGAGATCCGGGGACCAGTGTAACTCTGGAAGTGGATAAGACAGTTCATCAGAACGCACAGAGATATTTCGAGACTGGAAGGACTCAGAAGGACAAAGCATCGGGTGCTGAGATCGCACTAAAGAGGACGGTCGAGGCACAGGAAAAGGAGGAGAAGAAGGCCGCCAAAGATGCGGCTGGAGGAAAGCTCAGAGCAATCAAGAGAAGTAGGAGGTTTTGGTTCGAGAAATACAGATGGGGAATTCTTTCAGATGGACGTATTATTGTTGGAGGAAGAGACGCCAAAGGAAATGACGCAGTGGTAAAGAAGCACTTGGGATCCAAGGATCTGTATATTCACGCAGACTTGCACGGTGCTCCTTCTTGTATATTGAAGATCAAGGAGGGTATGGAATTCAGGTTGGCATCTGAACATATTCCGGATGGAGTTTGCTCGCTACAAATATCGCAGAATTTGGATGGTCCAGATGATGCCCGGGAGCTTCCTGATTCTATACTCAAGGAGGCTTCTCAAATCGCCGTTTGCTGGTCTAGAGCATGGGGGAGCGGAGGGGCCGCCGCTACTGCATTTTATGTCAGGCCTAGCCAGGTCTCGAAGAAGACGGAGAGTGGGGAGTCGCTTGGCAGGGGCGCCTTCGTTGTCAGGGGTCAGAGGCACTGGTACAGGGATTTACCCCTAGAGCTAGGAATAGGAATGGGAGTGGTAAATGGAGTCCCCCTTCCCGTGATAGGTACTGTTGAAGCTATATCGAATTATTTCGGGAGATGGGCCAGAGTTGTGCCCGGTAGAGATAAGAAAGAAAATATCGCTAATTCGATTTCAAAGGCCACTGGCCTATCGCAAGACGATGTTCTTTCCGTACTCCCTCCTGGGAATTGCTCAATCGAGGATCACGGCCTCCTGAGAAAGAGCTAGAGAGATTTTCAGTTGTCCCATTCAGGCTTCGTAACGGCGTAAAGATTGGCATCGAGAAATCTGTCATAGAGCCATTCCCTGTCCTTGGTTACGCCCTCGAGTCGCAGACCTAGCTTCTCAGCAACTCTACAACTGGCAATATTCTCGACAGATGCTTCAAGAACAAATCGATGTAGATTGAGATCATTGAAGCAGTGATCTATGAGTCTAGAGCAACAACGAGTTGCTATTCCTTTTCCTGCGAACTCCTTGGATACCCAGTATCCCACACCACAACTCATATTTTCATAATCTATAGAATTCAGTCCCATTGTACCAATTATATCTCCATCAGATTTGATTGAATACATTATTCCCTTATGTAGTTCATAATCTGAAATACAGTGAGAAATATAGGAAATCTGCTCATCCAGAGTATTAACCTCATCTAACCAAGGAAGTGTTTTTCTCAGATAGATTCTATTTTCTTCTACTACTTTGAAAATTTCCATGGCATCAGATAAGGATAATATCGAAAGGCTCAGTTGAGTATCTACTGTTAGTAGGGAGCTGGGCCTAGTAAGGCCACTTCCTCCATCGTCTTTTCCTTCGGCCACATATTCCTGCTACTGTGGATAGATTTAGAGGATTCTATCATAAATTATCCTCATATCTTGCGACAATACTTCAAGCGGAGGCGTTTAGCAGAATACATGGCTGGGGGCGGAAACCGAAACTGGACTTACTCAGAGTACCTCAATCTTAGGGAGCTTCTCGATCTACAGGGAGAGGATCGAGGCATAAGTTCCGATGAGATGCATTTCATCATTGTCCATCAGACCTTTGAGCTTTGGTTTAAACAAATAATAAGAGAGCTTACTGATGTAAGAGATATTCTTAGCCAGGTCCCAGTTCCTGAGGATCAGATACCGGTGGCGGTTGATCATCTGGGAAGAACTACTGAGATTTTCAGATTGATGGCCAGTCAGTGGACAGTACTAGAAACATTGACTCCTCAAGGATTTCTATCATTCAGGGATGGCTTGGGCACCGCATCTGGATTTGAGTCATATCAGATGAGAGAGTTTGAAATCCTATTGGGACTAGAGAATTCCGAGAGATTTGGAGGTATTGATCCCTTAGATTCATTCAGGAAGATGGTAGACAACGGGGAGGCCAAAAAGGAGATTCTTGAGCGTCTAGAGAGTGTGATGGCTTTGCCGAGCTTGGTTGAATCACTCATGAACTGGATAGAAAGAACACCCATTATGGGCTCATTATATGGCTCCGAAGGTGATGAAGAAGCTGTCTCCGATTACATTAATTCACACCTCGAAGCTCATAGAGAAATATGCGATTTATCTTCAAAGTCATCTGAGATGATGACCGCGAGGATGAATGCAGCCCATGAGGGAGCTGTTTCATTTCTGAAGCCCGATGGCAAAATCAGTAGATCCAGAGCAGGCCTTCTATTCATAGAATCATACCGAGAATTACCATTATTGACTTGGCCAAGAAAGCTAGTAGACGCAATTGTCGAGCTCGAAGAATCCATGGTTAAGTGGCGTCACTCTCATGCGAGAATGGTTGAGAGGATAATGGGCAGAAGAATAGGAACTGGGGGGACTAGTGGGGTAGACTATCTAGATGCCACATCTCAATATAGGGTGTTCAAAGACCTCTGGTCTGTCAGAACAATTCTACTAAAGCCGGAGTCAAGGCCAAATCTCAGAAACTCAGATTTCTATGGCTACAACTCTTCTTAATGATGTTTCTATGAGTACATCCAATCGGACCTTTGAAGTCTAGTAGTGCACTGGCACATCTATGCCCGATGCAGTCATATGCGGTTATGCGAGAACGCCCTTCGGTAAGTTCCGAGGGGCTCTTTCTGCATACACTGCCGTCGAATTGGGAATCATGGCAGTCAGTGAGCTTCTAACCAGAACCGGAATCGATGCTGAAAGTGGTTTGATAGATCAGGTATACATTGGCCAGGTCCTCCAAGCGGGCTCCGGACAGGCTCCAGCTAGACAAGTTGCATTGGGAGCAGGTTTGCCGGTCACAACTCCATGCACCACTATCAACAAGGTATGCGGATCCAGCCTGAAGGCCGTGATGATTGCCGCGACTGAAATCAGAGCAGGGATCTCCGAAATTGTGGTTGCTGGGGGAATGGAATCAATGACAAATGCCCCTAGGTTTGTTCGTAATGCGAGAAGAGGCGATAGTTTGCCCTTCGAATCATTGGTATCGATACTCTCTCATGACGGACTCGTCGACTCATACTCTGGAGAGCTTATGGGCAATACAGGTGAGACCTGTGCTAGAGAATTCGAAATTTCAAGAAGGGAGTCGGACTCATACTCACTACGATCTCATCGATTGAGCTCCGAAGCATGGGAAAATGGATGGCTGGAGTCAGAGTGTCTGGTAATGAAGGATCTAGCAAAGGACGAGGGGATAAGACGTGATGCAGATATGGGAAGTTTGGAGTCTCTAAAACCTGTTTTCGACGAAGAAGGACAAGTTACCGCAGGTAACGCCAGTCAGATTTCCGATGGCGCATCAGCAGTTTTAGTGATGTCTGAGCCTGTGGCTAATAGGATGGGCTTACCCATTTTAGCTAGAATTGTTGACTACACGACCTCGGGGGTCGAGCCAGGAAGAGTCATGTCGGCCCCGATTCCTGCCGTCGAGGAGTTGCTGCATAGGAATGGACTAGGGGCAGGGGATGTCGATTTGTACGAACACAACGAGGCCTTTGCTTCGGCTTCGTGCTCGATCAAGAAGTATTTCCAGATTCCAGATGATCGGTTCAATGTTCATGGAGGGGCTATTTCCATCGGTCACCCTTTGGGAGCTACAGGCACTAGATGTTTGATGACTCTAGTCAATGCTATGAAGAGAGGGGGACATAAGAGTGGGATCGTTACAATATGCCTAGGCGGAGGCAATGCAGTAGCAATGTTGGTGGATTCTAATTAGGCCTTTATGCCAATTATCTGCTAGTAATCAGAGTCACAGCCCTTATGTGGGAGTCGCGGGTCGGTCGCCCGATGGTTAAGCCTGTTAGACATCATACAAGATTTGAGAAGGCCCGAATAATAGGCGCTAGAGCGCTTCAGATTAGCATGGGTGCCCCCTTGTATGTCACAGAGGACGAGCTTAGAGAAAAGTTCAGTGATGAGCTAGTGCAACTTTACGGGGTTGATGAAGCCAAAGAGAGAGTTGTCCTAGATCCGATGAAGATTGCCACACTTGAATACGAGCAGGAACGCATACCTATAGATGTGGACCCCCACCTTGAGGAAGAGTGAATTCTCGAAAGGTGATTATCTGATTGCACCTCGTGCGGCTAATAAGCTCATACCAGTAAGTCCTAGGAGGGCTACTGAGGTTCTGATTGTTTTGACAATCATGGTAATAGCCATGGGAGGAATGATCCGAATTTATGATGCTGGAGAATCGTGTCCAGACTGGCCCACATGCTTCGGAACCTTTGGTTTTGATATCTCAGAAGAGGAACAAGGCGAATGGTGGGATGAAAATCCAGATGAGGCAGATTCGAGGGGGTCTGGACACCGGTATACATCTTTCCAGATTTTCACTGAATGGTTCCATAGGTTACTAGCTGGCGCGTTTGTAGGGCCCTTGGTAATTCTAAATTGGTTTCTGGTTAGGAAGGAGATTTGGAACTCACCTAGAGTCAGGGGAGTTTCTTCTTTGACATTAGCACTTATCCTATGGCAGGGAGCCATTGGATGGCTGACTGTAAAATTCGATAACGAAAACTGGAGCGTAGCAATCCATCTCGGTTCAGCTCTGGCATTCCTGATCTCGCTTATTTGGCTATGGATAGAAATTCGTAGAGATGAGGAAGATTTACCTAATTGGGTTAACTTCGATCCGTTAGTTGGTATGAAATGGAGGAAATGGATTGGAGTTCTTTCTTTTTCGACACTAATCACCCTTTTTTCGGGAGTATATGTTTCCACTACCCCCGGCGCCAACTATGGTTGTGGGGTCGGTGGAATGTTGGAATCTTGGCCACTATGTAATGGCCAATTAATTCATGATGTAGATGACTGGGAGTTACAATCACAAATAGTCCACAGATGGTTGGTTGGAATTGTAGGTGTGATGATGGCAGTATCATCCTACAAAATATGGAACGAATGTGAGCATGGCCAGAGCGGGGTCGTTCTGAGAAATTGGATATGGGCCTCTACTGCGACTTATTTTGGAAACGGTTTACTCGGAGCGTCATACATCCTCTCATGGGACTCTGGAAGTTTTTCTGAATATCTATCTCTAGCGCACTTAATGGTTGCAACGGTATCATTTACTATCTTGGCGACCGCTTGGTTGGGAGTTACCATTATTTCCTCCTCCGGACGGCACAAGATTATTGCCAGGCCCTAGGTGAAAGGATGAACGGAAGATTGGCCAGTTACTTCGCCCTAACTAAGCCGGGCGTGGTCATCCTTCTGCAAATAACTGGGATTTGCGCGGTGATAGCTCATGACCTGCTTGAGATAGGGGGGTTATCTGGCAATACTGCAAGAACGATCTCAGTAGTTTTGGTTGGGGGCTATCTCACGGCTGGAGGTGCAAATTCAATCAACATGTGGTATGACAGAGATATAGATCCCTTGATGGCAAGAACTGCTGATAGGCCCATACCTGCGGGTGAAATACAGCCTCTCTCTGCGCTTGTATTTGGGATCATGATGTCCCTGGTAGGGACTTTGTGGCTATATTTTATGGCTAATTCAGTTGCGTCTTTTTGGGCCTTTTTTAGTGTACTATTCTATGTCTTTGTATACAGTATATGGTTGAAGAGAACAAGCCCTCAGAATATTGTGATTGGTGGCATAGCAGGCTCGACGCCCCCTCTAGTAGGGTGGTCTGCTTCGGATAAATCTCTGAACATATCAACAGATTCACTTCAGTCAATGTTAGAATCAGTTACTGAAATTGGGAGCATGATGCCTTGGCTGATGTTCTTCGTAATATTCTTGTGGACTCCCCCCCACTTCTGGGCTTTAGCACTATACAAATCAAGAGAATATGGAGAAGTTGGAGTTCCGATGATGCCCAATGTCAAAGGCAAATCTAGGACTATGCTTGAAATGAAAATATATGTGGTCGCATTGATGGCAGTCTCTTTGTATGCCCCCATTGCCAATGGCCATCTTGATGATAACGACATATCATTTCACGTACTAAGATGGAGTTGCTTTCTCCTGAGCGGGTGGTATGCATCGACGATATGGAGAATAGATATCCACGAGGGATTAGATGAGAAAGGAAGGATGCCTACAGCTGCAAGATCGTTCTTTTTCTCTCTTTATTACCTAGCTATGTTCTTCCTTTTGTTAGTGTCTTCTAGCTGGAATCTGCAAATCACATTTATCGGAGTCATGATATGCATTGGAATTATTTTCCGTCTCGAGAGCAATGCTAACAGTAAGGGAAATCTCAGAGGATGATAGACTTCATGTTCCCGATGGATTCAAGCACTTGGTAGGTAGTTGCAGAGCGTAATTAGGAGGTGGTGCGATGGAGGAGAAGGATCTAATCTTTGACTGGAATGCTATCGATTATGAAATTACTAGGGAGGCAAATAATCATCCACACGATCTTTGGTTTGATGATGAGACTCTCAGAGATGGGCTACAAAGCCCTAGTGCAATCAATCCTACTATCGAACAGAAAATAGAGCTTATCGACTTCATGGAGAAGCTAGGTATCCAGAAAGTGGATCTAGGATTACCAGGTGCTGGCCCTCAACATGTAGGGCACATAGACTCAATGCTTAGTCACATCAGAGATAGAGGGTACTCACTTCGTCCTGGTTGTGCGGTAAGGACCTTAGTATCCGATATCGAGCCCTTGGTAGATCTGCAATCTAAACATGAGACTCAGATACAAGCTAGTGCGTTCCTAGGAACTAGTCCGATTAGGCAGTATGCAGAAGGATGGACAATGGAGAGGATAATGTCAACTGCTGAGTCAGCAGTAAGTTTCGCAGTTAGTAATGATATTCCGGTAATGTTTGTTACTGAAGATACCACTAGGAGTAATCCCGAGGATATCAAGAAGGTCTATACTCGAGCTATGGAATTGGGAGCAGATAGGATTTGTGTATGCGACACATGTGGACATGTTACTCCAAATGGAGTAAAGAAGTTACTAGGGTTCATTCAAGACGAGGTCATACCCGACTCTGGCTTCAAAAGAAGAGAAATCGAAGTAAACTGGCATGGGCACCAGGATAGGGGGTTAGGTGTCGCGAATAATCTTGCTGCTTATGAGGCGGGAGCGGATGTGATACATGGTACTGCCTTGGGAGTGGGTGAGAGATCGGGCAATGCCCCAATAGATCAAACCCTGGTGAATCTTAGCCTAATGGGCGTGATAAACAATGACCTGACATCTCTGAGTGAGTATATGAAAAAGGCTCACGAATATGTCGGAGTGGCCCTTCCGAGAAATTATCCAGTTTTCGGAGAGGATGCCTTTGAAACAGGAACAGGGGTGCATGCAAGTGCGGTTGTTAAGGCCATGGACAAGGGCAATCACTGGCTTGCTGATAGGGTCTACTCAGGAGTACCAGCTGGAGATTACGGATTACAGCAGGTTATCCGTATAGGCCACATGAGTGGCAGGTCTAACATCACATGGTGGCTCCGTCAGAATAATTATCCTGTAGACGATGAAATTATTGAGTACTTATTTGAGATCGCCAAGTCCCAGAGAAGACTAATGACGGATAGTGAAGTCCATTCTGAAATCTCCAAATTCAATGATAAGGGATGAATTATGTTGCTAACACCAATTACGAACGCCTATATGTCTTAGTTGGGCGAGTCAATTCATGCGGTATGCAATTACGATGGTGCTAATCATTCTCATGATGCCATTATCGGGCGTCGTATCCGCAGAAAATAAGACTGTAGAGAAGGATGTCTTCCAAACTGATTCAATCTTGGAAAGCTATTCCATACCGGTCAGGCTTGCATTTGACAGGGTTAGTAACTTGGAGTCATACTCGACTGAAGAATTACATCATTCTAGAGAGTGGTTAGTAGTCACTAGCATACCTATTTCTGAGCACACTATGACTCACTCAAAACCTATTTCCAGTAAGGAAACTGAGATATTGCCAGGTTCATTTGTGTGGGAGTTAGAAGGTGGTGTGAAGCCAATAGAAAGACTTTCAGAGGCATTAACGATTGGTGAGATTGAGTCTTTCTCACCTTTACTCGAAAGAAATCATCATGAAAGATACCTCCCGAACGATCCTGAGCTGAGCTCTCAATGGCATCTGGATAACTACGGCCAGACTGGTGGGGTTTCGGGTGAAGATGCTAACCTCACTGGAGCATGGAACTCCTACAACGGGTCTGGAGTGGTAATCAGTATTGTTGACGATGGCCTTGATATCTCACACCCCGATATCTCTCCTAACTATGATCAATCAGCATCTTACGATTGGTGTAATGACGACTCGGACCCAACTCCTCTAAGTTTCGATGGTCACGGAACAGCGGCTGCAGGAGTTGCCGCCGCCACTGGAAACAATTCTCTGTACGTGTCAGGAGCCGCATTCGGAGCCAGTGTTGCCGGATCTAATCTCATCTCCTGCTCGACATCGGACTACTTAGAATCTCAAGCTTTAACCTATGAGAATGACTACGTGGATATCTACTCTAACTCATGGGGCCCTACTGATGATGGGCGGAGGCTTGCCGCTCCTGGACCATTGATGACCGCCGCCTTTGAGAATGATGTGTACCAAGGAAGAGATGGTTTGGGAAATATAATCACATGGGCGGCTGGAAATGGCCTTACATCTGATGATGACTCTAACTACGATGGTTACGCGAATAGTAGATTTACCATTGCAGTAACTGCAATAACACACTTAGGGGAGCAATCTTACTATGCTGAACCCGGAGCAAATATCCTAGTTGCTGCTCATTCCAATGGTGATGGCGAGAGCATAACTACTACGGATATCGTCGGCTCTGGAGGGTACAATTCTTCTGGTAATATCACTGATACCTTCGGAGGGACGTCCAGTGCGACTCCCCTAGCCTCTGGCGTTATTGCACTGATGCTAGAAGCTAACCAGAACCTAACTTGGAGAGATGTTCAGCATATCCTTGTCAATAGTGCAAGGATGAATGATCAAAGCGATTCTTCTTGGGAGGTAAATGGGGCGGGGCACGATGTTTCTCACAAGTATGGGTTTGGGGCAGTTGATGCAGGAGCCGCTGTCTCAATGTCTTCATCATGGACCAATGTGGATGAAGAAGTGAATCTCAGTATCGGTCCAATGGTAGAGAACTTCCAGATTGATGATGGGAACTCGTCGTGGAGTGAGTTTAACACCTCCGTAACAATGGATATGACAATAGAAAGTATTGACGTGGTTGTAGATATCTCTCATAATAATCGAGGAGATCTAGAGATAGTACTCATCTCCCCCTCTGGGAAGGAGTCATGGCTAGCTGAAGAGAGGAGTGACAACGGCAATGACTATGATAACTGGACATTCAATACCGTTCATCATTGGGACGAGTCATCCATAGGAAACTGGCAATTGAAAGTCAGAGATGTTGAATCTGGCACAAGTGGGACATTGAATCATTGGTCGATGGTACTCCATGGAACTGATGCGGATCTTGATCATGATGACGATGGCCTAGAGGATGTCAATGAGACTGAGATATGGGGGACTGACCCCTATGACCCAGACACAGATAATGATGGTCTTAACGATTATGAGGAAGTAATGAATTACGGTACCAATCCGCTATCATCTGATTCAGACTTAGATGGAATAGGTGACCTGGAGGAAATAACCATCTTCAGTACGAATCCTCTTGACAGCGATACTGACGATGATGGCTTGACAGATGGAGCGGAGATTAACTTCTGGGGCAGTGATCCGCTTACATTCGACCCAGATGATGACGGAGATTTGTTCTATCATTTCAACGACTGTGATGATGAAGATCCGATGGTCAATCCTGGAAGGCCTGAAATTCTTAATGGAATAGATGATAATTGCGACAGTATGACTGATGAGGGTTTCAACTTCACTGATTCTGATGGGGACGGTCTCTTTGATTGGCCAGAATATCATACACATCTCACTGATCATTTGGATAGTGATTCCGATGACGATGGGTTGAGTGACGGAATAGAAGTGCTGACCTATCAGAGTAATCCAAATTTAGCCGATTCGGATGATGATGAAGATGGATGGTATTGGTTCCAGGACTGTGACGATCAGGATGAGTTCAGATCGCCTGGACTGAGTGAGGTTCTCGACGGAATAGACAATGATTGCGATGAGGTTATGGATGATGGATTCGAATCTGTAGATACGGATGGCGATCTGCTTAGCGATTTCGAGGAGTATCATAATCTCTCAACCAATCCTTACAATGGAGACACAGACGGAGACGGCTTGCCAGATGGATATGAAATTCAAGTAACAAAAACCAATCCTGTATTAGCCGACCCTGATGATGATGGGGATGGAGAGTACTGGTTCGAAGATTGTGACGATCAGGATGCAGAAAGAGCCGGTTATCTGACAGAGTCACTAGATGGCAAGGACAATGATTGTGATGAGGATGTGGATGAGGACTTTGTTGATATTGATACAGACACAGACGGTTTGAAGGACTATGATGAGTTTCATTCCTACTTGACTTCCCCCACTAATTCAGATACTGATGGGGATGGATATCTAGATGGTGAAGAAATTATTGAGATGGGTTCGGATCCACTAATTTTCAATATTGACGGAGATTCAGACGGTTTCCTAGATTTTGAGGATTGCAATGACTCTGTGCCCACAATAAATCCTGGGTCCGGTGAATCATGGAATGGAGTTGATGATGATTGTGATGAGATGATCGATGAAGATATCTCGAGACTAGAGTTAGTTTCTCCCGTATCCAACGTAGGCGACATGGAGGCATGGAATAGTAAGGTTGAGTCGCTTGAGATTGTAATTGAGGATATTCCCGAGGGAGTGGAATACGTCATCAGTTGGAAGATAGGTGACTACTCACTAGAAGGATTAGATTCTGGTGGGAAGAATGTATCAATCCCATCTCTAGATTGCGACTCTCCAAGTGAGAATCTGGAGGTTTATCTTTGCTCTGAGGGCACTAGTTCACAAAAGGTTACAGCCTCAATGATCGATAGTGGTGAAATCACCGAGGTGATTTGGAGTTTCGAAATGATAATTTCAAAAACTCCTGCAAGCTTATCAGAAAAAGTAGTTTCATTTGTCCTGACCCCATTGGGTATTGCATTTACAATTGCTTCTATTGCTTCTTTGTTGGGAGTTAGCTACCTAGTTGGGGCCCGGATTGCATACAGAAGAGAGTTGAACGAGGCTTACCAGTTCTACCAAATTTCACCTAGGGATAATGAGGCTGAATCAGGCAAAATAACCTCTTATGGAGATGACTTCTCATATTCCTTACCAAGTGCCCCTGATCTATCATCAATGATAACGTCCTCAAATAGGAATCAGGAAATAGATCAAGGTGACATCCCGCCACCACCGCCCCCGGGTACTTACTGAGAGGGGTCTGCTTCAGCGGCTTCTTCATCAGAATCAGTGGGAGGATTTGTTGACCACTCAGCATCTACACTTCCCCCGGACCATTCCCCTCCGACAGTGATATCCTCTACCTCGTCATCATCTCTCCAAACTGGATCTCCATCTGCACCACTAATCACTAGGCAATCATCCTCATCTAACCTCTTTCTGATTGTCTGAGCCCCTTTGGTAACTGGCAAGATATGTCCTACTGGGGTTCCAGCAGTTACGAACGGGTTAGTTGCTGAGCAAATCATCAATCCCCTTGTGGGGGAAATCACGTCATGGGATTCTAGAGGACTCTCGGGATCGGTCACGGTTGCGACCACCTCTCCCTCTTCGACAAAACTTCCGGCAGGGGCCAGTACATCCAATAGGCCACCTTGATCTGACCTAATCCATAGTGAACCTGAGGCGAGAATTCGGAAGCTTGGCCTACTGGGATGGCCTGGGATCATTCTTAGGGACCTTAGGACGTTTAGAATCCCATAGAGTGAGACCTGTACAGATTCTGGGTCTAGCTCATCGGGACCCCCTCCTTCGAATGTGATACATGCTATATCGAAATCGTTGGTGACTCTCCTTAGGGATCCCTTGGGTCCAGCATTATCCAGAATAGCCTCGATTCCGAATGACCTGGCTATTCTATTGCTAGAGGCATGGGCGAGATTAGCACGTATTTGAGGCATATTGGTTCTTCCCACGGCTGCAGTGTGCAAATCCACAACGTAATCGCTACCTGCGATTATCTTATTCCAAATTCTATTTGCTACACGGTATGAAGTATTACTATCTGGCTTACCGGGAAATGATCTATTCAGATCTCTTCCGTCTGGCATATAACGGCTCTTCATCTTGTACCCAGGCATATTTACAACGGGAACTATCCTGATTGTCCCCGATAGTACTTCTGGATCTATTGCCTTTCCAGGTCCGATAAAATTCGGACCTGTCAAGTATGTCAAGGCCAATGGACCCACCAACTCATTTCCATGCACTGCCCCCAATAGTGTCACCACCGGGCCTGGTCGGGACCCATGAACAACAGTTACAGGAATAGGCCATGACTCTCCAATTTCAACCGATAAAAGGTCGAAATCCATTCTCCTAATAGTACCAGGGAGAATTCTCTTTTTGAGGAAATTATGATTCTTAGGACCGTTCTGACGAGACCATTTCTTTGGAGTCCCGGTGCTCCCTTCAAGTGCCTTCTCAATCTCTTTTCTCCTTCTCTTTGGGATCTGGTTGGCGACCTTTAGTGGAGCGAATCTCCTTCTCTTGGAACGAGGGGGCAGGCTCTCTGGCCTTTCGGGGCTTGGCTCGTCTCCCGAGCCCTCTTCGGAATTAGACAACGCTCCTCCCAGTAGGTTTGACATAAATAGGGTACGTTAGAACAAAATTGGGAATTGTTCAATTCCTCGATACTCTTCGACGTCATATGAAAGTCGCTTCCGAGCTTTCTGTGCAGGAAGAATTCGCCCCCAATAGCATATGTTTCGGATGTGGTCCAGCCAATACCAAAGGACTGAAAATTAGATCCTTTAGGAGAGAAAATGGACTATACATGGAATTCAATCCAGAGGAACATCATCAAGCATTCCCGGGCATGGTGAATGGGGGAATTCTAGGGTCACTCCTTGACTGTCATGGAAACTGGACTGCTGCTGTAGCAATAATGGATAATGAAGGCAGTACTGCCCCTCCATGCACGGTTACTGCCTCTTATAGCGTAAGCCTTCGAAGACCGACTCCGAATGACAAAGTTCTCAAGATAACATCTGAGGTTGTGGAACTAGGCCCCGATAGGGCTAAGGTGAAGATGAGTCTGACATGTGATGAGAAGATTTGCGCGACTGGAGAAGGTCTATTCGTAGCAGTTACTGAAGGACATCCTGCTTATCATAGGTGGAATTAGAGCATTATGCTCGGCATCCTTTAGAACGTCCGACATTAAGCATAGTCGTGGCGGAATCGGGCAATGGGCTGGATGGCTTTGGTATCGATTCGAGAATCACTAAATTCTTGAAAAATAATTGGGGAATAGAGAGCTTCTTCCCTCCACAAGCTGAGGCCTTGACTCCTGTTTTGGAGGGTAAAAATTTGATGCTTACTATACCAACGGCCAGTGGAAAATCCTTGGTAGCATACTTGGGAATGATCAATAGACTAATTGGGGATATGAAGGGAATGAGAGGAGCCTATATTGTCCCTCTGAAAGCTCTAGCAAATGAGAAATTCGAAGATCTAACCGAGATTGCGAAATCTGTTGGGCTTTCGGTTGGCTTGGCTATTGGGGACAGGGGAGGAGAATCATCGGGTGTGGAAAATTCGGATATTCTAGTTTGTACAAGTGAGAAGCTTGATTCTATTCTGAGGACTAAGTCTGGATTTCTGGAGAATCTAGGCGTTGTAGTTTCGGATGAGTTTCACTTATTGAATGACTACAGCAGGGGGCCGACTCTGGAAGTAACTCTGTCTAGAATTATGCATATAAGACCTGAAGCGCAGATTATCGCACTATCTGCAACAGTTGGAAATTCTGAGAAGCTCTCAGATTGGTTGGGGGCAACTCATGTAAAGTCGGATTGGAGGCCGATACCATTGCATTGTGGCATTATGACAGATTTAGATATCAGCATACATAGGATTGAGGGGGCCGGGGATACTGATTCAATCGAAAAGAAGAGGAGGCTTTCTGGAAGTAAAAATAAGAGGCTTCAAGCCGCTCTTATGGATACTGTTTCTATGGGTGGGCAACTACTAGTTTTTGTATCCTCAAGGGCGTCAGCGGTCAAGGAAGCAAGAGTTCTTTCTGAATATCTACTGAAGACTGTAGAAGGAGAATCCAGTGAAATCACAGATGATTCCCTGGAAATTTGGGATTCTATTTCACGTAAGATAATCGCTGGCGGAGAGGGCACCTCAACTGGAAAATCACTCTCTAATTCAATAAAAGGAGGTGTTGGATTTCATCACGCAGGCCTAACTCAAAGGCAAAGAAAGATCATTGAGGATTCTTTCAAGAAGGGAGATTTACAGTGTATAGTGGCCACACCTACTCTTGCCCAGGGGGTAAATCTTCCAGCTAGAAGGGTTGTCATAAGAGATTACAGGAGGTGGAGTGTAGTTGCCAGCGCTTCTATGCCACTTTCAGTAATGGAAATCCGGCAGATGCTAGGCAGAGCTGGACGTCCCAAATATGACGAATATGGAGATGCTTGGATTCTCTCGAAGGATCCTGATGAAGAGGATAAATTAGTCGATCTTTACCTAGAAGGGGAGCCAGAAGATGTGACTTCTAAATTGGCAAATCCGATGGCAAATAATGCTATTGAGGATCCTGCTTTACTCACTCATGTTCTATCACTGATTTCTAGCGGAGTTCTGACTGATAGATATTCTATTGGAAGATTCTTTGGAAGCACTTTCTTGGCTACCCAAATGAGAGCCGAGATTCTAGCAGATAGGTTAGATGAAGCAATATACTGGTTGGTAGAAAATGGAATGCTAACGAGAGAAGGTGATTCTGATTTGGTAGCTCAAAAAATTCATGATGAGCAACCATCCTCTGATGCCAAAGAAGACTGGTTAGATGAGGTTCCTTCATGGGCTAATTCTGCAGCATCGGTCCTTGGAATTGAATTATCTAACCAGAGAGAGCCGGAAAGATTCGAGAGGAGGAGGAGTGGTCCTCCTATTTTCGGCTTCAAGAAAGCGATTTCGATAAGCGAAGATGTGGTTAATTCTTCTGAGTCTCAGACTATGACATATTTAGCCACCCCTCTTGGAGCGAGGATTTCCAGACTGTACCTCAATCCACTATCTGGAAGAATACTAAGGGACGGGCTAGGAAAGGCGATGTCGGTATTATCTGGGCATGATGAATACTTACAGGTCTCTCCCATGAGTTTGCTTCACCTGGTTGCTTGTACTCCTGACTTCCTCCCACTATGGCTCAGAAAATCTGATTATGATAGAGTTCAATCATCACTACACATTCATGAGCGAGAGATGCTAGGTACTGCAGTAGATCATGATGAAGATAGACGCATGAAGGGCGCATTGGTACTACAGTCTTGGATGGAGGAGGAAACGATGAGCTCGATTGAGAATGAGTGGGGAGTCCAACCGGGAGATCTTAGAAGTCGTGTGGAATTGGCTGAATGGCTTCTTTACGCCTCCAGAAGAATTGTAGTAGAGGATGATGAGATGTCATCTATGGACATGAAGGCTCATGAAACTCTTATTGAGGCAATAGGAGAGGTCCGTAGTAGAGTAAGATACGGTTGTAAATCAGATATTCTAGGACTTGTATCCCTCAAAGGAATAGGAAGGGTGAGGGCGAGGGAGATGTCTAAGTTATTAGGAGTAAGTATGGTTTCTGATGTAGCTGAACTTACTGACAAGGATTGTGAAAGACTCTCTGATTTGAGAGGATGGAGTCCAAGATTAGTCGAGAATCTTGTTAGAGATGCTGGACGCACAGTTAGGAGGGAAAAGAGAAAGTACAATTGAACCCCTGCTACCAGAGGATACTGAATGAGTGGAGTTCCATGGTTTCCAGCATGGGGGTTAAGATTCTCGTCACCTGTAGATAATGTCCCCGAGCTCATCTCAGAAATCGAGGAGTGGCGACCGGACAGTAGATGGAGTTTGATCTCCTATGAAGTAGCTGCTAGTGAAGTCCATCTTTGGTCCGTATGGCATAAGTCTAGGAGTAATGAGGAGCAAGGAAGGATGGTTGCAAGAGATCCGGGGGCAGAATTTCTCAGAATTATCTCTGGAACAAGGCAGATTAGAACTGCGATAGATAGATCTGGAGTTTCAAAAGGAGATACAAAGGCATGGTTGATAAGGCTACCCGAGATTGATACCAGTGGAGGGATTGGAGAGACCTCTCTTCCCGTAGATGAATACAATAATCATAGCAAGGATGCAGAGCGCATAATAGAGATAGTCGGAGCGAGTTTGATTGCGAGAAGGCCCTTTCCGACAATAGAAGGTCTAGAGAAGATTGGTTTTTTAGAAGAGGGGGTAGAAGTTAATTCTGAGATGATTGAGCAGTCATTTCTTCTCCATTCCTCGATGAGTGATTTCTAGTAATAATAGTCAGGATAATATCCATTGACCCAATGGGAAGATTATGAGTAATGACGTGGCAGAAAAGGGAACCCCATCATTTGTTGATGATGACTTCGATCCTAGTGTTTGGGATCAAATAAAGCCCTATGTGGATGAGCTACTGAATAGGAAAATTTCATGTTCAAAGTGCATTGAAGGGATAATTAGAGATGCATCTGAGCTATCTGAACATATCTCAGAAAAGGGAGCTCTCCTGTACATTGCAATGACTTGTGATACTGAGAGTGAGGAGAAGAGGTCTTCTTTCCTAGATTTTGTAGAAGATATAAGGCCCAAGCTCTCGGAGTTCTCTGATTCACTAAATCGTAGATTAGTAGGTCATGAGGCAGTGGAAAATCTTCCAGAGAGATATGATTTAATTATTAGATCGATGAAAAATGATATTGATATTTTCAGGAAAGAGAATATTCCTTTGGGAGTAGAGCAGACTAAGTTAGTTACCGAGTCACAAACAATAAACGGGGCTATGACTGTTGAATTCGATGGTAATGAGTATACTCTCCCAGAAATGAGGAGATACTTAGAGTCCAATGATAGATCAATCAGAGAGGGAGCTTGGAAGGCTGTCGTGAATAGAAGAATGCAAGACGAAGACAGGCTCTCTGAGATTTTTGATGAGCTAGTATCGTTAAGACACAAAATTGCAAGAAATGCTGGTTTTGAAACATATACTGACTATATGTTTAGGGCAATGGAGAGATTTGACTACAGTAAAGAAGACTGTTTAGAATTCCATGATGCAATAGAAGCGGTATGCGTGCCGTTAATGCGTGAAATAAATTCTGAAAGAGTCGGTTCTCTAGAACTGGGCAGTCTCAAGCCTTGGGATGTAAATGAGAAGACGGGCGTAGGGCCTGATTTACATGGTCGTGCGCCATTGAGGCCTTTCGATAATGTAAATGAAATGGTAGAGAAGCTTTCCACACTGTTTCACAATATGTCCAATGACTTAGGAGATAAATTCGATATGCTTGTGGAGATGGATACACTCGATCTGGATACACGTAAGGGGAAGGCCCCTGGGGGTTATCAGTACTATCTACAGAAAAGTAGAGTGCCATTTATCTTCATGAATGCCGCAGGCCTACAAGGAGATCTAGAAACGATGATTCACGAGGCGGGTCATGCTTTCCACTCAATATATTGTAGCCATCTTGAGTTAATGGGCGAGAGGGGATATCCGATAGAATTCGCTGAAGTGGCTTCGATGTCCATGGAACTGATGACACAGGATCAGTGGGGGGAGTTCTATGATGAAGAAGATGCAGATAGAGCTAGAATAGGGCACTTGGAGGGAGTGATATTTCTTCTCCCATGGATAGCAACAATTGACTCATTCCAACATTGGATTTACTCAAATCCTGAACATACTAGGGAGGAGCGGAAGAGTGTCTGGAACTCAATTAGAGATAGGTTTGGCTCGAATATGGACTGGGATGAATACTCAAAATTCAGAGATGTCTCATGGCAACAGCAAGGACATCTATTCGGAGTACCGTTCTACTATGTCGAGTATGGAATTGCTCAGCTAGGTGCTTTACAACTTTGGAGAACTCAAAGGAAAGATCAGAAAAAAGCACTTACTGATTACTCAAATGCAATGAGTCTTGGAAATACCAAAACACTTCCAGAGCTATTCACTGCGGCCGATATTAAATTAGGATTTGGTGAGCAGCACTTGAGTTCATTGATACAAGAAGTCAGAACTGCTATGTCTGAGCTGAGCTGATTCGGACACGGGGTCCGCGGGTGATCAATCCCGCAGACCCTCGCTTGTCACGTTGAAGACCGCCTCCCCATCAGGCAGGTTAGGACTGTCTACCAGGCGAGCAATTCTACGGCCCCCCTTGGACTTCCTAAGGTACAGGCGGAATGTACTTGCGTGGCCCACTATATGGCCACCTATTGGCTTAGTGGGATCTCCCCACATGGCATCTGGCTTGGAATGTACTTGATTGGTAACCAAAACTAGAGCATTGTTTACATCGGCTAGCTTTTTCAAATCCTTGAGATGGCGATTGAGCTTTTGCTGTCTGGCAGCGAGCATTCCTCTGCCAAGATACTCAGCTCTGAAGTGACTAGTGAGTGAATCTACGATGATAAGTCTGACATCTATGCTTCTTCCCATTCTCTGTATTTCATCTACTAGTAGCATTTGATGCGCTGAGTTGTATGCCCTAGCTACATGTATTCTCTCTAATACCCCTGAAGGATCTAGTCCCATTCCTTCTGCCATCTGGGTAATCCTTTCTGGCCTAAAAGTATCCTCTGTATCAATGTAGAAAACCTCTCCTCCGAATCCTCCTTGTTCTGTTGGGAGAACGCAATTAACAGCGAGCTGGTGGCCGACCTGGGTCTTACCACTGCCAAACTCGCCATATACTTCGACTATTGACTGTGTTTCAAATCCCCCTCCTAGAAGTTCATCTAGAGCAGAAGTTGATGATGTGAGCTTCATGACCTTGCTTCTCTTGTCTAATAATGCAACTCCACTGATGAATCCTCCAATGTTTGCGAGTTTCTTTGCTCCGGCAATAATTTTCGCTGAGACCGCCTCTCCTAGCTCAGCCTGTTCACCTAGTTCAGAGGGACTCATTACAGCTATAGCTAGTAAGTCGTCAAATCCAGCGTCTCTAAGCTTTTCAGATGTAGCCGGCCCCACGCCTGGGAGATCTTCTATAGTTGCCTGAGGCTCATCCACATCAATTACTAATTCCTCTTCTTCGACCTTTTCACTTGCTGTCTTTTCATCCATTGTCTCACCTTGTATGATGCTGACTGATAGTCGGAAGTATATGAACAAACGATGGGGTGTGTTTGCTATTTGAAAGTGATTTTCGCTATTGATTTGCTTACAGTATAGCGTTTTTTCACTTTCAGTTTAGATTTAGTTTTTGGTAACGGGTGGTGGATTTGAACCACCGATCTCCGGGTTATGAGCCCGACGAGATAACCTGACTACTCCAACCCGTTGCTATTCCGGCGCACTGGGAATATATGAACACAACCTCATGCTCTGATATTTTATCATGGCAATGGTGATGAGGTAGAGTCCCTACGAGAAGATGGTGACGTGATGAGCGGGGGCGTTCTAATCCAAAATGCGATGATGGCCCTTCCCAATCGAATTGTCCAGGGAGATTTGCGTGTTGTCGATGGAATAATCACAACTATTGCACCCAATGGAGTTATTGATCCTGCTTTCGGAGAGATAGTTATTGATGGGACTGGATTACATCTACTCCCCGGGGCTATTGATCCTCATGTACACTTTAGAGACCCAGGGCATCCCGAGAAAGAGGATTTGGAAAGTGGAAGCAGAGCGGCCGCCTCTGGGGGTGTTACCTCTTTTCTTGATATGCCCAACACACTTCCGAACGCTATCAATCAAACTGCATTGAGAGAGAAGCTATCCTTGGCTTCAAAGAAAGCTGTGACTCATCATGGTTTCTTCATTGGAGCGACCCCTAAGAATATCGCTGATTTGCGTAGTGTGGAAGGAATGGAGGGGGTTTGTGGAATCAAGATTTTCATGGGAAGCAGTACTGGTGATTTATTGGTTCATGAGCAACGACATCTCGAGGATATTTTCGCAAATACCGGAGGAGTGATTGCCACTCATGCTGAAGATGAAAATAGGCTCCAATCCAGAATTCCCCAATTCGCTCATCGGAAGGACATCGCGGCACACGCTGAGTGCAGGGACGTAGAGTGTGCGCTTATTGCGACAAAGAGAGCCTCTGCACTTGCCAAGGACCATGATCATAGGCTTCACATAGTTCACCTAACTAGTGGTGCTGAAGCTGATTGGCTATCTTTGAATAAGGGAGATCTGATCACCACTGAAGTGTGCACTCAACATCTTACTTTCGACCAAGATGATGTTGAAGAGCTGGGAGTTCG
>DANL01000010.1 GCA_002499865.1 Euryarchaeota archaeon UBA121 | reverse complement strand
GATTTGCAGATGATGGGGAATCAGCTACTAATCTCCACGGAGAATGCGGGCATTAGCAGAAGAGACATGTCAACCTCTACCTGGCTTTCGAGGTGGTCTACAGGTAACACACTTTCTTCCAATAATGTCCTCGGGACCTCAGTATCTGATGGTTGGCTACACGTTCTTGCAGGTAACACACTTCAGTCATACGAAATTTCTGCAGGAGTTTTCAGAGCTCAGGAAACCATGCAAGGTATTGGATTACTGGATAATGCAGTTTCGATTTCATCATGGCCCTCGGCGGTTGGATTCAGAGGACCCACTGTCGGGATGTCAGTTCTCATAGACTCTACTGGTGTGATGGCCCTGCAACATGAAGATTCTTCGATGGGGGTGGAGTACCTAGTTAGTAGCCCAGTCACCGACCCCATGAGATTAGCAGTAAGTATAGACGATAGTGAAGATGGTCAGATATGGGTGGCAGGCGATACAACGATTGACAGATTCAATAATTCTGGAAGGAGATGGTCGAGCCCCATAGATGTGAGTGATTACGCTGGTCAGCAGATGCAATCCGTGACCTCAATTGTTCAAGACGACTCTGGTCAGGTATGGGTCGGGACTGCAGAATCCGGACTACTGAGATTCGATTCGGAGACTGGTACATACCAAGGAGGCATGAGTGGGCTCGGTTCTGACAGCATCGTTTCGATGTCGTATGATGACTACACACAGACTCTTGTGGTCGGGCATCCAGAGAATGGCGTCTCGCTGGTCAATACTTCCACAATCAGTCTCACCGATACATACGATACTGGCGATGGTTTGGATTCAGACTTGGTAGTGGATGTTGCTTCTAGGTACGGAATAGCATACATGGCTACTCCAGACAGCGGGCTGATGAGATTGGATTTAGCAGAGTTACAGATTCTGGGTTCTTGGCAGTCTCTCGGAGCGGATAATCTAGAAGAAGCTCCGATAGCCGTGGACGGGGATACCGTTTACCTTGGGCTAACTGGATTCGGAATAATGATACTCGACAGGATTAACGGAGATATCAGAGATCTCCTGACCGTTGATAACAGTGGCCTCCCGGATAACGATGTACTGTCTCTGTACATTTTTGGTGGAGATTTAGTTGTCGGATCGAGAGTGGCGAACACAGGTGCTCAATCGAATGGTGGTCTTGCTATCTGGGATGGGGCATCTTGGGATCAGCTTGAAACCAATATTCCTGGGTGGAACAATGACCCTTGGGAGTTCAATGATATCACTAGCGATGGTTCGGATATTTACGCCGCTACAAACAGGGGAGCCTGTGCATGGGGAGACACCGGGCAGGGTACACTGGACCTACTCGAGTGCCTTACCACTGGCGGTGGTTCGGAAATGCCATCTCGACAGGTAAACTCTGTCGAGCTGATTGGTAATGACTCAGATGGATATCCGATACTTTACGCAGGAACTGATGGAGGTGCAGTAGTAGTAGACACTAGCGAACTTGGTGGAGTTGATGGTTTCGAAATCATTGATGTTTGGACCGCAGGTGATGACACTCAGCGTGCGAAGACTGTGAAGATAGGAGAAATACTCTATCTCGGATTTGAGAACACTGGAATTGCCAGATATGACTTAGCCAACGAGGAGTGGCTTACCACTTGGGATAGCACGCAGGGATACATCGATGATGATGACGTCACTACACTGATCCCAGGTAGGCAGAGCGGGACAATGTGGGCTGGAGGAGATTTCGGACTTACCCTGATAGATGTGATCAATGATACGGTCCTCATCGACTGGGATAGAGGATCTAATGCCAATGGCCCAGATGTTCCCTCGAGAAGTCCTGCTGAAATGATAATCATAGGAGATGTTCTCTACTATTCCACCCAGAGGAGTAATCAGTGGTGGAACTCAAATGATGAGGTTTACAGAATTGCGCTGAATAACAATACTTCACTATCTGCCTTGGATGCTGGTAATCAGATCGGCTCCAGCTCCAAGGTATATGGGATGGGAGTGGTTGGAAACGAACTCTGGATTGGTGTCAGACCAACCCAGTCATGGAACGATGGAGAGGGAACTATTGTCAGATGGAACACTATCAATGAGACTTGGCAGGACGATCTGGAGACCATTGGCAACGTGCAGAGAGTTAATGCCCAGCTTCTGGGTGACTGCTTCCCACTGAATTCGTCATCCTGTGAGATGTGGGTAGCATATGGCGATAGTATCCTAAGGAGATTCCAATACTCCTCCATGACACTCTTGGACGAGTGGTCTGACTTCCCCGGTCCTGTAAGAGGAATGGAGGAGTTTCAGGGAGAGTACCTATTCGCGACAATGGAGGGCATATACCGATGGAATCCCATCAATGAGACTTTCGAAAACGCGTGGACAGAGAACGACGGGCTTCCGAATGATGTAGAAGACGGGTTCTTCTCTATGGAGATAGTCGGAGATGATCTGTGGGTATCTTCGCATCGTCAGGGAAGCTGGAGTCCTAATGCCCAGATACTCACCAAAAATGGTACAAGTGGTAACTGGACTACTTGGGACCTCGGCTCGGGCAATATCCCAGGAGGATATGGGGCCGATATACTCGTTTGTGATGAGATAATCCACTTTGCAATTGGTAGGCTTTCCTGGTTTGGCAACCAGGGAGGAGTGGCTAGGTTCGACTTAGCAGACCATGACAATGATGGAATCACCAGTGAGTGGATTGACCCTCTCACGGACACTGGAAATAACGGACTCTCTGATGATGATCCTCGCGCACTCGCCTGCGATGATGCCAATCGCATACTCTATGTCGGCTTCGATACAACTGGGATCGGCCTTGATAGGTTCAATTACAACACAGAGAGCTTCCTACCTACTCTGACTTCAGCAGACGGGATTTCGGAAGACCTGATATTCCCTGGTGGGATGCTTCATGATGGCAATGTACTCCTGTCTGCTCATCAATATGACAACACCGGTGGGATTTCGAGGATAGTTACATCGGGAACATCTGTGTCGAGTGGACAGGTTCTGAGTCCGGGAATGGACGGATGCTCAATTGTTAGAGTTCCTGCTAACACTCCCACATATGCAATTGGAAGGTCGGGACAAACCACCGGGTTGAACCGGGTTGATATGTTAGACAGTACTGGCCTCATAGCTTCCGGGTTTGATGAGCTTGCAGGCCTCTCCAGTGGGCGAGTCGTTGAGTTCGCTTCAAACTCAACTCACGTATGGGTTGCGTCAACATTCGATAGTAACTCCTACTTCGCTACATCCATACTTCAGGGAGAAATCCTACAGAACGGATCTGTAAGATGGGAATATGGCTACAATTTACTCGATGACGACGTGATCAACAACATGCATCTCGATGGAGATACATTGTGGGTAACCACGGCTGGCAGAGGGCTTTATTCCATCAATCTATTACAGAGGTCCTACTCATCTACTGCTCCTGCCCTTCACGGACAGATGGACGGAATGGTACTTGATGATGATGACGGCATGCTATACGTCGGACTAATGGGCAATGAGGGATCTGCAGCTGGCTTCCAGTCATTTGACACTACTTCACTTAGCTGGGGAGATGGAAGCCTGCTTGCCGGACTTCCAAATGACATAGTAAAAGACTTCGTTGGATTAGGTGACAAGATACTAACGGCAACATGGGGAGGGATAGCTGTCTTCAACACAAGCTTGGACGAGTGGGAAGACCCGATAACTACGTTCGATGGTCTACCGAGTTCGATATATGATCACCTGCTAGTAGTTAACACTCCAACTCTTGGAGAAACCGTCCTTGCTGGAGGTCCCGCTGGAGTGACAATACTAGACCCTAACCTCACAGTTGTGACAACTAGGGGATTCTCAGATGGACTTGCAGGGAACAGTGTTTCTGGTCTCTTCTATGCAGACAGTATTAGCAGGCAAGTAACAGACGAAAATGGTGTGATTGTTACTGAGTATCACGACGACTCAGTATTCATCTCTCATAATGGCCAAGGAGCTACCAGACCGGGGGTTGTTGCATGGGATATAGCCACAGATATGGTTAACGGAACTTATCAGATTGACAAGATTCCCAGCAATGATGTTCGATCAATCGCAGCGGATGACTGGGGAGTCCACATAGCTACAGATATCTCTCCGATAGTCCACTGGAATTCATCCTCTCTCGACATGGAGGTTGGGGCTCCCACAAATTCAATGATGTCCTGGCCTCCTAGTGAACTGGTTTCACACGGCGGGAATCTAGTCATGATCAGTCCAGGTGGAATAGATGTGATGAGCAGTGCTGGAGACCACCTGGTTAAATCCCAATCAGGCCTGTTGTCAGATCCAAGAGGAGCACATATCAGTGACAACGGCCTTTATCTCGTATCCGATGATGGCCTTCATCACTTCACTCCTGTTGATGGTCTTGTGGAGTCAGATACTAGTGGACAAAGAAATGCAAACCCCCTGAATATCATCATTGGAGACAGGACTTGGTCGGAAGTTAATGAAACTGCTAGGCCCGGGATGAGTACTGTCCTAGTCAATGATGAACAGCCCATTGATATTCCACTAATGTCTGAGTCGGTCCTTCCGGGTAGGCTTCCAATGAATCCACTTGCGATGACCATGTCTTCACCAGAAGCAGGGGCTTGGGTGTGGGCGAGATCATCATTTCTCAACTATTCTGGAAGCTGGGACATGCAGACGATGAACCCCGGAATACAGTCAGCTTTCCAGTCCGCAATATCCCAAGTTGGACCGGGTTATTCTTCTGCGGAGACTCATATTCAGTTACAGTCTCCCAGTGATGGTAAAATGAAAGTTAGGATTACTTATGATTGGGAGAGGATTGAGGTTCCAACGAATATAGTCAACATTACTGACAGGCCCAATGACGGAGGTGGAGTCCTGGAAGTAACTTGGCTACCTGCTGAAGATGCCGCTTGGAGCGGTTACAGGATTTTTGTTTGGGACGCAACAGGAAGGGAGGACTGGAACCCAAGCGAGGACGAGTTAGATGACTTCTCCACTTACATCACTATTCCATTCTGGTCACAGACTTCAGTTATGGTAACAGAGGCGGACAATGATGGGATAACCGAGGCATTGTCCGATGACAGATTATACAGGGCTGCTATAGCAATAGAGTACCCGGACGGGACTTTGGGAGATGCAATTGCATGGCCCGGGAGTGTTACACCAACTGATGAGATGCCGAGTCCTCCGGAGTGGTTAGTTGCTGAGGCAATATCTGGGGGAACCGCGGGGAGTCTTGTCCTCGAGTGGTCTATGTGCGGAGAGCTAGATCCAGGAAGTACTAGGATATGGGCGGCTGAACAGGATATCACTAATGCTATTGCTCTCACGGGAGAGGTAGACATACCATTCTCTTCAGGTAATTCTACGGTAATGGAGCTGTCCCCTCAGAGAGTATACTGGTTTGCCGCGGCCTGTGTTGATGCTTCTGGACAATATGACCCAAGCAATGTCACTATCTTTGGCCCGGTCACTACAGCAGGTGGCCTCAACGACGGTATCGCCCCCTCAATGATACTAGGGACTACGGCTGAGGACGTTCCAGAAGATGAGGGCGGAAGGATTCAGGTTACATGGGACATAAACGAAGAGGAAGACTGCTCATTCTACACGGTTTATGCCCTTCCTGCATCTGGTTGGCAACCCCCCAGCACAGTTGACGGATGGCCTGTGGCAGAGTTTATTCCAGATTGCAGCGTAAGCGAGGTAATTATCGACTCACTGGGTTCATCTCCTTTGCAAGATGGAGTGACATATTGGATTGGAGTAGTTGCATCTGACGACTGGGGCAATTCCAATGTAAATTCGGTAATGGTCGTTGACGCTACTCCAGAGGCCGACCAAGAGGGCTCTGCCAATGCACCTGAGAGAGTAGATGGTCTGATTGCCTGGGACCACCCAGATGATGATGGGACCAAGATTGACATAGTATGGAATAGATCTACTGCATCTGACTTCAGCTACTACACTGTATGGGTTTCTGATTACCCCCTAAATAATTTAAGCGCGCTAAGTGAAGTATGCACCAACGATCCTACTTCATGCAATCTAATTGTAGTCGATCAGAGGCAAATTGGAGGCATACTTCAGTTACAGATGACCATCGAAGAAGCCATGTACGGAAACTCGGTAGATTCTCTTGAGATATCTCCCATAATACCGGATATTCCACTATATGTCGCAGTAACAATTCATGATATCAAGGGGAATGTTTTCCTGACAGGTCTTGATGACCATATCTCGATAGTCACGCCTGTTGATAACAGAGGTGACATTACTCCCCCGGACAGGCTGATTGCCCCCGTACTAGAGGAGAGATTGGGAGATGATGGGGATGGTATGTTTGTTACATTCCAGGAGAGTATGGCTTCAGACTTGTATGAATACCTAATATTCGCTGACGTAGTACCTTTCTCTGATGCTAGTAACATGAACCCAGTTGCTGTGGTTGAGAGGAGCTCGCAACTGCCGATCACGATCGAAGAACTGTCTGATGGGAGAAGTCTTGCCCCCTCCATAATGACGTGGGTCACGGTAGTTCCTGTGGACTCTTCAGGAAATGCATGGCTAACCAATCTTAGGACCTCATCAATAGCTCTAGTTGATGAAAACAGTCTCGATCCAGGGTTGCATCTGCCAGAGGTTACTGGAGTACGTGGATACTGGGACAGTTCTGGTTCACAGATCGATATAACCTGGGATATCAGTCAGGATCCACAAGTTCAGTCATATCGAGTATTCGTGAGTCTTGATCCATTCGAGGACGTCAGAAACGCTACACAAGTTAGTTCGATGATAGGCGGAAGCTCTCAGGAAGTGATGGGCAACCTACTGATACTGAGTGATTTTGATGGGGCTCCCTTGGACAATACCTTGTCTTACTGGGTCGTTGTAGTAGCATTCGATGGAGAGGTCAATAGATTGGCAGTCGATCCATTACAGATTCTGCCATGGTCCGAGAGCTCTTTCGGCTCCTCCGAAGATGGGGGAGGTGAGGAAGGAGCATCTTGGATTGATCAGCTAATGAGTGGAGATATGAACACACTGATAGCGCTATTATCGGCTCTTATGATTCTGGCTGGAGCTGTACTATTCATCAGGCCGAGAAAGGATTCTGCTCCTCAACCTTGGGAGATGGGTGCTCTGGAAGTTGAGCTAGAGGAACAGATGATGAGAGAGTCTTCTGGGTTAACTGAAGAAGAAGAGTTCGGACTAGATGATCTGGAGATCTCTTCTGATTCCTTCGGAGAAGAGCCGGACTCGCCGGCAGTAAGTTACGATGGAATGGGAGAGGATGCCATGGTACAACCGATTGGAGGGGAGTACACCGGGGTCACGAGAGAAGCTTCAGCGGAAGTGGCTGATGAGCTTCTAGGTGTAGAAGATGACAACGAATTGGATATTGATGATCTCGATGATTTGGCTGATGATTTGGATTTTGAGGATTTGGACGACCTTGCAGAAGGACTTGATGACGACGATGACTTAGACCCCTCCTTTATTGATGACATAATATGATCTATCGAAGAGCTTGAATCTGCAACCCTCTCTCGGAGGCCATGATTACCTCCGACGTTCCAGACTCTTCCGTTTGGTCGGCAATAGGCTGGGATGGAGGAAATTGCCTGATGTCCTCAGAGCTTCACTTTGAAAGGATGATCAGGCATGCTGAGAGGCTGGGCTTGGAATGTCCATCTGACCTGTCAGACAGAGTGTTCTCAAAGCTAGGAGAAGTAAGCCCTCCAGAAGAACGGAATGAATGCTCTGATCAAGATCCATTCCTTCTCATTGTGAAGGTGACATCAGACGGAGAAATAATCTTGGAAGGTTCGATAAACAGGACGTGGCCAGATACACCATTGTCCGCAATATCACTTGGTGCTCCTGTTTGGAACGATGGCATTAGAGGAACAAAACATGGGGACTACCAGCCATATCGTGATGCTAGAGAAGCTGCAATAAGCAATGGTTCCGATATTGGCCTCCTCTTCGAGAATGGGAATCTGATCGATGGAGATAGATGCGCTCCCCTGCTTCTCGATAGTGATGGAGTAGCATACCACCCAAGGCACAGTGATGGGGCACTAGACTCGGTATCCCTGCAAGTAATCAAGCCATTTTTGGAGATTTCTGGAATTCCTGTAAGAGGTGCCAAGATAACACTTGGAATGATTAGAAGATGCTCTGAGATGATTGTTTGTGGTAGCGGAATGGGAATAAAATCACTAGGAAAAATAGATGGTAGAAAGATTGGTAATCCAAGAGGACGACTTTACAAAGTGGCTTCTGAGGGATGGTCAAAAAGATTGAGTTCAGTAAAGAAAACGGAGAGTTCGGTTCATGAATAATTCTAGGTGGGAGTCACTAGGAATTTCTGAAAATGAAGAGCTTCTCATAGACCTACTTATACACCTCAGAGAAGAAGGTGGTTCTTCTGAAGATGAGTTACTACTACACTCGGGAGGTCCTGTTACTGATCTCTCAAAGAGATCTTTACTCCCTTCTTTAGATAGTGTCAGAGTATTGATGGTTGAACCAGAAGGTGAATTCTCAGAAGAGGTTCCTTCTGCCCTTTGTGGAGAAGTATCATTGGGCTCTCCTTCACCACTAAATCTGATTTTTCAGAAAAGAGAGGAGGGGAAGTGGAGCACATTTGAAGAAGCATATTGCGCTAGCCTCACGGAAGCCTTGGATTGTATTAGTAAGTTTGAGATTACTTCAGAATGTCATACAGACGTCACATTTCATCCAGGAGGTTTCACTGGAATACTAGGTTATGATCTCTCAAGATGGTCTGAGCCTATCAGACTCTCCAATACGCCTGTGCCTGGTTCTGTACTAGGTGTCCTTTGGAGGGCAGATGCATGGTTTATTCACGATAGAAATAGCGGTGAGATAGGCGTATTAGGGATAGAAGGCCATCCATGGCTTGATCTAGAGTTACCAGAGATGGAAGGTTTCAGTATGCCCACGATTCCGAAATTAGATTCTGTGCCCCATAGCGAGAGTGATTCGGATCATGCTAAGAAAGTGTCTAGAGTCAGAGAGAGCATTACTGGTGGAAATCTGTATCAAGTTAACTACGGAAGAAAGTGGAGGGGAGAAATACCAGGTCATCCATGGGACTCTTTTCTCCTTCTAACTCGCTCAAATCCAGCTCCCTTCTCATCGTGGATGATGGTATCTGACCTAGGATGGTCAGTAGCTTCCTCAAGTCCTGAGAGACTGGTTGAGCTAGATCAGGGGAGGGTCAGAACAAGACCAATCAAGGGGACCAGAAAGAGAGGGGGGAGCGTGGAGGAGGACCAGAAGCTCAGAGAAGAAATGATCTCTAGCGAGAAAGAGATATCTGAACATCTAATGCTGGTGGACTTAGAAAGACATGATCTCAGTAAGGTGTGTAAGCCTGGTACTGTTCATTGGTCTGGGTGGAGAATAGAGTCTCTCTCTAACGTTCAGCACCTTGTCAGCGGAGTGCAGGGGGAATTAGCACCTGGTTTCACCACATCCGAAGTTACATCCCTAATGTTCCCCGGAGGATCGGTTACTGGTTGTCCGAAGACAGTTACTCTGGCGGCAATAGATGAGCTTGAAGAAAGTCCTAGAGGTGCTTGGACAGGTTCCATAGGACATATCCACAGAGGATATGGAATAGCCGACTGGAATATTCTCATTAGGACCTTGGAGGCTCACTCTGGCCCCGAAAAATGGCATGCAACCGTTCAGGCAGGAGGAGGGATTGTGATAGGTTCATCCCCAGCGGAGGAGGTTGAAGAAGCACGCTGGAAGGCGGCCGCGGTTACAGAGTCGGCATGGGGTTTCAGGACCGGTTTCTCAAACAAGGACTTGCCAGAAAGAGAAGTGGAGATATATCCTGTTCCTGAGCATGGAGGAATAATTGATCACCTGAGTCCGGGTCCAATAGCGAAAGAAGGGGGTTCTGGATCCATATTGAATTATCCCTGTGAAAAAATTGAGGGTTGCACCCTTCTAATTGATAACTTGGATTCTTTCACTCGAAATATTGCCGAAGTAATGTCTTCATTAGGTTCAGATGTGGTAATTGCAGATGGAAGAAATTTCGATACAGGTTCTGTTTCCGAAGCAGTAGATGAATTACTACTCAACACTAGTCCAGATAGAATAATTCTAGGGCCCGGTCCTTCGAGACCAGAATCATACCCAATAACGATGGAGCTTGCCAGGAGAAGCGTCTCAGGAAAGCTGATTGTAGATTGTAAACGAATACCGGTCCTAGGATTGTGCCTGGGACATCAAGCGCTAGGTTTAGCAGATGGGTGGGAACTAGTTGAGTCCCCTAAGGGCCCTGTTCATGGAACACCAAGTATAATCATCAGTGACGGCACTGGCATATTTGGAGGATTACCAAGAAAATCAATTATGATGAGGTATAACAGTTTGATTCTCTTACCGAGGGATAGTGATTTGATACCCAATTCCTGGGACCATACAGGAGAACTTGTCATGGGGATGACTCATCGGACATTACCCATTGATGGTGTTCAATTCCATCCTGAATCTGTAGGTAGTCCAAGAGGTCGTGATTTACTGTCCGAGTTCCTGACGAGGAAACCGGTAATATCCAATGATAAAATCGAGGAGCAGTTTAGACGACCGTAGTGTTGAAGGACATAGGCCTACTGGAAATGATGAGATACATGCCGACGTGTAGGAAATGCAATCAGACTTACCATCAGTCACATTTCGTCAGTGGCAATGGTCCCCGTTACCTGATTTGTGGTCGTTGTGCAGTTGAGACAGGGCTAGTAAGTCTAGATGAGGCTCCTCAATTCTACAGTGATGAGCTTGCAAGAGCCAGACTAGTCCTATACAGCAAGAGGTACCGTCCACTTGCATTCACTAGTGCGGGATGGATCTTATTTCTCACACTAGGAAGAGGGATAGAGCTGTGGTCAGGAGTATTCTTCGGTACGCTACTTCTCGCTACATTGGCGACTCCGGTTCTTCATTTCCTGGGTTCAGCTAGATTCAAGGCAGAATTATCTAGACTAACTCCGTGAATCTACCACGGGAACCATTGAAATATCATTCATTACTCTGAGAATGTAGAGGGAACAGTGGGTTCCCTATGAAAGCCCGTGAGACCGGATGACGATAATGGAGGGACGAGAACAAAAAAACAATAGTTACTGGAGTCATAAAATGGCGCTTAGTGAAGCGTTTTTCAGTATTATTGATAATAGATATTCTCGTTCAAATAGAATTTCCGGATCTCCCGGAAGCATCCTAGCGAAGGACGCCCCAGCGCTAGCTGTTTACGGAAAGAGAGAACAGCGGGTTCTCTGAACTGAATTTGGAGATATGATGAAAATGCAGAAGACAAAGAACGCGAGCATGCTAATTGCACTGCTCCTTGTAACAATGGCGGGCTCCGTTGGCGTAAGTGCCGATGGATCTGACCCACTGGACCCCTCTGATGGTGGTGCAGACTGGGACAATGATGGGCTCACCAATGCCGAGGAGCAAGCTGCAGGAACTGATATGAACAACCCCGATACGGACAACGATGGATTGCCAGATGGGTGGGAAGTGACCTATGGTCTGAATCCTAACTCAGCTGGAGATGCCAACGCTGACCCCGACGGGGACGGACTGACAAACAGCCAAGAATACGCTTCGGGTACTAACCCGAACTCAGCGGATACTGATGGTGACGGAGTGGCGGACGGATCTGATCCGTTCCCTAATGACCCCAACGACGGCTCGTCATCTGATTCGGATGGTGATGGAATACCTGATGCCTACGACCCAGATTACGAAGGTGGAGAAGGAGATGGTCAATCTGATGCCGAACCTGGAACAGGTGGCGAAGG
>DANL01000029.1:3682-4343 GCA_002499865.1 Euryarchaeota archaeon UBA121 | reverse complement strand
ATCCCCCGTGCATCCCCGGCATTGCTGCCTTACGAGCATGAGTTCCAATTCTTCGCATTCTTAAGTTTGAGGGGACAATGGAGTCCCAAGGTGCCGGTTTATCAGGCCAATGGGTAGGGCCGTTCTCCGGAAAGCGACATAAGGCAAAGGCCTCAGCGAAGCACGCGCCGCGCTTAGCTCAGTTGGCTAGAGCACCTGACTGTAGACTGGAAACACATTGGTTGTAGGCAGCCATCAGGGGGTCCCCGGTTCAAGTCCGGGAGCGCGGACCAACATATCGTTAATTTATCACTAATCCATTCCTATTTCTCTGAATTCAATCGATTTCCGTACCTCTCTGAAATTTGGAGACATGTGGGCAGGCTCATAAAGGGGACTTTGCTCGGCCAGCTGCTGGAGGTTCTCATATGGGCATTGCAAAGTACGTTCGCGAGACATGGAAGAAGCCCAAGTCCGGCATGCCAATGCTTCACCGCCGTGACAGGATGGCATCATGGAGGAAGGACCCAGTTTTCCAGCGTGTCCATCGCCCTACAAGGATAGACGCTGCTCGAAGACTAGGCTACAAGGCCAAGCAGGGCGTTGTTATCGTCAGGACCAGAGTTAGGAGAGGAGGACTCAGGAAGGGCAAGATTCACATGAAGAGGAAGCCATCCAAGGC
>DANL01000029.1:0-3262 GCA_002499865.1 Euryarchaeota archaeon UBA121 | reverse complement strand
GGGGAGGACGGGAAGAACAAGTTCTACGAAGTAATCCTGCTAGATCCGTCCCATCCATCCATAATGGCCGATAAGGAGCTATCGTGGGTCTCTGACGGTAACAGTCACTCGGGTCGTGCCTTCAGGGGCAAGACCGGTGCAGGAAAGAGGGGACGAGGACTGCTCAACAAGGGTAAGGGAGCAGAGAAGCTCCGCCCCAGCCTCAAGGCTAACAAGAACCGTGGCAAGTGATTACTTCTGCCGTCATATTGATTCGGTGTGATGCTCCCCCTCGTGCTATGACGGACCTCCATGCCTCGGAAATCAGGGGACTCCCTGTCATACTTCCCAGTGGAAGGCTACTGGGTACAGTCTACGACTGCTTCGTCAATACCGACGACTGGTCCTGTACTCACATCTTCGTATCAGACCCACCAGCCGATTTAGTAGAGGGGAGGACACACCTAGCAATACCATGGAAATGGGTTAGGTCAGTCAGTGACGTGGTTCTCCTGAGATGGTTTCCCCCCACTCCTCTTCCCAAGAACCTTTGACTTTCCAATGAGCGTATCGGCGATATGATTCAAAAGGGGAACGACGGCGCTAAACTGTGCGAGCTACCACGATATTGACTCTGACCGTCTTGTTGATGGCCACCTGCTCCCCAATTGTCAATGCAGATACAAGGGGAGTGATAATCTGCGCCGGCGCTGATATGGAAATGATGCCAGCTAACTGGGAGATCCAGGACCAGGCTTGCGTGAGAGTGGATCTCGGGGTTCTTCAGCAGGGAGAAACTCTCTCCTTCGATATCTCGACTGACTCCGAGGTGGATATACTTCTATTCTCATCCAACGCTATCACTGTCTATCAGAACGAGCAGTCATACAGAAGCGACTCAGTATGGGAGAGCGACTCTGTCTTCGAGGCATTCAATGGCTCTGGAGACTGGCACTGGACAGTCCCATCTGACAGGGACGCAACACGCTGGTACATGATAGTGGACAATCTTGCGCACCCTCAAGATTCGGGTTCAGGGGATCAAGGCGGGGCCGTCGCATCGGTAACCCTGGATGTAGCGAAAATAGTTCCAGAGCCTTTCACACTCGTGGATACCATAGTTAGATTGGAATCGGGAGAGAGCTCAGTACTCTATGGCCCGTTCTCAATGGACGAGGGGACCCAAGTTAGGATCGAGGCGAGTACCATGGAAGGGGCTCCTGATGTATTCCTGATGAATCAGGATCAAGTCGATCTTTACACTTCAGGGGGTACCGCGGCCGCACGCATACAGGGAACAGATATGCTTCTCATCACATCCAGTCGGGACATAGTATGGACGGTCCCGTCGTCGTTAGATGGAACGGATCTGTATCTGGTCGTTGACAACAGACCTGGCCCATCTGGCGGAGGAGCCGGCACACTGCCAATCGCCTCTACTGTAGTACTGACCCTAACTCCCATCATGGACCCGACAATAACTGGGATCCCGTCCTCTGGAACCGTCGATGTGGGCAATGAGATAACACTAGACGCATCCGATACTCCAAATCAATCGAATCAGATTTCTGAGTCGGGATACTCATGGGACACAGATGGGGATGGATTCGATGATAACTCAGGAGCATCATTCAACATCAGCTGGCCCGAGCCTACCAACCTAACCATCAGGCTCTCAGTCGTGGGGATCGATGGAAGGAGTACCAGTGTGTATGAGGAAATAAGAGTCGAGGATATCTCTCCTCCCTCAGCAGACATCTCCGTTGATGGCATTCTCGAGAGAGCGTTCAATGAGGATATCGTGATCAGTGCCTCCTTCGAAGATAACTGGGGAATTTCCATGGTGGAGTGGATAGTAGACGGAGTAGTAATCTCAGAGTCCACATCCGACTTCGACTCTGCGAAGACTTTCTCACATGTTTTCCAATCGGGAGAAGAATCAGGAATCCACTTGGTCACTCTCAGGGTCACAGATCTCTCTGGAATGATTGCGGAAGACACCGCATCCATCCAAGTTTTCGACTCTTCCCCGCCTGTCGAGGGGGATTACGATGATTCCCAGAGCTCCGTTGTCGGCGAGATGATAACTCTAGAGGTACCATTCGAGGACGATGAATCTGAGAATATCTACTACTATTGGGACTTCGATGCCCTGGTGGACTCAGACGGCGATGGCGACGAGGACAACGATGAGGATGCTGTCGGACCTTCAGTATCCCATGTATTCGATAATTCAGGCGTTTACAGAGTGATTTGCAGAGCTCAGAATGATGAGGGCTTAGTATCCGAGGCTGAGATTCTAGTATCAGTTACGTTAACTTCTGGGGACGACGAATTGGGTATGACCGAGATTCTGATGGTTGTAGCGGCCTTGATATTACTGGCTATCATATCATTCGTACTTTACCTCAGAATCGCCTCCAACAGAAGAATGTCGGCATTATTGGCAGAAGAGGAAAAATCCGAAGATGATCAAGAATCCCAGCCAACGGAAATCTCGGTGGAGGACCAGAAGGCGATGTGGGGGGGTAGTGGTACCGTTTCCAACTCCTCCCCTTCCCAGAGTTTTGGGGCAATAGGGAGTGGTATGTCGGGTTCCATCTCTCCGGATTCAGAGGCCGCCTCAGTAGATCTCAGCGATGAGGAGTTTGATGAGCTTCTTTCAGAATCTAGTACAACGAAGACTAACAATCCAGCTGAGGATCTCCTAAGTGCGTTCCAAGACGACGACGAGGAGATAGATACCGAGGAGAGTATCGTGGAATACTCCTTCCCAGAAGATGACTCAGGGGTGGTAGACACTGCTAACGAAGTAAACCCGGCTAAGGTTTTCGAGATAGTCCAGGAAGAACCGGAACTAGAGTCAGATAAGGACCAGGATAGGACAGTGAGGAGCGAGTGCTCATCTTGCGGAAAGATGTTCGAAGTAGATCTGCCAGAAGGCGTCGATAGAGCAAGGACTGCCTGCCCACACTGTGGATCAATTGAGTCAATAGCCCTTGAGTGAGCAATTCTGAGTACGACTCAACCGTTTATTTTGATAATCAGGAGGGGCAATACCCTTTAGCGCACCTCTTTGAGGTGCGAGCATGACAAAGAGCGGTGTCCGTGTGATTCACAGGGCCCCCCGTCCCGAGAATAACACTGCTCTACTGATTGTAATGCTGATGATAATACCGTTATTCGCACCAATACAAGGAGCAGAGGCCGAGGCCAGGATCGAGTCACAAGACTTCGAAGTTCTCGATAGACTGTCTGACGTCCTAGACCAGCGTGAACAGGT
>DANL01000050.1:2466-24922 GCA_002499865.1 Euryarchaeota archaeon UBA121 | reverse complement strand
TCCAAATAATGCAGATGACCAGCGTGAAGAAGATCGAAAACACCCACTGCCATGACTCTGACCATATACCTGCCCTCAACTATCCAAACTCAAGTCTTTGCTTCACACCATATCCATCGATTCCAGGATATCATTTCCTGTTATCATAGGAATTCCATGCTCTTCAGCATATTTCCTGGCTTCCTGCAAGGATAGTGCTCCATCGCCCTCAGGATCGAGCATCTCCGCGCCTATCGTACAGGGAATATTTCCAGAGAGCCTGGCTATAGCGACTGCCAATTCTGTATGCCCCTGCCTCTTCGAGAGTCCGCCAGGAGATTCTCTGCAAAGAGGAATATGGCCCGGAGTTCTGAATTCTTTTCCTAAAGCTTCCATAGCTTCGGTGTCCGAGAGTTCATACACTTCTCCGGCCAGCTCACCAAATCTTCTCGTTGTCAAAGCCCTGTCCCTGTCAGTGATCCCGGTGTATGTTTCTCTGTGGTTCAGGGATAGAGTAAATGCCGATCTGCTATCATATTGAAGGTCATTGGTAATCAACTGTCCAAGTACGGGATTATCTGCAACTATGGAAGGAGTAGAATGTATGTCCTGAAGCCAAGGGAGTCCAAACTTATCACCTATTTCGTCACCAATTGCCAGGAAAAGTAAACCTCCACAGTCTTTACGAAGCCTTCTCATTATCTCAGGGGTCGCTTTGGCCGCAGGCCAAAGAAGATCAGTCTCTCTTTCTCTGAAATCTGAGTCAAAAATCATCACAGGATTCCCCGAGGAGAACGCTTCAATCGCCTCAGCTATGTCATTGCCCACGACTATCGGAGGGGCTACACATACCATTCATTTTCGGTCGAAGAGTCTCCATCAGTCTCTATACACAATAATTTTGAATCTTCATGTTCAAATGTTTCAGTCCGAACCCCTAAACGTAACAAGTACCGGCCAACCCCATGGCGGGACGTAGCGCAGCCACTGCAACTTTCATCATTTTGCTAATGTTGCTACCATTGGCTTCCTCAGATATTCATCCAATTGAGGAAGGAAAAGGGGGCTTAGATGCTGATGGGGTGTGGACAGAAAGTGTGGAATCGGAACTACATTCCAACTGGTGGTCCCACTGGAGCAGAGATAAAGATCGTAATTCTCTGGACGATAGACTTGAATGGCTTCTGGAGCAACCCTCCCAAATCCAACAAGATTGGTGGAAGAGAGCAGAATCTGGAAGTGCTAGGATTTTCATCGATTATGACCACCATCCTTCCGACGCGGATGTTGAGGAATTGGAAAGTTTGGGTGTCAAAGTCACGTTTCGTCCCAAATATCTCGATACTGTTTCAGCAACTGCTCCGTTCGAAACCATTCTTTCTCCAGATGGAATCAGGTCTCTTCCCGGAGTAGTAATGATCGAGGATCTCGGTCTGGCAGAACCCCACATGAATGAGGCCGTCCCTAACATGGGGGTCGATCAGGTTTGGAATGACTTCGGCTTTGATGGGACAGGATCAGTAGTTGCTGTTCTGGATACTGGAGTTAGAGGTGATCACGAGGGCTTGAACGATATGGACGACGAGCCGTTTACAACCGGTTGCGAGCAACCTGACCCAGACCCCCTAGACCCAAATCCAATTTTTGTTGATTGTGATCCGAAGATTATAGCATTCTATGATGCAGTACTAATGGATGCCGAACAAGATCCTTCCACTTCTTACGACTCAGGAACTCACGGGACCCACGTAGCTGGTATTGCAGTAGGTTCAGGAGGTGGACAAACCGATCCTGCCACAGGACAAAAGTATGTTGGAGCGGCTCCAGGGGCGTTTCTAATTAACATCTTAGCCTGCTGCGACGGGGATATAGAGGATGTTATCCAAGGAGCTCAGTGGGCTATAGAGAATAAGGACAAGTACGGAATCGATATCGTAACCTCATCCCTTGGAGAACAACAGTTAGAGGTTCACTTCGATAACAATGGAGACTCAGCTTGGAGTAGGCAGATGGATTCTGTTGTTGAGGCAGGAATTATCACCACCCTCTCAGCTGGCAATGAGTTCGGAGGAGCGACTTTTGCCGGTTGTAACACTATAGACAGTCCCGGGGATGCTCAACTTCCAGTTACTGTTGCGAGTCTAGATAAGGATCTAGGACTGGCTATTTACAGCAGTCGAGGATATACTTCTGACGGGAGGGTGAAGCCAGATGTTGCAACTATTGGATCCAACATCATGGCTCCTGACGCGGCATCAAGTGATGGATATACCAGTAAGTCGGGAACGAGTATGGCTACACCACTGATGGCAGGCATCGCGGCTCTGATGGTAGAGGCAAATCCAGACATTACTCCTTCAGAATTCAAGGATATTATTTCGGCTCATTCTATCGAGAGAGATTTGCAACTTCTTGATGATCCCGGATTTAATGACTGTAGCATACTAGAGACTCGTCCAGACAACGAGTTTGGATATGGACAAGCAGACCCAATGGCATTCGTCGAGGCAGCAGGAAGCATTGACAGGTCTCTAAACGTCAGTATGGACGTAGAAACCCTGCAGCAAATAGGAAACGAGTCCTATATCTCAGGCACTGCATCAGGGGTGGCCCCAGGAATGGGGCTAGTGGAGGTCAGAGTCGGAGGTGGTACCTGGAAGGGCGCAGCGGATCTTTCGGGCGATTGGAGTCAGTGGAGAGTGAAGCTAGATCCCCACGATCAGTCAGGTAACTCCACTATCTATGCTCGACTACTTGTGTCCGAGGATAGCATATCGCCAATCGACTCAAGACGAGTCATTCTCGTTGACGGCGTCGTGTCCGGAGGGCCCTCGGGAGACCTCAAGAGTATCCCGTCAACTGTATTCTGGATTCCATTCCTAGCTTCAATTGCAATTATCGGGATTGTTTCGATAAGGGAGCGATGGATCACTAAAATCAGAGGTGAAGATGGCGGACTTATCGCACCCGAGGATATGGGCCCGGGGATCGTCTACAAAGTCGGCTCAGCACTTGATCCTCGTTTGATCCCAGGTAGGATCAATTCCGCCATGGAGTCTTGGAAGGATGGAGAAACATTGGTTGAGAATCAATTCAGAAGGTACGTTTCACTTTCAATATTATACACTGCTCAAGGACTTCCCGCCGGATTCGCCATGGTCACATTCGTTGCATTCCTGGTTGCTAACGGTGCGGCGCCTGAACAGATTGCAGCGCTGTTCGCCACCGTAGCCCTCCCTTGGACATTCAAGTTCATCTGGGGCCCAGTGGTTGATGCAGTGCAAATGCCCTCTTACGGCCTTAGGAGGCCTTGGATCCTCTTTGCTCAAACTGGTATGATAGTCACTCTTGGTGCATTGCTATTCGTTTCCGATCTTAATGCATCAATAGAGCTCGTGACTCTGATCCTCTTCGTCCATAACCTGTTCTCGTCACTACAAGACGTGAGTGTGGACGCGTTAGCAGTGGATGTTCTACAACCCAACGAGGTGGCTAAGGCTAACGGCTTCATGTTCGCTGCCAAGAGAGGGGGCATCATCATTGGTGGAGCGGTGGTTGGAATGCTGGTAGTGGACTATGGGATCAAGGCCGCAATAGCAGTCCAACTTCCTCTCCTTGCTCTGATAATGTGCTTACCACTCTTCCTGAGGGAGAGGCCCGGAGATCGTCTTTTCCCATGGCAGAGTTCCTCTACTAGAAACAGCCTTTGGGAGGGACCTGAATCAGAGGATTCCGAATCAATTGAGATGAACGATGAATTGCCATGGGAGGAGGACTTCGAGGATGATTTCAGAGTAGCTAGTTGGGTTTCTCGGAATCTTTACGGAGAGCGGATTCAGGGTGTCGCCGCTCTTCTTTGGGTTAGCATAGTCGTGATGTTAGTCGGTGGCGCGCTGGGGATAATTCATCTCGTCTCGAACGAGGAAGTGTTCAGTACCCTCGCCTCGCCACTCAAGAGTATTGGATGGATTGCCTTCCTCCTTTCTTTGGCAGGAATTTTGGTAGGCAGGTTCCTTTTACCAGCGATTTCCCAATTCCAGATCTCCAACCCATTCGGAGAATCTGCTAGGACCGGACTTGCAGTTCCGGCCTACAATATAGTCAAGGGTTTCTCCCTGAAATCCTCATTCCTGCTCATCTTCCTGTGCCTCCTATCGGAGATGTACGTCTTCGTTGATCCAATTGTGGTTGATATCTTCATCAACGAGGCAGGTTGGTCGCAGACGAAGTACAATGGAATCATGGGTGGCGTAGTCATCTTATTCTTGATGGGAGGACAGATCCTAGGGGGATTCCTTGGGGACAAGTTTGGTGTTAGGGAGGTCGCCATGGTTGGCTTCACCCTACTTGCCCTAGGCAACGCCGGACTCGCCATGCTAAATCCGTATTGGGAAAATACCACGATTATGACAGTCTATTTGTGTCTAAGGGCTATCGTCACAGGAGTTGCTTGGATATGCATCATCTCCGTATCCATGAGGCTAACATACAGCAAGGCCGGTGGAACTCAGTTCACTGCTTACATGTCTATGTTCAACCTATCTGCGGTGATCGCATACCAATTTACGGGAACGATGGTCGAGATAATTGATTACATCTCAGCACTTTATCTTGGGGCTGGATTAACTCTATTCACAGTCTGGTTCTTGGTCTTCATAGACCCAGATGAATGTGATAGGGTTTTGGAAGGGAGACTAGGTGATGATGAAGATGAGAATTATGGGGGAGACTTAGGAGAAGCCTCTGAGGTATGGTGGGAGGAAGACGAACCAGATGTCGTCCCTGCTTGAACACCTAGGGTCCGCAAATACGGACTTTCTTTTCTTCAGTCAAACAGTTTGTCCATACTGTACCAGGGCCGCCCGAACCTTGGAAGCCAACCATCTAACATATACCGAGATAAATTTGGACCACTATGAGGGCCTCAGACAGAAGATTATCATCGAGACGGGCCATAGGACAGTCCCTGTAGTTTTTGACTTAAGGCAGGATTCGCCGGTATTTGTCGGAGGCTCCGATCATCTGATTGACTATCTTTGATAATTTTGCGCAATTATAGAGACCTGCTTACGCATCTCCTCAAATTGTTTGAGATTAACCATGTGTCCCTTTTCATGCTCCAACCTAGTTACAGGCCAACCAGATTCCTCAAAGATTTCGATATGTTCAATGCCCACATCAAGTGGAACCAAATGATCTCGCTTTCCATGCATCCATATCACGGGTCTTGGCTTCAGGAATGGAAGCGAACCTCTTAATTCATCAGGCCTAGCCGTTTTTGTTGCAATCAATACTAGTCCGACTATCGAACTACTCGCTTTAGTCTCCAGTAAGGCTGATGCCATCGCTCCCCCCTGTGAGAAGCCACCAACAATTATCGGGCCATCAGGTAATATCTCCAAGATTCCTGATAATGACTCTTTCATTTGGGACATCGTCTCGTCCTCGGAGACGTCTTCCCCGAAAAGCCACCATGCAAAACCTCCTCTCGTAGGATGACTGATCTTCGCCTGAGGACATAAAGTCGTCCATCCATCGGGGGTTAGCCTTCGTGCGAGCTCCTGCATCTTTTCAGACGTCCCAGTCATTCCATGCATCATTATGAGCGTACCCTTGCTCATCCAATCCCTCACAGATTCCATTGGAAAACCAATGCCCCGGCAACCTTGAGGTGGATGTATGAAGATTGGCCACGAACTGTTACAGTAAGCGAGTACTCTCCAGAGTTGGAAGGTATGGTGCCTATCGCTCCCTTTTCTGTCGCTCCGGACCCCCATGCACGAGTAAGGGGGGAAGCTCCAGCATGATCCTTCATTGTCAGAGAACCGGAAGATGCCCCATTAGATGCAATCTCTACATCAAGATACCAAACCAAGGTATCCCAATCTCCTTCTGTTGGGTGCCCATCGTCGAAAAATGAGTCATATATTTCCTGGTCATTCTCCTCATATAGCCGATCAATTAAGTCTCTAGCCCTGTAGAAGAAAACGTCCCCTTGATAGTTTGATCTGGCGACATTCAAATCCATACGTAACTGGTTCCGTCCCTCCGAGTCTTCCCAAACTAGCCTTTCTAGGAAACCATCACTTCCGCTGAATGTATATTGCAATTCGTGACCTTCAGAAGATTCCGCATTTACTCTGGCATTTCCATTGTTTATGGAAACAGTAGTAGCACTCCACTCTTGACCGAATAGAGTGAATGACCACTCATCACCGATGACCCATGGAAATGAGAATACTTGTTGTGGTATCCCATTTTCGTACACTGACAATCCATCAATTGTCATTCGTCCCAGAAATGGATTATGATTGATTACCGCGTGTCTCTGAGCTTCTCTCTCGGAGGAAATACCGACTTGATAATCTCCTGATTCGTTATCAATTTCTGCTACAACTAACCTGGCGCTATCTTCTCCGAATTGGGGTGTGATGAATGTGTATAGCCAATTATTTCCAACTTCCCATTCTGGGAGAATCATGTCCTCATCCACAGATTCTCCTGATTGCCCAGAATCGCCTGTCTCGATACAACCAGAGAGAATGCACATCGTCATTAAACAGGCCATACCAATTGCAGACCTGCCACTCACGCCCCTGCGACAGGGGTTACAGTCAAGAGACTGACGCTTTGATTATCAGAGTAATCCAGCGATAACAACCGATACTATTGACATCAGCTTGATTAGAATATTCAGGGAAGGTCCACTAGTGTCCTTGAAAGGATCTCCAATGGTATCCCCAACAACAGCAGCCGAGTGAGCGTCATCTCCCTTTTCTGCTCCATCAATTTCTCCCTGCTCAATAGCCTTCTTTGCATTGTCCCAAGCTCCTCCTGCATTGGCCATGAATAGTGCCAACAGAACTCCAGTAGCTGTAGCACCGGCCAATGTACCGCCAAGAGCGGCAGGACCCAGCACTAGTCCAATGATCACTGGACTGGAAATTGCCACTAGTCCGGGCATCACCATCTCACGCAGAGCGGCCTGTGTCGAGATATCTACGCATGTGGCGCTGTCCGGCTCGACGCCCTCTTTGCCCTCAAGAAGGCCATCTATCTCCCTGAATTGCCTGCGAATCTCCACAATCATCGCTTCAGCAGCACGGCCGACAGACTTCATCGTCATTGCAGCCACTACGAATGGAAGGGCGCCACCGATAAGGAGCCCGATCACTACCTCTGGATTAGTCAGGGATAGATCAGCAGCATCCAAGCCGGCGCTCGTCTTGTAGGCCGCAAACAGGGCTAGGGCCGTTAGGGCCGCGCTTCCTATAGCGAACCCCTTTCCGATCGCAGCAGTGGTGTTCCCAATCGAATCTAGCCCGTCAGTGATATCGCGTACTTCTTTGCCCAGTCCTGACATCTCCGCGATTCCTCCTGCGTTATCTGCCACTGGCCCGTAGGCGTCCACAGTCATGGTAACACCAACAGTACCTAGCATTCCCATCGCAGCCATTGCGATTCCGTATAGGCCAGCGTCGCCACCGCCCATCACATCATTGGCACCGTAAATTCCAGCGGCCATCAGAAGAACTGGGATCAATACAGACTCCATTCCAACCGCAAGGCCGGCGATGGCATTGGTCGCACTTCCGGTCTTTGATGCTTCGCCGATGTATGGGATGGCCTTGACTTGGAACCCAAATACAGGTTCTATACCAGTGTAATATTCGGTAATTAGGCCGATTAGAATGCCTACTACACTGCCAATGGCAACCGCCCAAACTACTGTCTGATCTAGTCCTAACTCGCCCAAGACGAGATATCCTCCTCCGATGAAAAGTCCTGCCGCGATGAACGTAGTGTTCCTGAGAGCTGCACCAGCATCCATGTTCTTCATCGCTGAAATCGAGAATACGCCGATAATAGATGCCAAGTATCCGACAATGGCTAGTGCGATTGGAATCTTCAGGTAATCCGACCCCAATTCACTGCTCGCCGCGGCTATTACCATGGCTGCAATTATCGAGCCAACGAAAGACTCGAAGATATCAGCGCCCATGCCAGCTACATCGCCTACGTTGTCACCAACGTTATCTGCAATAACGCCAGGATTTCTCGGGTCATCCTCAGGTATTCCAGCCTCGACTTTTCCTACCAGATCAGCTCCAACATCAGCGGCTTTGGTGTATATACCGCCTCCAACGCGAGCGAAGAGAGCAATTGATGATGCACCCATGCCAAATCCAGCAATATTAGCCACTGTTAGGAAATCTGTCTCCGTGAAGTAGAACATCAATGAGATTCCAAATAGTCCCAGTCCTCCAACTGCTAGGCCCATCACGGCTCCTCCATTGTATGAGGTGGTTAGTGCGGCGGCCTGGCCTCCACTAGCCGCTGCCTGGGCCGTTCTACCATTGGCGCTAGTGGCAGATTTCATTCCACTGAATCCTGCGGCTCCACTGCATAGCGCACCTATTATGAATGCTACAGTTGTCTCCATTCCAAGGTCATCATTATAGCTCCCACCAACAAACAAAAGAGCGGCTACGACAGCTATGAATATGGCGAGCATTCTGTATTCAGCGACCATGAAAGCCATGGCTCCATCTTGAATACGCTCAGTGATTTTTGCAACTGTCTTGTTCTCAATCTCTATTGAATCAACTTTCCTGTATAGCATGAATGCGACAAGTAGGCCGAATACGCCTACTCCCATTCCAATTGTCCCTAGTGTCTCTCCTTCTATCATGGTATCAACCTGTATCGGTCCCGCGACAAAAGTCCCACTTATAATTCAAGCCGTAAAAAAACACTATTGAAGGCAACTAAGGAGCATGTCCTAAAACCACATTGGCAAAAGAATCGAGAACTCCAGCTCCATCATGGTCCCTCTGGAATGATAGCATCTCAGCTTCGCTAATGTGGCCCCATTGGAATGCACGCTCGATCCTGTGCTTAGCTGCTTCTGGATGGAACTGCACCCCCCATGCAGGTAACTTGCCCCCATCAATCCCCAGAACTCTAATTGCAGTAATCTTGTTATGGGAAGCAGAGCCAAGTAGGATAGAGTTTTCTGGCATAGTGACTACATGGTCTTGATGCGAGTAAACTACGGCTGGACCAACGTCTTCCACTTTCCGTGAATCAAATAAGATATCTTCACGCCCCTCCTCGTTTAGTTTCATATTCCAAATCCCACTTGACATACTCTCTGCTCTGGTGACCTCGGCACCGAGAGATTTGCACAGAAGTTGGTGACCAAAACAAATACCGAGAGTCGGAGTTCCAGATTTTGAAGACACCCTCATTAGAGACGATGCACCATCCATCCAATCTTCCCACATCGTGACATTTTTCCTTGAACCAGAGCAAACTACCGCATCGACTTTTATCTCCTCTAGCCATTTTGCCATTTCTACGTCCTCTATTCCTGATGGTAGTGCTACTCTGTAGAATCTAGCAATATTTCCTCCCATGGGGACCTCACAACTGTCCCAGAATGGATAATCATGGTCCCAATTTGGAACATCTTTCTCTCCCATGAAGTAAAGACCTTCTTCATTCGCTTTGATTCCAGATTCTTTGGATTGCATATGCGGAGTGAGTAGGAAGATATCGACATCTCCTTCCTTTGCAAGTGGCTGAATAACTTCCTGGTTACCCCCATGTCCGAATTCGGATCTTTCAACAAGAAGGTCGAGTAAGAGTACACGCATAGTACGACTCATACCTGTGGGAAGAGGCGATTGCTTGAAAGCCCCCCGTATGTACAGAGGTATGAGGCGGGTATGGTAGATAAGCAGTTGATACTGGATTCTGTAGGGCCGGTTCAAGCAGTTCTTGATGCCCATGATGGGGTTGTGAATGTCATAGATACTACTGCAGGAGTAATTTCTATTTCTCTAGAGGGCGGTTGTACCGGATGTAGTGCTACCCCTATGACGGCAATGCAAATCTACTACTCTCTGATGAAATTAGAAGAAGTCAATGATGTAATATTTGTCAACGGCGAACTTCCTGCTTACATGAGATCCTTCATCGATGATAAGATAGGTGGAGAGAGCTAACGATTTTCTTTCTTCATCTTCATAATTTGATGTGGATTAGCCTCGCCTTGAACATCCTTTCCTTTCAGGCTCATAGAAGCTGATATTGCTACAATGACTGCTACAAGCGCCATAGGAAGCGCCACTGACTTCGATCCCCAGAGTTCTCCTCCCATGAAATTTAGTATGACTAAAAGAAATGCAGAAACTACACACAGGGTAGCAATGGTTCTCTGAGCGAATATCTCTCCTTTCATACTCCTCGAGAATGTACCTATGGACATCCATAGAATAACTGCTATGCCGCACATTCCTAGTGAAAGGGACTCTATTGTATCGACCAGACCACTATTCATGAACTTCCTAACTGGCAAACACTTGTGAGCGTTGGGGAGATAGGCATTAGAATACGGCAAATAACGAACCTTCATCAAAAGAAAGCGTAACCGGGTAGCATGAGTTTACTGCGCGGGCTCACACTTAGCTTAATCGCGCTACTTCCAGCGATAATAATAGGTGCTCTTGCATATCTTGTTATTGGAGGCAGTACAAATACCACTGAGTGGGAATCATGGATGTATCTGCCATGCTATGGAATCCCTCTTTCCTGCATGTTTGCGGCGTTTCTTTTTGGAATGAGATCAAGTAGGGTGGAAGAACAGTGAAAAGATCCGAAAAGGCCCAGAGAATAGGCGAGCAACTAGACTCACTATACCCAGAAACACCAATACCTCTGGATCACAAAGACAGTTACACTTTACTTGTCGCAGTGATGCTTTCTGCTCAAACTACTGACAAAAAGGTGAATGAAGTCACACCGGCATTGTTTGATATCGCTGACTCTCCTGAAAAGATGGCTGAACTTGAAGTCGAAGAGATAAGATCTCTAATCAGAGAGATAGGTTTAGCACCGACAAAGGCAAAGAACCTCAAGAAGATGGCAGAGCAAATCATTGAAACAGGCGGAGAAATATATCCAGATTGGGATTTTCTTGAGTCTTTGGCAGGAGTTGGTCACAAAACAGCCAGTGTGGTCATGTCTCAGGCTTTTGGGGTTCCAGCATTTCCTGTTGATACTCATATCCATCGTCTGGCCGATAGATGGGGCCTTTCCAATGGGACTAATGTAGTAAAGACCGAGAGAGATCTGAAGAAGGTTTTCTCAAGGGATACATGGAATCGAAGACATCTCCAGATTATCTACTTCGGAAGGGAGTATTGTCCGGCTAGGAATCATGACATGTCAGGGTGTCCTATATGTTCGTGGGCAGCCACAAAGAAGAGAATTAGACAAGGAAGGTAGTAATTTGATGATTTTTCGTGGCAGGATTACTTCCTCGGGCTTCGAAAGTGGAGACTCATTGGTAATTGGCGACTGGACAGATTCGCCATTGGGGCCCTTCACCAACATAATGTGGTCCAAACCAGACGGTAACAGAGTACTACTGTCGCCCTCCAAAGAGCATGCTGATTTTGTATCCTCACTGTACGATTTTGATGACGTAGTAGTAACAGATATAATCGTAAATAGGAAGAGAAAAAAAGTTTCTATTAAGACAGATTATCTGCAAGTTTCTATGTCTTGGGGGATATCATTTCCGCTCCCTATTCCAAGGCCACTATGGTTCATCTCTTCCATTGAGAACCTATTCGGAAAAACTATTTTCGGCTCAAGCACCTATGGAATTGCTAAGGATGGAAGCAGGGAATGGTACTCAATAAGAGGGCTTTCAAGAGTTTTTCACGCAGAGGCAAAAACTTCCGACTCGAACTTCGGAAAAATTGGAAAAACATCATTCTCCAAGCCATTTGGGTTCAGTAGTCCACCAAAGACCCCCACTAGCATCATAGTCAATTCTCATATTGACAGAGAAAAGGCTTGAAGAACCTAGCAGTAGAGTGAGTAACATGAGCGAAGTAGTCACATTGATGGTTGGAGATGACGCACCAGATTTTGAAGCACCTTTGACAGACGGATCTAAGTTCGTTCTTTCACAGGTTTTAGATTCTGGAAAGGGAGCTATTCTTTACTTCTATCCTCGTGATAATACTCCTGGTTGTACAACGCAGGCTTGTGATTTCAGGGATAACTTTAGCAGAATTTCCAATAAGTCTTGGATTGTAGTCGGAGTTTCTACTGACTCCGCAAAATCACATGAGAAATTTATTGACAAACATGATCTGCCATTTGACTTGATTGTGGATGAGGACGCGGAGTTGCATACCCTGTATGGAACATGGAGGGAGAAGAGCATGTATGGAAAGACATACATGGGTACTCTCAGATCAACATTCGCAATCACGCAAGAAGGTAAACTATCCTGGGTTGGATACAAAGTCAAAACAAAGGGCCATGTTGATCAGCTGATGACGGATCTAGGAATTGAGTGATATTATGGAATCTGACCAAAGAAGGGATTTGGTCGAGAGGTTCCTAAGGAGATGTGTAATCTATGCTAATGAGTCCATCCGGAGGAAAAGAAAGAGGGGCGAGGATGAAGAAACCATAGCCAAGTGGGCAGTTTACAGAGATTTTACAGAACATGCCGCCGAGGAAGTCGCCGCTGGAGATCTAGACTCTTGGTTGGAGGATGGTCCTGTAGATTTCGAACCCAATGATCAAGACTCAGACAAGTGACCATTTCCGCCTATTCCTAGGTCGTATTTCGTCGTATCCACTCTCATCATTGCACCGGGTACCATCAGCAAAGAATCATCCTCATTTATTGCGAAAGCGTGTAGTCCAAGTCTCTCTGACATTTCTTGTACTCTTCTCTTGCACACATCTTTCTGACTGGGCATATGAGCTAGAGACCCTAGGTCTACAATCACCATGCATCCTCTGGAAAGCGGTACTGACATTCCTTCAAGGGACAGTCTATGCAATCCATCCGGTTTCAGATAGACTACGTTTCTGGATGCGCTTGGAGTATGCCTGAGTGTTCTTTCCGACCACTTCATTTCACCTAAGTCAATATGAAGATCCCCCTCCTGTGGGCCGGGATCAGTAGAAATCATCTTCCTCTTGTTGTTTGAGGCAATAGCCTTTGACGGATCGGGCAGTCCGAGTAGTCTAAACAGGTTAGCCACGAGGCGCCCGAGAGCTACTCCTCAAAGAGTGCTTCTATGTCTTCATCATCCAGAGCGTCTTCTAAGGACATAGCGACACTCTCCGAGACGTCCTCCTGTAGCTCTTCCTTCTCAACTTTCTCGAGAGAACCCTCTCCTTCAGATTCTTCCTCATCCAAAAGAATACTACTTACGTCGTCAGGTATCACTACCTCTTGCGAAACAGACTCAATTTCCTCGTCAGTTTGAATTTCAGGAACGGGCTCTCCTGAATCCTCTAGTCCAGTTTTTGGCCCTTCATTTCTACTTTTTTCATCGAATGGGTCATATTCCGGATCGTCAAATGCATCATCCACGGATACCTTCTTCAATCTACTAGTGTGGTCAACTTGAGGATCTAAGGATTCGATATTACTCTGCCTATTCCTGATTGCAAAAACCGCTCCAGCAATGGAAATAATCAACATTACTACTATTATTAACCCATAAGAAGCCACGAACTCCCCTAGACTGAACGGAGCTTCAGTGATAATTACTGTAAGAGCAATTGAGGAACCGACCCCCTCGTCAACGGCTGTCATGCTAACAGTTCTACTGCCCGAGCCCGTGAACGTCCACTCGACCCACTTCCCTTGGATGTCAATGTCATTGGCCGCATTGCCGTCCCCATCACTGTCAACCGATGTATCCATATCCCAGTTGTAAAGTAGGTTTTCCATGTCATACGAAGAATCAGTCGTTCCATTGGCACTAAAGAAAACAACATCTCCTTCCATTGGAGAGAATGTACTTACAGAGGCCCTTGGATCTGGATTTACATTTCGTATATCAATCGGAATTTCTATCATCGCCGTACTTCCATCGTCATCTGTCACGTGAAACACAATCATTGTCGGAGCAGTAGTTGCATCTGGCCAAGATTTCTCCAGCATACTGGTCTCTAAATCGCAATCGTCAGAGGATCCTCCGGAATCATCAGAGTTGGTCATTGGGTCCAAGTCGAAGCAATTTCTCAATGTTAGCATATCTCCCGAGGTATCAATTGTACTTACCGGTATAGATACAATAGAATCCTCAGCGGCGGGAAGTGGAGGGGCCAAGGGAGTGATTTGGGGGTCGATATTCTGGATTTCTATAGGTACGATTAGAGATTCAGTGCTAGCTCCATCATTGTCCACCACTTGAAGAGTTGCAAGATGCAATCCAGATGTGTGATATGTATGTTCAACAGTGCTTTTCCTTCCTTCATAGTTGATAGTAAGATCTGGATTATTTTCTGCATCAGGGTTCCAAATGTGAAGTAGGGTACCCAGGTCATTCTGAGAATCATCCGCAAATCCTTCAAAAGTCAATAAATCTCCCTCATTAGCCATGTAGACGCCCCTACTGTCGGGAATCATTCTATTTCCTCCCATCCATATCTCGGCACGCGGATTAGTGGGTGCAATATTCCTGACCTCTATTGTTTTGTTTGAGTATCCTATGTCATCATCATCATCTACGGCTTCGACTCTGATGGTGTAGTTTCCCTCAACATCTGGAGTCACAGTACAATAGATTCCAACTTGCCCTTCGTCACAAGGGTATGTGGAGTCCCACAGTATGTCCATTGGAGCCTGTGGAGTCTGGGTATCAACATCACTACGCTCCTCGACATTGAATTGGATGGGAGAGAGAACGTAGGTCCACTCATACTCGGAACCAATGGAGATTTCCGGAGGCCTGTTCAGAATCTCTATGCTTTGGACAACAACTACCTCATCGTTTTCATCATCTGTAATGGAAAGTTGGACATCGTAAGTACCGTCATCATCCCATGTATGCTCAAAGATACAGTCTTCCTCTGTGGAAGAAACGGAGTTTCCTCCCGGTATTGTCATGGTGAACATACAAGACAGGTCTCCTCCATCCTCATCATAAGAGCCACTACCGTCCAACAATACTTCAGACTTAGTAAGGGACTGGTCCGGCATATCCAGAGATACGACTGGAAGTCTTCCAATAAACAAAGAAAATACCCCATTGTTGTTCGTTCTGTCGCCATCATCAGAAATCAACTCATCAGGGTCTACTTGGAAAGAAAGAGTGATTTCTCCGACGGGGTGAGAATTTCGTACGGTCCAATTTACATCTACTATCGACTGTTCCAAACTGTCAAGAGATGGGACCTGAACAGTTTGAGTAGATCCATCAGGAGAAACAACATTCATTGTCGTCGAGGGAGAAGTCATCAGCCCCCTGTTCTGTATGGGGACATAGAATTTTAGAATATCTCCGGGAACTGCATTGAAGCCGGTAGAAGAAGCTAGAGTAGTGGTGGATTGCCCTCTAGCCCTATCCACCGTAACTCCTTCGGATAGTGCGACCAAATCAATACTACTGACATTTGGGTCAATTGTTATTGTTGAAGCGCCAACTATATTCTGAGAGGGAATCCATGCAATAACACCATGACTTCCAGCCTCACTCCCGCCGGTAGAGTCATCGACCGAATTACCCGTATTGAATGCTATATTTACAGAACCATTAGAAGAAGTCGTGACGGTTCTAATATCTCCATCAATTCCATACCTAAACTCCAGCTCCTGTCCCGAAACGGGTTGTCCATTCTGAGTCACATTTGCCCATGCCGATGTATCGAAGTCCAAAGGAGAAAGAGGATACTCAAACTCAATCGAGATCTGTTTACTTCTTCCAGCCTGGTAAGTCTCCAGCTCATGGAATGCATTGATTCCATCGATTATGTCCGTACTAGATGATACATCGCCCCTGACTGCTGGACAGAACCACCTGTACCCATCTGCAGAACCATTAGAATCGAAGGTTGTCACATTGTATGATTGCTGACAGGAGGCAAATGAAGTACCTGGTGCGCCCCTACTCATTACTTGCCAGCTTCTAGATTCACTAGACTGACTATCATCAGGTATGTCAACGAAGTCACTCGACCCCTCGTAATCAGTCTCTTGGTAATAGCTAGATGACCAGTAGTCTCCGACGGTAAGGGGGAAGTCATATCCCTCGGTAGGAGGGGAGTAAGTCTGAGTAATAGTCAACTCTGCTACATCGATATCTATTGTCCACCAGAAAATCCTGTATCCGAAGTCTATGTCTATGGTAGCTTCCTGTTCGATAACGGCCAAGTCCGATGCACGTACTAACTCTGTAGTTTGCATCTCTATGTCTAAATCACCAGTGTTTCCATCAAGATTCACATTCTGAGCCTCATAGGTACCGATAGATTCTGCCTCATAGACCAGCGTGGAACGGTTATCAACGATCATTGTGTAGATATCCGTGACTGTCCTGTCTAGAGTACCCGTCAAGAACTGTACATTCGTCGATACCCCCGAAGAGCTGACGAATTCACCAACATCAAGATAGCCGTCATATACCCACCTATCTCCAACCTGCCAAGTTGGAACATCTGTAATCGCAATGTTTCTACTTACCGTTTCTAGCTTCGAATTGTCTTCGCCCATACTTTCCATTTCATCGGAATAGAACATCAATACGCTTTGCGAAGAGAGAAGAATAACTACCATAATTGCTGACGCGAGGGACTTACTCATACATCTCCTATGGAGATGCTACAAATCAATGTGACTGTAAGGACTTGATTACATAGCCCTGTAATCGGGGAGGTCTGCTAACTCATCCTGAATGAACTGAACGGCCTCTAGAATCTGATCCTTAGCCCTTGCTCCGGTTATGACCATCTTGCCACTTCCGAAGATCAGACAAACTACCTTGGGATAATCTAACCTGTAAATCAGGCCTGGGAACTGCTCTGGCTCATACTCTACCTTGTCAAAGGGCAGATGGAAAGTTAGGTTGTTCAGATTCAGTCTTCTAGGGAGTGCAGCTAGAGGCTCTCCTTGCTTGATTCCCCTGATTCTCGAGTCCTCATTCTCAACTTCCTCGTCAGTAGCAGCTCTGATTCCTCCAGCATCATCGATAACCTTGGTGTTTATATCATCCATCTTAGCTACTCCAGTGTAGTCTTCAGGGAAGAAGAGAGAATAAGTCGCAACCATGTTCTGAACCTCAATATCCACATCGGCAACATCCCAAGTTGAGATTCCCGCGGCGCGAAGATCGCCAATCATCCTCTCGATTCCTGTTTCAATATTCTGCTGATTCTTACCGCCAGTGCATACTGCCCTGCCAGATCTGAACATGAGTATTGCCAGTTTGGGATCTACAACACGGTAGACAACTCCTGGGAATTGTTCAGGCTCATATTCGCAATTCAACTGAATTGCTATATCCGGGAGATCAAGCTCCTCGGCAACTCTTGTCGACGCTACAACATTCACTACAGTTAGGCGTTCTTCATCGCTTAGCATGGGTTCCGCACTTATATTCTACTTATAAACGATATCAGTCAGCATCAGTATGAAGTCCTGCATTCAATTTTCTTCTATCACTATCCTAGCTCCGCCTGATCCGAACTTCGAGACCAGAGGCCTGCCTCCTGCAATTTCAATACATTCAGCTACTCTCTGGGGATTTCTAGTCAGTGAGACCATACATCCGCCTCCACCAGCTCCTGTCAGTTTCACTCCCAGGGAGTGACTTTCTGTGGCTGAAATAAGATTCTCAAGCTCTGGACTACTGACTCCAATTTTACGTAATCTTTCCTGACACTCATTCATAGCATGGCCAACCTCTTCCATATTTCCAGATGAAAGTGCCCTCAGGCCAGAATAGGTAATCTCTCCAATAGCTTCTATTTCCTTCATCTTTAGTGGATCGGACTTGAGTAATTCAGACACCCCTGCTACCATATCTCCAGTAGGCGAACCTATTCCAGTGAATCCCAATACTAGCCACACATCTTCTATTTCTGGAAGCTCGACCTTGCTAATTGACCATGATCTGCTACCTTCTGGCGTTTCCAAAGTAGCGTCGAAGAAATGCTGAGTCCCTTTTACCCTATCACCGGAAACAACAACGCATCCTCCAAGAGCACTAGTAGCAGTATCAGTAGGGCTAGCCCTCCCTTTCTGGGCATTCGCCTCAGCTGAATGGCCAATTCTAGCGAGTGATATTAGGTCCAATGGCTCATTTGGTCTAACAAAGTGATGTAGAGCAGCTCCCATTGAGTTGGATAGTGCCGCTGAAGAACCAAGTCCAGCAGCAGAGAAGAGCTCGCTTTTGATATCTATTTCCAGTGGCCTTCCAGTATACTCGAATATATCATTAATTATGTGGGAAATATGAGGGTGTCTAGAAGGTTCAAATGGCTTTCCCTCCAAAATCCATCTGCTCGATTCGCTTATCGTAACTTCGACCCCAGCGTCTATTGACACTGCAACTGCCGGTTGTCCGTACACAACTGCGTGCTCCCCGAAAAGAATACACTTCCCCGGCGCAAATGCGGTCACCATGCACTCCGCGTCTGGTCAAAGGAAATGAGGATTGGGATAACTCATCTAGAACAAATGAAAAAAATCTCATGCCCGATTTAATTGACGCTTTGAACATATTCTTTGTTCGACTCTCTACTTATGATGAGCCTCTGTATCTGACTCGTCCCGCCAAATATCTGGTAGATTTTAGCCCCTCGCATCCTTCTAGCGGCTGGAAACTCCTCGGAATATCCATACCCCCCAAAAATCTGAACGGCATCTGTGGTTACCTCCATTCCCATGTCCGCGGCAAACCTCTTTGCATGGGCGGATTCAAGGGTCGCCCTCTCCCCTGCGTCCAGCTTGGATGCGGCTTTGTAGGATAATAGTCGAGCACATTCTATTTTGGTACTCATGTCGGCAAGCATGAAAGCAATGGATTGATGTTCAAAAATTGATTTTCCAAAGCTCTCTCTCTCGTTTGCATAACGCCACGCTTCCTCCATGGCTCCTCTAGCGTTACCCAAGGCGTGCGCGGCTAACATTGGCCGAGACCGATCAAAGGAAATCATAGCTTGTAACCACCCATCCCCTTCTCTTCCGATAATATTCTCCTTTGGAATTCTGACATTTCTGAATGCCACTCCCCTGGTATCGGATGAGCGCTGCCCCATCTTCTCCTCCTTCTTTCCTACCTCTACTCCTTCCATATTCGATTCGACGATGAATCCACTCAAAGAATCATGACCTTTGTCTTTACCAGTTCTGGCGAGAACATAGAACCAATCGGCATATCCTGCTCCGCCAATCCACATTTTTGAACCATTGATTATGTAATGTTCGCCATCTAGGACGGCTGTAGTTTCTATCGATTTTACATCTGACCCACAACCTGGCTCAGTCACGCAATATGCAGAAATTTTTCCCTGACAAACCCTACCGAGATACTCTTTCTTTTGCTCCTCGCTACCTCCGTAGATTAAGGGGTGACATGCCAGCATAGTTACCCCGGTGATAGTAGCGAAACCAGGATCTCCTCTTCCCAGCTCTTCATTGATTATCGCTTCGTCCAAGAAGCTCAATCCAAGGCCCCCATAATCTGCTGGTATGGTACAGTTCAACAAGCCTAAACTTCGCGCCTCATCTATTGCCTCTTCCGGGAATATCCCCTCTCTGTCCCATTTTTCAGCATTGGGGATAAGCTCCTCATTAGCGAATTCTCTAGCTAGTTCCCTCATCATTTCCTGATCTTCACTCAGATCAAACTCTACCATGAAATCCCGCTGTAGCACAAGCTATTAATCAATACTCTCGAGCTTTCAGAATGGGCCCTCCTAGGCTATTATGTTAAAGTGTCTTTACTTACTGCTGAAAGATAGATCTGGGGTTTCATTCAAGCGTCCAGACCTCTTCGGCCATCATGTCTAGGGGTGTGTGCCCAGACGTGTGATTTGTTATGGAGCATCCACTTTTACAGTCCTATGGCCCGTTCGAAGGATGGCATATATTACTGTCAATCGGAGTTATCTCGATAGGCTTCTTCACTTATCAGGTTCAGAAGGCCACTAGGCTAGTTATGCTAGGGTCTTCCGATAGTAGGTTCGATTCTTGGAATACTAGAATTAGGGAATTCATCTCAGGCTGGTTGTTCCAAAAGAAGGTTCTCAGGGATAAGGTTGCAGGAATCATGCACGTTCTGATGTTTTGGGGATTCCTAATGCTATCAACGGATATGTTTGATCTGGCGACTGCCAATGCATTCTCCGAGAAGATACTCCCAGAAATCTTAGTCGGGCCTTGGAATGGAATGGTGGAGCTAGGATACTTCATGGCACTTATCGGATGCGTCAGCGCCCTAACTAGGAGGGTAGTCTTCACGCCTGAGAAACTCAAGGGAAAATCTCAGCTTGAGGGAAACGTCATTCTACTGCTTATTTTCACAATTACCACTACATCATTCATGGTAGAGTCAGCAGAGTCGCCTAGCTCTTTTTGGGAACCACTCGGACACTGGTTCTCTGAACAAGGACTTTCGGAGCAAACTGTAATCCTGTCCTACTGGGCCCACATGCTGGCAATCTCCGTTTTCCTTTTCCTGATTCCTCTATCTAAGCACATGCATTTAGTCATGGCCGTCCCAAATGTCTTCTTCCACGATGCTGGTCCTATGGCTAGGATGAGGCCATTAGCAACAGGAGATGACGGTAAGGCAGTACCTTTGGAAGATTTAGACATTGACTCATTCGGCGTCAGCACCTATAATCAGTACTCTTGGAGACAACTGATTGATGGCTGGTCATGTACATCTTGTGCTAGATGCCAAGACGTCTGTCCCGCCTATGCTTCTGGTAAGGGATTGAACCCAATGCAAGTTATCCACGATGTAAGGAACTACGCAAATGATCACGCTCCGATCCTTCTGTCCGGGGGCCAACCAGATGAAACGATGCTCGAGAGGATTACAGAGGAGGCAGTTTGGGCATGTACTACATGTAACGCTTGCGTTGATGTATGCCCCCTATACATTGAGCATGTTCCAAAGCTAACCGATCTGAGGAGAAACGCAATGATGGAGACTATGGAGTATCCAGAGGTCCTTAATACGGCAATGGGAAATATAGAGTCAGCTTCTAATCCCTACGGATTTGGGGCGCATGAGAGGGCTGACTGGGCTTCAGATCTAGGAGTGAAGGTCGGAGAGCCAGCCGAGTATATTTACTTCGTAGGATGCGCAGCTAGTTTTGATGAGAGGAACCAGAAGGTAGCTAGATCTACTATCTCTCTACTCAAGGAGGCTGGGTTAGACGTAGGGATCTTGGGTATGCAAGAAGGATGCTCCGGAGATCCTGCAAGAAGGGCAGGAAACGAATACCTTTTCCAGATGCTAGCTGAGACAAATATGTCTACATTTCAAGAGCTTGGAGTCAAGAGGATTGTCGCTTCCTGCCCTCATTGTTTCCACACTCTCGGGAAAGAATACGGAGATTTTGGAGGAGAAGACTTGGAGGTATTCCACCATTCTGAGATAATCGCCAAGCTTCAGCAAGAAGGAAAACTGCCAGAGGCAGAAAAGAATGGGCGCAGTATCACATTCCATGATCCCTGCTACCTAGGAAGGATTGGCGATATCGTGGATGCCCCTCGATCAGTAATAGGGGGCGTTGATACCGAGCCCGAGAGGCACGGGAAGGACTCATTCTGTTGCGGTGCAGGTGGTGCTCAGATGTGGATGGAAGAAGATGCCGATAAGAGGGTCAACGAGATTAGGGCGGCAGAACTTGCTGAGACAGGATGTGATACCGTGGCAGTCGGTTGCCCCTTCTGTTCAGTCATGATCAAGGATGGTTTGGATGTGGTAGGTTCTGATATGGAGGTTCTCGATGTTGCAGAGCTACTATGGGAGCAGATCGTGGCACGTGATCTAGAGATACATGACAAGTCAAAAAATAGGACTGGAAAGGCAAGAATATGGAACTCATCAATATCCGATATGGTATGATTAACTGATTTTTATCCCTGCATCGCCTTCAGTGAGTGTCATAAGTAGTACCATCTAGCACAAGCTATGGACGACGCGTTCTCATTCTTCGGAAGATCTGTACCTGATTTAGCTAAAATAATCGGCTCCATACTGGTAATCTTTGGTATCGCTACATACATCATATCTGACCAATCTTCAATTACTGCATTGATCCCTTCATTCATGGGCGCTCCCTTATTGGTTCTTGGAATACTATCTGAAAGGATGCCTGACATGCGTCATCACCTAATGCATGCATCAATGGTTTTGGCACTGTTTATGGTAATCATGCCAATTTCAATGGTTGCAATGATGGGAATTCCTGATTCCAGCCTAACTCTGGCATCACTAATGGCCCTCCTAGTTATGGGCTCTATATTCATGGTTGCTGGAATCAAATCATTCAGACATGCCCGCATACTAAGAGAATCTTCAGGTGTTTGATTGCGCCCAGTCATCGGAATAACCTGCTTCATGCGAGACACAGTGTATGGAAATTGGAGCAGGCATGCTGCCATTCTTCCTTCGGCTTATGTTTCAGCAGT
>DANL01000050.1:0-2211 GCA_002499865.1 Euryarchaeota archaeon UBA121 | reverse complement strand
AGCAGTCGAGAGAAGGGATAAGAAATTCTGCCTAGGAGTTCAATGGCACCCCGAGCGCAATGGGCATGACTTACTCTTCTCCGCACTTGTAGAAGCTGCGAGAAGTTGATGATGGCAAGCCCTCTAGAAGGCACCATGACGCTCAGGGTTTACGATACGCGATCCCGTTCAAAGCGTATTTTCAACCCTTTAATTGAAGGCCAAGTAGGCATATATGCGTGTGGCATAACCCCCTATTCTCCGAGCCACATAGGGCATGCTAGGCAGGCCATCGCATTCGATATAATTGTCAGATGGCTCCGAAAGAGTGGATACAAAGTCAATTACATATCAAACTTCACAGATATTGATGATAAGATAATCTCTGTCTCTCTTGAGGAGGGGGTTAATTTTCTTGAAGTAGCTAACAGGAATATAGAAGATTACTTCACCGTAATGGATGCTCTCAATGTGTTGAGAGCTGACGCATATCCTAGAGTTACTGAAACCATTCCAGAAATAATCGAGATGATTCAAGATCTGATTGATAAGAAACACGCTTATGAGGCAGAGGATGGTGTTTATTTCGAGATAGACACGGCTCCGGAAAAATATGGCCAGCTAACCGGACAGACATTGGACATGGTTAGGAAAGGAGCGGGTGGAAGGGTCGACAATACCGGTTCGGGAAAGAGGGATCATAGAGACTTCGCACTTTGGAAATTAGCTAAGGAAGGAGAGCCCAATTGGGAGAGCCCATGGGGAAATGGAAGGCCAGGATGGCATATTGAATGTTCAGCAATGTCACTTAAGCACCTAGGGGAGAAATTCGATATCCATGGAGGGGGTGCAGATCTGGTATTCCCTCATCACGAGGCAGAGATTTTCCAGTCTGAGTGTTGTCTGGGTCATGATCCAGTAGTCCAGTATTGGCTACACAATGGGATGATAAATATCGATGGAGAGAAGATGAGTAAATCTGTCGGCAATTTTTGGACAGTCAGCGACGCATTAGAGAAAATCGAGCCTCTTGTACTCAGATATGCTCTGATTAATGCACCATATAGGCAGCCTGTAGATTTCAATTCCGTCATGATTGATGATTCAATCTCCCATCATGGCAGGTTGCTAGGCTCATATTCGGAAGCCCTATACTACTCTGAAGGAATTAGGAATGACTACTCAGGAATCGAACATCTCGATGAAGCCACCCGTAGAATTAGGTCCGGTATGGATGACGACTTCAATACCCGTATTGCCTTAGTAGAGATTCAGTCTGTAGTGAAAAAACTCACAACGTTAATTGACTCAGAAGAGAAAGATCCTCGCCTCATGTCAGCTTATGTGCAGTGGCTAGAGGAATTTGCGGGAGAAGTTCTGGGAATTCTGCCAACCCCAAGCGTAGCGATTTCTTTACACGAGGAAAAAATCTCGAGGATATCCGAAATATCTGCGAGAGTAGAATCATTACTAGAGATGAGAGAATCTGCAAGGGCTTCAAAAAATTGGTCAGAGTCAGATAGGATAAGGGATGAGCTTACCGAAATCGGAGTAGTGGTTGAGGATGGCCCAGAAGGCACAAAATGGAGAATAAGCTAGTACAATTCTAACATCTCATTCTTCTTCTTGTATCAGTGACCCGAAAGCCGTCTTTCTGAAGAGGGCCACAAAAGAGACTAGAAGGATGATTCCTATTATGACACTCGGAGTGAAAAACCCATCACTGCTTTCCTGGTTTTCACCTGGCAAAGGATTGTCTGGACCCGTATTCTGTACATACTCCACGTTGTGTCTGCAACTAACTTCCTCGGGATAGACTCCAGCGTCGGTACATATCCTTCCAGGTACTGTGAACGCTTCAGATACGTCTAGCATACAGAAAGAGGACTCCCCTGAAATGATGCACTCCTCCGTTTCTTCCATAACGATAAGTATTGAGCCACAAAGGATCTGCTCGCCATCCCTGTCTGTTAGCGATGGATGTTCTGAGATGCACTCCTCCAGATGCACTCCATCCTCCAGGGAAGTCGGATGGGCTATGTATCCACCTCTTGGTCCAAAGCTATTGAAGAAGTCTGGCAGTACTGGACGAGGTACTATTGGTTCTCCGCCCCCCTGCGAAATATTCGTAGCAATCGGATCCGCTCCACCAACGGTTCCTCCAATCCTATGGCCGTCTTCATCTAATTCAACGTCGTAGAATTCTGTCCACAAATCTATGCTCCTTCCATT
>DANL01000023.1:3871-7468 GCA_002499865.1 Euryarchaeota archaeon UBA121 | reverse complement strand
GTTAGCCATCATTACGTAAGAGTGGACCGCTCCAGCGTTTATTCTGAATGGTCTCGAGGGTACGTATTGTGATGGAACTGTCTCTCCGTGAACTAGACAAAGACATGATGAGGAGGAACCGACGAAAATACCCTCTCCATCTGATAGTCTCTCAGTTAGATCTACACATGCCCTCTCACCGAGGCCTGCCGGGGTTACCGATGAGACTGTGGCAACGGATATATCTGATACATTCTCCTCGCTCTTGACTGAAATTTTCTCCTTAGCAACCGTTTTTGCAGATTCCCAGAGGGAAGGGGCCATTTCTTCAGGCGGGATGACAATTGCATCGACACCGTGCTCTAAGGCGAAAGCCACTCCTTGGACGTCTATTTCCTCGGATATCGATACAGCAATTTTAGTGCCACTATCTGAAGCGGCGGCGATTATATTCTCCAGAGGTATCATCTTCCAATCTGAGCATCTTAGCATCACCCATGGGACCATTCCAATAAGTGAGATAGCCTCTTCCTGGCCTCTGAAATCATCAAGTTCCACTGATGCTACCTCTGGATCCTGCCCTTCCCAAACTTTGTGTCCAGAAATATGAGAATGAGTCCCATATTTCTCCGCATCAATCCAGATTTCCATCAAATCACCTCAGATAGGAGGCGGCCTCATTCGCACTGACTCCATCGTGGATTACTGCTCTGAGGGCATTAATCCTAGCGACTGGATCGGTTGCTGAGAATATTTGCCTCCCCATGCAGACTCCTGCTCCACCGGCTGAGAGGGCTTCTTCTACCATCTCGAGTGTCTGTGAAAAGGGCATTCCTTGAGGCCCTCCTGCTATCAAAACTGGAATTGGGACTCCCGAGCATACTTCAGAAAAAGTTTCCGCACTACCCGTCCATGGGACCTTGGCAACATGGCATCCCAGCTCCCAGGCGACTCTAGCTGCATGGGCAATACCCTTAGTTGGGTCATCTTCACTTAGACTCAAATTTGGTCCTCTTGGATATACCATTCCCAAAACGGGAATATTGTGTTCATATGCTGAAGAAGTCAGAAAACCAGCTGATTCTATCATTTTGTATTCCTTATCGTCACCTAGATTAATCTGGCATGAAAGAGCACTTGCTCCTCTTTTTAGAGCCTCTTTTGCATTTCCAACAAGCACTTTGGTACCTGATCTCTTTCCACCGTGCACGGTAGAGACTGAGGCGTGCATTACGAAATTTTTCCACTGTGTCCTTTGTACTTGATGAGAAAGAACGCCCTTCTGTAGAACGATTGCATCTGCACCAGCCGAAATACATGATTCAACTAGCTCATCCATGTTCTCAAGACCTTTCTCTGGATAGCCGGAAATGCCATGATCCATGGGTATCCAGAGGCCCTTTCCCCTTGGAAGAAGACGAGATAGCCTCTCATCTAGGTCATCTGCCATATGCGTTCGTCCAAGCTCCATCACTTGAATGGTGGGTTAATGCCGTAAGGCAAAAAAATTACTTTATTTGGCCTCTAAATATCAAAATCTACGATTACAGGAGCATGATCAGAAACGACCAGCCCTCCTTCTCTCATTACCTCTGCAGATTTCATTAGGGCTCTGGCAGAGTCGTTTGCTAAGACGTAGTCTATCCTCCACCCTCTATCTCTCTCTCTGGCTCTCCTGAAGTTTGACCACCATGTATACGGCCCTTTCTGAGGGCCTATGTGGATCCTCAACAAATCATGCCAGCCTCTATCAAGTAGCCTCGTGAACCAATCTCTCTCGTGTTCCAAAAATCCTGATGACCTTTTATTCCCCTTCGGATCCCATATATCATCCTCAGTATGTGCAATATTGAGATCCCCGCATAGCAGAGCTGGTTCTTCTGAACCTACGAACTTCTCGGCCCATTCCATCAAGTCCTCTATCCATTGATCCTTGTAAGCCTGTCTTTCTGGATTTGCTGAACCATTGGGGAGATATATATTGACACAATGCATTCCCTTGTGCATAGTATGCAAGACTCTCCCCTCGGGATCCCTACTTTCATCTAGGTCGGTATCAATTCCCCTGCCGATCTCCTCCATTCCAACCCTAGAGCATGCCATGACCCCTGAGTATCCCTTTCTCTGTGCGGGATGCCAAATGACATCATATCCCTCCGGCTCAGACCAATCCTTGGGCATTTGTTCAGGGAGAGCCCTTACCTCTTGGAATAGCATTACATCTGCATCGATCCTTTCTATGAAATCATACAGGCCCTTTCTGTGGGCTGCTCTGATACCATTTAGGTTCCACGTGACTACTCGCATATCCTCTCCTCATTGAGACAGGTCTTTGATTTTCTCGACTAAGTCCATATTCCTTATTCTGAAAATCCCAACTGGCACCATTGCTACAGAAATCAGTAATACCACTGAAATGAGCTGGAAAGCAACCTTCGGGACTAGGACCACTGGGAAGTAGAATTGCCATGTTGAGAATTCAGCAGCCAGACCTAAAGCACCACCGAAGGCGAAGATAGCACCAAAGAGGCCCCCTATCAAACCAATGATAGTACTCTCGAAGAGAAGCATTACCGAAAGGCTTCCAGTAGATGCCCCTAATACTCTCAAAGTAGCCAATTCGAAATCCCTCTCAGCGAGATTCATTACCATGGTATTGAACATGACTGCTAGAGTGAATATGAATCCTAATCCCATTATCGCACCTAGAGCTTGAGTTTGTTGTTCAAGTAGAGATTCTATCCCTCTAAGAAGCGATTCCCTCTCTTGAATTCCACTGGATAATATCCCAAGCTCCTCATCGACCGAAACCCCCTCCGGGAACTCCAGGTAGACTGCTGTAGCGTTGAATCCAATTATCCTTGCCAAGTCTGTCTGATGGAAGAACATAGTTCTAGAAATCTCCCCTCTAACAGATCCTACAATATCTACTTCCAATTCGTTACCAGATATCGATACCAATTGTCTGTCCCCCACTTCCCATCCGGTCATTTGTAGTGAGCCCTCGTCCATAATGACCTCTGTTATGGCAGTATTTGGAGCTGGTTCTGAACCATCAATAATTTCCGTCTGCCTCATTGATTCACCGTCTCCAAAACCTCCTAGTCCCACTAAAAAGAAGCTTCTTTGTAGTTCTGAAGAGTCAATTAGGGTTCCGACGGGGGCTTCGATAACTATCTCATATGAGGCACCTCTATCCATGGCCCACTCTACTACTTCGGACTCCCCATCGGGTTGAACGAAAACCTGCGCATCCCAAGTTTGACCTTCCCTCAAACCTCCTACGACAGTATCATTCAATGCGACAGTCATCATCTGAATCGAGCCTGCCAGCATAAGAGAGATTCCTATGGCAAGGAATGTCATCCCAAGTCTCGCTGGCTTTCTGAGGCTCGAGCGGACTGATAGTCCCAGTAGAGTAGGCATCCAGCCAGTTAGTGTCTGCAGATAGTTTGATCCAACTCTGATTTCAGAGCCCCCTCCAAGAGCCTCTAGAGGATCTATTCTAGTCGCCTTCCACGCAGGGTAGACTCCAGAAATGAAGACTATTGACATGGTGATACCCAAAGTTGAGAGGTACAGATCACGGGGGATTTCTCTCACAATTATTGGAATTCC
>DANL01000023.1:431-3504 GCA_002499865.1 Euryarchaeota archaeon UBA121 | reverse complement strand
ATCCAATTAGACAGCCGAATCCACCGATTACTAAAGGAGCCATCAGATATCCCGACATTATCGATTTCCTAGGCAATCCGAGTGTCCTGAGGATAGCTATCTCACGAGTCTGGCTCTGGACTAGCCTCTGTAAGCTAAGAGCGATTGTTATGGCGGCAATCAGTTGGATTAGAATGGTAAACGGGGCGGCCATTGTCTTGGAGCCCTCTAGATCTAATCTCATGAGCTCTACAGACTCGACCTGCCCCCTATCTCTTATTCGTCCGTTCATGCCATTTTCATCCATAGAGCTGGCGATGGCCTCCTTTACTCCGTCCAACTCCTCGCCCTCATACGCCTCAGTGTCAGAAAGATCGAAGGAGGGAGTCCCCGATATATCCAGAACTATGGTGTTTGCAGATCCCTGTGACAGGCCCGTAAGCCTCTCCATTCCAGAACTGGAAAGGTAGCCGACGACGAACTCACCTGATTCAGGAGGGAACAGGGATCCTTCTGGAGCCATGTAGATGTGCAACGGATGGTATGCGAACCCAACTATTGTGAAATTCATACTTCCCTCACCTACCCCAATGGTTACCACGTCTTGTAGGCTCAGAGAAAGCGCCTCCCTAACATGCTCGTCAATCACTATCTCATCCTCTGCCTCGGCCGGCATACCTTGGGAGTGTCCATCTGGGAACCATGGCTTGTCTACATCGGAGTCATGAGGTATCCCATGCCATACGGAATTGATTACATTCTGACCGGAGTCAGTCATGTGGAACATCGCACCGTTCATCACAATCCTGCCCTCGCATTGATCCAAGGACTCAGTTCCCTCGGGCCAGGAGGACTCAATCTCTGAGCAGAGAGATTGAACCTGATCAGCAGACCAAATGGAACTCTCATTATCAATCCAGATATCCGCTAGATTGCTTCCCGAATCACTGTCCTCATAGATTGAGTCGTACATCGGTCCTAGATTTGCTGAGTATCCTCCAAAGGTTATCCCTGCAAAAACACCAACAAAGATCATGCCTATTACAGCGGAAAGTCGAAGTTTTGTCCCCCAAAGACTCCTTGCGAGTCTCTTATTCAGAAGATTGGAGGAGCCGAACATTCTTCCACCTCAAGAAATGGTCGCTTTCTCGCTTGAAACTGTCTTTTCATCTGATACTATCCGACCACTATCTACCCTGATAACCCTGGTTGCATATACGATCAGAGATTCGTCGTGAGTAACCAGGACAGCCGTGATGTTCTCCTTCTCACAGGCCTCGACGAGAACTTGCATCACCTTGTCGGAGGTCTCAGTATCTAGATTCCCAGTGAGTTCATCTCCTAGGAGAAGAGTTGGCCTCTTGGCTATACTTCTAGCAATGGCAACCCTCTGTTGCTGCCCTCCGCTAATCTCTCCAGGGAACCTATCCCTTTCGGAGTGGAGCCCGACTAATCTGAGCAGTTCCTCCGCTCTAGACTTGTCCTTGTTCCCGGCTAGCTCCTGAATAAGCGAAATGTTCTCAATCACTGTAAGATCCTGAAGGAGGTTGAAGAACTGGAACACGTATCCTATGTTCTCCCTTCTGAATGATGTCATTTCCTCTGAGTTTCCCCTAGGGACTTCTGACCCCATGAAGCTGTATGAGCCATCAGTAGGGCTATCTAAGGCCGATAGGCAGTTCAGAAGAGTGGTCTTTCCTGATCCCGAGGGGCCCAAGAGAAGAACCCTCTCTCCCTCGTCTATCTGAAAATTGATTCCATCAAGGGCCTTCACAGTTCCTGCGGGAGTTTCATAGTGTCTCTTTACATTAGTCATTGATAGGAGTGGCATGATAAACATGCCACTCGGTTGTTGGATATTGAGGTATCGTCCGGAGCTATTGGACACCCAATCTAATCTCTCCGAGATGCGATTGAGGCCCCGATGAGGGCTATTGCCCCCATGACGGCTCCAAATCCAGGCAATGCAGGTGGAGTAGCTACTGATTGTGATGAATACAGGGAAGCCCATGTATCGTAAATCTCCATCTTGTCAATCTCCTCACCATCATATTCGCCCCATTCAACAGACACCTCATCTCCAGGGGAGACTAGCCCATCCCCATCGTGATCAGTGTAAGTGATCGTGACACCTTCCGCGTCTCCGCCGGTCAGGGGAATGCTGAATTCGTTTGTACAAGTGCTTAGATCCGGCTGAACCATTTGATCTTCATCAAGGTCATAGTACTCCTCACAGTCGCTGAGGAAGTGAACTTCGAAGTCGGTGATCGGAGCGTTAAGTGTCTGATTATCCGCTACAAATCCGGTAGCGTCGTTTCGTCCCATATCCTCGCTATCGTCATCGGCATCGTCGTCATGATCACTGTCTACCATCGTATCGTAAAGAGGCTCGAATTCAGTATAGTCCAGACCACCGCTGTCATCATTGTCATACATGTCAAACATGTCGTGAACACCATCCTGCTCGTCGTCGGGAACATCGTTGACATCTATGAATTCGGTTGCCGTGAGATGTCCGTCGCCATCGGTATCAAAGTGATTGAAAAAATCATCCAGACTCGGAGTGTTATCGTCATCGGGCATCATTCCGACTAGGTTATCGATGAAGCACTGCATTTCATTGATGTCAATGAGATCTGATGGATCATCGTAGTCGCACAACTCAATCAAATCCCCTACGTCTTCAGTTGTTAGGAAGGATTGGTCCGAGTCTATCGGCGCGTCCGGGTTTTCATTGTTCCAGTATGTAACAAACTCTTCTTGAGACATGTTGCCATCTCCATCTGAGTCAGTCATATACATTACATCCTCAGGTGATGGCGGTCCATCGTCATCGTCGTGTCCACCATCATCGGGCTCATTGGAATCCGATCCATCATCGTGGTCTGCGTAATATCCCCAATCGTCGTCTCCGTCGTCACAAGAACCATCGACATCAATGCACACACAAGATTCTCCATTTGGACATTCAGGAGTTACTCCTGGCCCTTCAGGGCATAGGATTCCCCCCATTGATTCAGCGTAATCTTCACCGTCATTTGAGCAGTAGAATGCGTAATCGTCGTCTCCGTCATCATCGTACTCATCGGAACCG
>DANL01000023.1:0-124 GCA_002499865.1 Euryarchaeota archaeon UBA121 | reverse complement strand
CTCGCAATCTTCATAGCCGTCATTCACCCAATCCTCAGGTATTTCTTCGCCGTTGTCACACATCCACATGTCTGGCTCGTTATCGGAATCTGATCCATCATCATCGTACTCATCGGAACCGTCC
>DANL01000058.1 GCA_002499865.1 Euryarchaeota archaeon UBA121 | reverse complement strand
TAGCATTCAGAAAGAAGGATCAGAATCTTGATACCTGTGCTGAGATTCTACAGAGTGCGATACAGAAGCATTTCGAAGATGGAGGCATAGTGACCTATGACTTGGGGGGTTCAGCAAGTACCTCCGAAGTCGGCCAAGCCATCGCTATGAGATGCGAGTCGATGCTCAAAGAGAGATTCCCCTAACCAATCCTCAGTGATGAGCTAGACATTATCTCCAAGGCGTCTCTAAGAACCGCCTCATTGTTCCAATCGGTAGTAGTGGGATCCTCCAATAGCTCATCGACAAGCCTGCCCATAGCCCTGGCAACTTCATCTACTATCGTAACAGTAGCTGTTTTGGATGTCCTAGATAGGGGATTAAGGTCTATGGCAATTACCTGCTTTCCAAGCGAAGTCAGAGCCTCGCAACGATCTCCATCCTCAAGAGGGACCAGCACAACATCAGCCTGCTCTATTCCCCGCGAAGAACATAACGACCTAGGCCCTTCTAGCCCCAGAATTCTTCCATCTGCCACTGCCCCTAGGATCTCTACATCCATGATGGGCTCCCTAGCCACTTCTAGAGACTCCATCCCAAGTCGATCCCTCAGGGACTCTAATTCACCTATCAGCAAATCCATTCGTTCATCGGTCCGGTAGTATATGTTCACCTCAACAGGACAGCCAAGTATCGAGGCAATCATAATCGCCTCACTGCCTGCTAGGACAGTCGTGTTCCCATTCATCGAGATAACTGGACTTTTAGCAGCAAGTAGACGAGCAGCCGCCTCGCGAATTGCTAATGACGCCGAATCGATTGTCCTCTCGCCAAGAAGATAGTCAAAGGCCTCCCCGCGTCCATGAGCAATCATTGCTGATTCTGCCAATAGCCCTCTCTTGGAGGCCTCTACCATCCTCTGTCGGGACATTAGGGATGCCTTCCTAGGGTGTGAATCTGGGATATCTGCCATAATCACTCTCCTCTGAACCTCATCGACAGATCAAGGGGCAATACCCCTCTGTTAATCGAGCTAGTGGAGATTAAATCCACCCCGCAATTAGACCATTCTTTTACTTCATCTAGAGAAATCCCTCCCGAGCCCTCAAGGATACACCAATCACGTAATCCCTCTTCCTCCATACGCTTCGAAACTATAGATGACGATTCAGGGCCCATATTATCGAGCAAAATCACTACTCTCTCACCTCTCTCCCTTTCAGCCTGGACTCTCTTCCAAATTTCAGCTACAGTTAGCGCTTGCTCCACAGACCTTACCTCTATCACTATGAAGTTAGAATTAGCGTCAATATCAACCTCCGAAACTAATCTGGCTAAGGCCTCATCCTCGGTCTCACTACCAACTATTGATGAGAGAACCTCGCTATCCTTGATCATCAGAGCGTCCTCCCTGCTTAGTCGATGTGTTAACCCTCCTCCAACGTGGACTGCCCATTTGTCTAGAAGGCCCCAGTCAACCTTTCTGGTGCAAGCTACGCCCATACTTCCAGCCTCGTTAATCCATCTTGAAGAATTAGTGGAAATCCCTGAAAGCCTTCCGAGGACATTCAATAACACTCTCTCAGAACGTAGCATTTCAGCACCACCACCTGATATTCTGAGAACCTCGTCGCCAACCTCAACTAGAGATCCCTCTGACACTCGCCACTCTACCATACAGGAGGGATAGTGCGTTTCCAGTAACCTTTCAATTACGAAAGTACCACATATCAGCCCCTTTTCTTTGGAGATGACAACCGCTTCCATATGACCACCAGGACCTTCTCCTCCACTGCCTTCGTCAGAGACCATCGCTGTCATCCACCTATCAATTGAATCAAGCATCATCATGCTAGGCGTCCCATCAAAGAAGAGGAGACCAGACCTATCATGGGGCAACGCCGTCATGACAGGTGCTGAAAGCTCTCAGACTTGAAGGGTCCGAATTCAAAGGTCCTCGCTCAGCGCCTCTAAGCTACCCTCTACAGCGGATAGACAGGCCAGTATATCATCAACTGTAGCGCGTAGCTCACTGAGCTCGGAAGATGAGACCACTATGACCAGACTCACTCCATCATCGTCCTCAACTATTTCAGACTCGAACGACCCGGGGTCATCGGGCATAATAGACTCCAAGAGATTCTCAGCCACATCTCTAGAACCGGTCCATACTACACGCGCAGTCGCGTCTTCCATATCTAAAGCGGAGGACCCCCCATCTTTTCAGCTCAACTATTGCTAATCGTTGTCAAAAACAATCATGTGCATCTAGTACTCCCGATGAGATATGAGTGAGTCCATTCCGCCTTCTGACACTGCCGAATCAGTGACTGCAGGTCATCCTGACAAGCTCTGTGATGCCATCTCAGACTCCATTTTAGATGCGTGTCTAAGCATCGACCCCAATGCCCGTGTTGCCGTTGAAACCATGGTCAAGGGAACCGAAGGAGAAGCGGTCATAGTTCTCGCAGGAGAGGTCAGCCTCAATGGACAGCCCCCAAACTACGAGGAAATCGCTCGTCTTACTGCTTCATCGATCGGATATACTGACGTTAAGATTGGGATGGACGCCTCATCGAACGATAGTTGTCACGTGCACACTCACATAACCACTCAGTCTCAATTTATCAGCCAAGGGGTCGACGGCGACCTTGAGACACAGGGGGCAGGCGATCAAGGCGTGATGTTCGGTTACGCGTGTACGGAGACAGAGGGAACCGCGGAGCTTAGAGGGAGATTCTTCCCACTCTCAGCAGCTCTTGCGCAAAGGCTAACTAGACGCTTGGAGACTGTTCATGACGAGGGCATCATACCCTGGGTTAGGCCTGATGGAAAGAGCCAGGTGACAGTACAACTAACTGATGACAAGCGTTCAGTAAGTAGAGTATCTACCATAGTAATAGCATCACAGCACTCTCCGAAAGCAGGACCAAACTGGCCCGCTGAGGACGATTTATCAGACGAAGAAAGACGTCAGTATATCGAGCAACAGATTAGGAAGCATGTGATAGAGCATGCTATTCCCCCTAGTCTGTTAGACAATCCTGAGATAATAGTCAACGGAACAGGATCATTCCCTGATCCCGGAGGTCCCTACGCAGATGCCGGTTTGACAGGTAGGAAAATTATCGTAGACACATATGGAGGAGGAAGACATGGCGGGGGGGCATTCAGTGGAAAGGATCCATCGAAGGTAGACAGATCAGCAGCATACTATGCCAGGTGGGTCGCTAAGCATGTGGTCGCATCTGGTCTGGCGGACAAGTGCGAGATCCAAGTAGCCTATGCAATTGGTAAAGCTAGCCCAGTCGGCTTCAGGGTGGATACCTTTGGAACAACTAATGGTGAATTAGGTAAAAATCCAGATTCTACAATCTCCAGGTTGATCTTGGAGAACTTTGATTGGAGGCCGGCGGCTATGATTAGGGATCTCAATCTGAAGAGGCCAATCTACAGTTCTACTTCGTCTGGCGGGCACTTTGGAAGAACTCCAACTGAAGAAGGACTGTTCCCATGGGAAAGGCTAGATGAGTCGATATTAGACTCACTTAGATCTCACTAAAGAGACTGAAAGACAAACATATCTGGCAGGGTATTGAAAACAAACACTTTGTGCGTCAATCATGTCAAGAATACCTGCGGTCCTACTCCAGCAGTTCGTCGGCATGAGTGATTATGAGAGAACACTAGCAATAGACAGGGCCTCTAGGGAACTAGGCCTGTCCAAAAGCGAGATTATTTCGCAGTTGGATGAATTTCAAAACGGACAGGTAAAGCCCACAAATTCTCCAACCCCCACTCACTCACAACCTACAAGAGAAAGCAATTTTTCACGGCAAGAAGTTGAGAAAGAAGGCTCTCCCAGATTCTTGGAAAATACTCACAAGTATAGATTCACATATGATCCGAGCCACTCGGGAAAGAAGAGGCAGTCCGAAGTGGACCAAGCTATATCCTGTCCACACTGCAATGTGGCACTAGGGATTCCATCTATCAGGCCTATTTCGGTAAAGTGTCCTGCGTGTATGATGGAATCCACATTTGAGAACTAGACTCCCCAGAACTCGCTACCCCTTCCTCCCTCCTCTTCCTCCGAAAGGGACTCGACGATAATGCTCAGCAGGTATCTTCCTAGGATCGCCATTACTGGGAGAGACCACGTTGCCGCCACTGAGTCAACCCGCAAATCGACATCCTGTCCTCCCAACATACTGAGTGAAACCTCATTGATTGCAGAAATTACGAAGTAAGCGACGAACCCAGTAGCCAGAAGCATAATGCTCTGACCTGTGAAGGACCCTTCCTTCCACCTTAGGACCCCTAAAGACAGGAATAGGGAGAAGAACGCTACAAGAATCCATGAGAGGGCATTATCGATTGCGATTACCCATACTGCAATATCGCTATTTACAGCGTTCACATCAAAATTAGTAGATGACGATAGAATAGAGGAAGCGTATGCTTCAATCTCTAGGCTAGATGCATATAATACCTGTATGACTGTCACTACGGCAATTATCATAGAAACTAACGCCAATGCCCATAACATGGAAGTAAGAAGACTTCCAGTGGCGGCAGCCCGCATGTCATTCAAAAGACGGTCAAGCTGTTGCTCCCATCCAAGTCCTCTGGAAAGAAGCCAAATCCCGATAATGAGGGGTAGCGTACCAATAAGGGCACTTCCATAGTCTGATGGAAGGATAAGACCGACACCCAGAATGATCATCACGGCTGCGATTGGAACGAGTAGCCTAGCTCTCCAACGAGGGTCCTCAATTGCCTTTACAACATAGTAGTAGGTACTCTCAATTCCCTTAGACTGTCTGACAATTATCTTCTCGATATGATCTACTCTGACTCTGGAAGTGATTATTGGTAGCGCTTCCTCATCATCAGCTCCATCAGTAACGAGAATTGCCTTATCAGGTTGGAACTCTTGTATTACCTCGTCTAACTGAGTAGCAATTTCTCTATCGCTTCTGGATCCAACTCTGACATCACCCGTCAGAAGGGCTATTTGGACCTCATCATCGCCAACCGCCTCTTCAGCTAAACGGTCATGTTGGTGCAAAGCTCCCAGTATGGCATTAGTATCCGACTCCTCTGGATCAGCTATTCCGAGCCTCAAAGCGGCGGCAAGAGTAGCCTTACGGCCCACGACTGGACCCCTTATACCGGCCTTGACACCAAGATCATTATCTCGATCTACTGTCAGTACCAGAGTTCGTACCATCTCCTCCCCCTCAACCTCTGATACCCCCCGGGCGATATGAAGAATTGCCTACAATCATGACTGTAACCCTCATTAGGAACTAGAGTCGGACCCGCCAGAGTCATTGTATCTTCTCCGTTGCTTGGCTCGGATATACTTCAGAGGATGTGTCAACCACTCTTGATCACAAAGAGAGTCGTCTCCAACTTGAACCGGACAGCGAGCATTGGTCTTCAAAGCCGCACACCCATGAGGGGTATACTCCCTTTCGTATATGTGAGCAACCTGATATGAAGTCGTATCCGGACTATAGTCAGGTGCTCCAGAGAAAAATCCACAAGTCTGCTCTTGGGTATGACCGAGAGCCTTGGAGAAAGAAGCCAGAAAAACCCTGCCCACGTGATTAACGTTGACTCCTTGGTTGAGCTCTGAAACCGCCGACTCAAAACAGGGAGGCCAATCTTCTCTAACAGCCGCTGAGACGGGCATCTCTTCTTTTACCCGTAGGGCCAACATTCCGATAATCCTCTCCACCGGGTCTGAGAACTGCGCGGCAAATTCATCACTCATCTTCTCCATGCGCTGTCTACAAGTCGAGTCAAGGTACCCTCTCACTCTCTCTTTCAGCAACCTAGATGTCCTCTCCCTGCTATTCTCTCCAGAGGCTGGATCCATCCGAACCCAACCGTTTCTGACTGGTCTGTTAGCCAATCTCCAATATGTTCCTGAAATTTTTGGACAGAGCTCAATGAAGTCAGAAACAGGTACCCAGTAGATCATATCATCGCCCTCTTCGATTTTGATTCCAGAAAGATAACTAGAGCAAATAGTTGAGAAATTAGTTACGTCCTTGCCGAACAGTCCATCTGCCCTGCTAGCCTCTCCCTCGATCCATCTTGCTAACAAGCGCTCATCGAAAGAAGCACAGACAACAAGCATGGCATGAAGGAATGATAGCGTCTCAGTCATCTTACCTGCTTCACTAGAGATATCCACCGTTGTTGCATCATCTACTCCGTCTTTGTGCATCACTGACTCCAGTAGACGCAACCTCCCCCTAGCTCGCACCTCCTCAAGCCACGGAGCCTCTACCAGATCTCCCACTGTGACCCCATTCTCCCTCAGAACTTCTCGTATGTGGTTCCTGCCTTGTGGCAACATTGGGTATCTCGATAACATCACCCTATCTTCAATTATGGGTGGCTTGAGTGGAATGGGCACGATGTCTAGAGAACCAAGAGGGTTATTCAACAATCACCGACCCCTTCCACTGGAGAAACATGTCTAGGCCCCCCACAGATCTAATGCCCTCCCTTGATCTTCTTGTAACAATTCAAGATGAATTTAGGAGTCATTTTGGATGGCAAGAATCTGACGATTTATCAAGTGCCAAAAATCTACTTTCTACCGTTGAGCAGTTAGGAGTAGAGCAATGGAAGAGATCCAACAGGGCTGCAACAGTAGCAAATATTCAGAGGAGACTCGTTCTCAGAGAACAAAACGTTGCTATCCTAGGCGCTGCAATAGATCTTGAAGAACTAACTAGCGCTCTTGAGTCGCCAACTCTCCTCATTGCTGCTGACGGGGCAGCCGGAGCAATCTCTCTCTTACCAGATACGACAGCAGAGAGAGCATGGTCAAGATTAGCTTTCATAGTTTCAGATGCAGACGGAGGAGAGGGTACCATTGAGGCCGTGAAAAGGGGGAAAACAGTTTTTCTTCACGCACACGGAGATAATGAGAATGATTGGAGGGCCCTTTTGGAAATTGCAAAGCAAGCACCTACCCCGCCTCCTCTGATATTGACACATCAGACAACCGGAGAGATAGCTGGCATGCACAACCCAGGTGGCTTCACAGATGGCGATCGGGCCGCATGTATAGCTATTTCATTGGGAATTCCGTTAGAGAGGATAACCATGCTAGGTACAAATACAAAGGAGGTAGGTAGGTGGTCAGGTACGACTGAAAAAGAAAAGAAACTAGTCAAATTACAGTGGATGGCAATTATTCTACAGGCTCTGGGAGTTCGCTACTAATCATAGGAAGTCTTCCAGGGTCATCACCGTCACTCTATCATTATTGAATAACGAGTCCACACTATCAGACATCCACCCAACACGCTGTTTCGTATAATCATCCACTCCGTAGCTCTCCATTACCTCCTTCGTAACCTGAATATATTTTCTGACCGCACCCTCAGAGACTGTTAGGACAACATTACCTCCACAAGTTGCAACCCCATCATTGGAGCTTGAGAATCTAGGACCGCCAGAGATTCCCGAAGCCCTCTGCACACACTTGCCAGCTAGAGGCATTCTTCGATAGGAGTGCCCACATTTTACACATCGTACTTTCTGCCTGGTGAATGCCATCATATTGCCTCTCATATCTGGGAGGAAATG
>DANL01000013.1 GCA_002499865.1 Euryarchaeota archaeon UBA121 | reverse complement strand
GGCATCACAGCTGACGATATCGGAACACTTCAGTGAATAACTGAATCGTAAAGATATAGCCAAGGCTCTGCAGAGCTACTGCAGATGACACAACTTTTTGTTGGCGGGGGGCGCATTAGCGTCATACACACACCCAAATCATCAATTTCGAATCCGCAGTTCGGAACGCCTCCCGTCAACACCAAAAAATTAGAATGATAATTGCATTTGAAAGAGTCCATATACCAATCTTTTCAGCGATCACCATGATAGTACACGAGCGCTCATCAGTCCATCTCCTAAGGACAAAGATTCTGGCACAGACGATCTCAATTCTCCTCTTATCTTGCGTTATTTCAGGGTGTATTGGAGATGAAGAAGGAGACCAGGAAAGAACCTCTCTTGTAATTGCTTACGAAGTATCAGCTGATATGTTGGAATCAGGCACGAACCCGGAAATACTCGCCGACCATATCTCCAAGAATACCAATTTTGACGTTTCAATATACACAGTAGATTCCAAGGTAGCCATGTTAGAGGCGCTCAGATTTGGCAATGTTGACATAGCTTACATGGACAGTGGCAATGCTTGGATTGGCTGGAATCAATATGGATTAGAGGTACTAGCCGCCGATCAGAAGTCCGATGGAAGATCTTACTATAATGCTCATGCATGGGTCCTTGACGATAGTGAAATTGCTATCGCGCATTTGGATTCAGATCCACTCACCAACCCCTTCTCACTGATGGAGGGCAAGACCTCTTGTCACACAGGCTGGTTGGAATCAGTCGGAATGATGCTTCCAATGGGCTTCCTTCTGGGGCTAGGATATGCAAACGTCCTCGGTGATCCAAATGATATTGAATCACTTAGAGGGACAATTCATGGATTTTTCTCTGATTCCTCATCCATTCCTGATCCGGGAACTCCTTACTACGGTTTATCGGGCGCATTGAAGTGCCTTTCCGAAGGTGCAGGACAGATTGCATTCGTCAAGGACAATACAATCTCTGACTACTGTCCCGAGGATGAAATAGATCAGAGGGAGGATTGGTGCCTGGAGAATAGCAGGTACGTAGCCTTGCCATCTTTCGCAAAGGCTCCAAGTGATGTTTTCGTCTACAACCCAGACTATCTCCAAAACGAAAGTATCAGTGATATCACTAATCTGCTAATGTCCTTGGGCGAAGAGCAAGACTCCTCCGACGTGTTATTCAACACGTTCGGAACGATGGGCGTGGTTGAGACAAACTCAGATGATCATTTGGGGATATACTCCTCCTTTGTATCTAGTATCCCGGGAATTTCAGCTTACTATGTAGACGACAAGGATGAAGAAGAGATCACTATTTCTCTCGAGGAGTTAAGGATAGCTTTCCAAACCTCAGAATCTACTAATGGGACGGATAAAGACCCGTCTCTTCTAGCAGACTTCCTCAGTAGCGAGCTAGGAGTGAATGTCTCTGTAATCCATGTCGATTCAGATTTGGAGGCCATAAGCTCATTGGAATCTGGCGACGCTCACTTGGCATTTACGGGACACTTGGCGTCAGTAGTTGGTTGGAAAATGAGGGGATTAGCAGTACTTGCCGCCATACAGAACGACGACCAAACACTCTCCTCACAGGTTTCTGGATGGGCTCTTTCAGATAGTGAATTAGCCTCGTACACTACAGATAATGATGAATCGACCAATCCTTTCGATCTTATCGCAGGTATGGTCTCATGCCATACAGGAACCGACCCCTACAGTAGTTTGATCGCACCACTATCTCATATGATTAGCAATGGATATTTGGTTATGCATGAAGACTCTGGATCTATTAGTCTGGAGGATCTAGTTAGGTCGCACTTCAGTGAGGACTCGGCCATCCCCAATCCTGATGAATCATACTATGGAGAATCTGGAGCAATCAGGTGTATTTCCGAAGACTACGGACAAATCGCCTTTGTCGATGAGAATTTTATTGAAGAGCACTGTACTAATCACTCGGGAGACAATTCGGATTGGTGCTTGGGAACAGATAACTACACCTCTATCGGAGGAATAGCAATAATTCCTACGACTTCTGTCATGTATAATCCGGAACTACTTGACACTAGAAGTAGGGCCTCGATAATCAATGCTCTAATTGATATGAATTACGATATGTATCTTGAAAACTACTCTCGACCGGGAATGGGAACATACACTGGTTGCTATGATATTTCAGTGCACAAGGTCTTCTATGAAATACCTAAGGAAAGTTGTGGTGATGAGATCTTGAAGAATATTCTCGAGGGCTCGGGAGTGGCTAGAGTCACTTCTCAGGGCCATTTGGGACAATTCTCAGACAATTTGATGTTGGTGCCAGGAGCTTTCGAGGTCATTGAAAGCCACCTTGCTAATGACGAATGAGGCTCGCCCTCACAATCTTAAATCCATCAATACCATATATGGGTTTAGGAGCGCCTAAATCTGTATTGAGGGGGCAGTTATGCAGACAGATGCCGATTTGAACGAGCCATTATTGATATTGAGGGATGTGGCAATAGGCTACCACCCTTCGGACTCTCTCGTTAATATCCCCAATCTAGAGGTTTTCCCAGGAGAGATAGTAGCAATCGCCGGGCCATCGGGAATAGGAAAATCGACCCTACTCAGAACAATCGCTGGCCTAGTTAGCCCCATAACCGGCCGGTTAGAAGTATGTGGGGCCATAATGCCAGAAAAACCACCGCGCGGTCATCTCGGGTATATACCGCAGAAATTAGGCCTAGTCAGGCATGCCAGCGTAAAGCACAACGTAGAATTGGGTGCCCGCGCTGGAATCAAATCTAGGAAGCTGAGGCAGCAAAGATCTATCGAAGCCATCGATATAATGGGCCTCAGTGAGAAATCTGCTGAACCGATAAGAAGACTGTCAGGAGGCCAACAGAGGAGGGTAGCAACAGCACGAACTCTAGCACAGAGGCCAAAGCTGATTCTCGCAGATGAATTCCTTAGTGAGTTGGACGAGGAGACACTGACCTCTGTTTTGGAAGCAGTCACCGATTATGTGAGGGAAAGTAAAGCCGCATTGATTGTTGTTGAGCACGATATATCCAGGGCCAAGATGATGGCGGATAAGCTACTAGTCATTGACGATGGTAGGATAAATCCATTCGTCAAGGGTACGAAAGCCATGGAGGTGAACATGTGAAGACTGCAATCGATGGTAAAATCATAGCTAGCACATTCATGATTTCACTAATACTCGCCTTCCTAGTTCTGAATGGAATGGTGAGCGATTGGGGCAGGCTCACTGGAGGCTTTGGAAACCTGAAAAATTTCTTCTATCAGTCACTTTGGCCCCCTGACTGGAGTGTTCTCGAGCCACAAGTGTACCCAGTATGCACTGCGAGGTATCCCTTTGAGTTCACCTGCTCTACCGCATGGATAGGAGTCATAGAGACAATCAAAATAGCGTTTGTAGCTACAGTATTTGGGATGGCACTGTCTTTGCCACTATCTCTAGCAGCCGCTCGAAACCTCAGTCCAAGGTGGCTATCCTACTCGTCAAGATTTATCCTATCTGCATTTAGGAGTTTACCTAGTCTTATCTGGGCCATATTCTTCGTTATTCTAATTGGCATGGGGCCACTTTCTGGAGTTCTGGCAATGACTGTGTATACTGTAGGATACCTGGGTAAACTTTGGTACGAGGCAATGGAGGGTCTGAACAAGACTCCCTTGGAAGCAGCACAAGCAATGGGTCTGAACAAGTATGAGACGGCCCTGAATGTGGTAGTGCCCGAATCAGCAAACGACCTCATTTCCCACTCAATCTTTCTATTCGAGTATAACTTCAGATCTGGAACAATTATTGGTATCGTAGGAGCAGGAGGAATTGGGTATTACATCGACTTGTACCTAAGGTTCCTACAATACGACAAGGTCGTAGCGTATCTTCTGATAATCTTCCTAGTGGTTCTAATTATTGACTTCCTTTCGATATATGCAAGGTCTTTCTTCAATGAGGAAGACGACCTTAGAATCCCCTCATGGTCCGAAGTCTTCCTTGGAATCTTTAGCAGTGCTAACGAGGCGGACGATCTCTCCGACAGGTAGAGCTGGTGGAGGAACCTCTTCAATCGCGGTTTGCGATAATATTAGGAATCCGCAACAATCCTGATTGCACCATCCTCGTAGAAAATCTGGATATTTTCCGGTACCTTTGCTGTGAGTGAGGCCAGAGCTTGGTAAACCTCCTCCTCCTCAACCTTGAATGCTTCAGCCGCCCTCTTGGTTGACCATGGTATCTCCACAAAATCAGAGGATGAAATCCACCTGATAAGGCGACTCTCAAATTCTGTCAGGGCTTCAAGGGACATCGTAATCGATACTGGGAGGCGATTTGGCAAATCAATCTATTCTGAAGAAATTCAGTATTCCACCATTCTTTTCACAGCCTCGTCTGCCCTGATGTCCCCGTCTAGTAGCTCCCCCAATGCCTCAATGAATGGGGTTTCAATCCCAAGCTTTGGAGCTCTGGCGAGGAACATCCTAGTGGCCCTCACTCCTTCTGCCACCATATGCATCTCTTCCAGCGACTGATCAAGGCTCTTGCCAGATCCAAGCTTCTCTCCGAGTGTCCTGTTCCTGCTCCTTGGACTTGTAGCGGTCACATACAGGTCGCCAAGTCCAGCTGGGCCAAAGGCAGTGGACGAGGACGCTCCCATGGAACCAAGAAGAGAAATCCCCTCGCTGAATCCCCTTAATACCAAAGCCGCTTTGAGATTATCCCCTCCTATAGATTCCTTCAATCCATCTACCAACCCACATGCAAGAGCCACGCAGTTCTTGTACGCTCCCCAGAGCTCGGCACCATTCGGATCATCCGCGGCCACCAAGAAGAGGGTCTCAGTGGACAATCTCTCTGATATCCTCTCAGCCACGCTCTGATCGTGACACGCTACGAGAGCTGTAGTGATGACCCCTCTGGCCACCTCTGGTGCGATTGTTGGGCCAGTCATTACGATAACTGGGTTCGATTTACCAGCTACATCAAGACGCTTCTCGATAGAGTCAGATATTAGTCCCGATCCGCCCTCCTCCTCAGGAGCAAGCCCCTTTGCAAGGTCAAGTAAAACCTGAGAAGGCCTCAGATTTGGAACGATCCTATCAACAATATCCAGTATGACTCCACTAGGAAGGGAGAGTACCAGTATCTCACAAGTCTCTACTACGTCAGAAAGCTCCATTGTGACTTGCAGTTCTGGAATTTCATATCCGTCCAAGTACTTTTTGTTAACCGAATCAGTCATCAGAGTCTCGTAAACCTCCTGCTCAATTGTCCATCCCAGGACATTGTGACCATCTTCGCACCAAACCCGTGCCAATGCCGTGCCCCAGTTGCCTAGGCCTATCACTCCGATTCGTGCCATGCCCCGTCGCCCCAAACACCGGTTAAGACCCTATTCGATACTTGCCCCCTCATACGTTGAGTTCTTGACTGATGAGTGCCCGCGTGGAGTCAAGCAGGGGTACCCGAGTGGTCAAAGGGGCTGGGTTTAGGTCCCAGTGCGTAGTGCTTCGC
>DANL01000049.1 GCA_002499865.1 Euryarchaeota archaeon UBA121 | reverse complement strand
CCTCTGGCAATGAAGATTTTCAATAATCTCAGAAATATCGTAAATGAAACCGGAATCTCGATTCTTATAATCGAGCATAATATGGATTTCATACTGAGACAGGGAGTCGACAGAATCGTTGTGATGAACGAAGGAGAGGTACTCATGCAAGGAACACCAGACGAGGTGAGAGCTAATCAAAAGGTAATCGAGGCATACCTAGGCGCTGCTGGAAAGATGGAGGAGGAATAGAATGAGCAGGGTACTGGAAGTGAAAAACCTAGAGGGTGGATATGGGGCCGTTCAGATTCTTTACGGAATTGATCTCTATGTCGAGGAGGGGGAGTTCGTCACCATCATTGGCCCAAACGGATGTGGAAAATCAACACTGATAAAGACGATTTTTGGAATTGCCACATACTACTCCGGGAAGGTCTTGTACAACGGTACTGAGGTATCTGGTTGGAGAACAGATCAATTAGTCAACCAAGGAATAGCATATGTCCCCCAAGTGGACAATGTCTTCCCCTCGCTTTCTGTTATGGAGAACCTCCAGATGGGGGGCAACAGCCTCTCAAGTGCCCTATTGAGCGAGAGAATAGAAAGAGCACTAGATATGTTCCCAGACCTAAGAAACCGGGTCCATGATTTAGCCGCCTCTCTCTCAGGGGGGGAGAGACAAATGCTTGCTATCTCCAGAGCGCTTATCTCGGACCCGAAGTTCCTGCTCCTAGACGAGCCAACCGCCGCGCTTTCACCACTCTATCAACAGCAAATCATCGAAAGAATAGACTCACTAAGGGAACAGGGAATAACAGTCCTCATTGTAGAGCAGAACGCTCGTCTTTCACTGGCCAGATCAGATAGAGGATACATCGTATCCAACGGTAAGATAGTTCATACAGGAGTTGCGAAGGAGATTCTCACAGACCCAGAAATAGGGGAATACTTCCTCGGCTCAACGGGACATTAGATCAGATGCTAAGTCCTCTAATTTTGGAAGGCACTTCTTCATCCTGTGGCCATCATCGATTACCACGAGCTCTACTATTTCTGAGATACTGGAGACAGTCTCCGAGACAGACAATGAGACGACATCGTCCTTCGAGCCATGAATAATAGTGGTATGATGAGCCACTTCGGGCCATGACATTCTCTTAGCGGCTTCCATGAAATTCCAATCAAGATCAATCTCCAGTTCGAACCCCCTGTAAGTCCTCACACCAGAATCCTCCCACTTGGTAAGCTCGTCTTCAGATAATCCCTCCCAACTGTCCGATAGGCCGAACGCAGGAGCAATCAGTAGCAATCGAAAATCAGAATCACTACGCATCGATGAGGCATTGGCGGCCGCTAAACCCCCCATAGAAGAACCAATTACCAAATCAAAATCATTCTCATCAATGCACCTGAGCAGGACCTTGGTCTGGCTTTCTATATCCCAGCCAAGCTCTGACATTGTTGGAGAAGTAACTTCCCAGCCAAGGACTTCCCTCATGTACGTGGGCTTGGACCCTGATGGGCCTCCTTCGAAACCATGAGCGAATAAAACCCTAATCTCATCAGCTCCATATTTTCAGCTGAACTCTAAGCCAAGTAGCTCAAGATCATCAAGAGGGCACCGAGTCATTATCGCATTGTCCATCACTCTGAGGTGTATTTCTGCAACAACATGGACTGTTGATTGAAACATATGGCCAGCATGAACGTTGTTATCGTCATCAGACCAGCAACAGTGGATATGGGTGAAAGGATCGCCATCTTCAGTACGTGCGATGTTACCCGACAGGCTCACTAACTCTGATGGGGAGTCCAAGGGCCTTCTTTGGTAAACTCCCTCTCCATCCATGTAGCCATATTGGTTGTCACGGGTCCTCCCGATTCCACTGGTTATCGCGGCCGCGTTAAATCCAAGGTTATTCGCTAGTGTCTTCAGCGAGGAATGAATCTCCTCTCCAGGGTCGAGCCGCACTAGGACATCACTCCCCGAACGCGTGTGCTCCATGAGCCTCGTATCACAAGCATTGATTTCAACTTCTCTAAGGAATTTTTCACAACCGGCAAAAAACCGTCCTTATTCCAGTGGAAGGGCTAGACGCTCCAAAATGACTCCAAAAAAGAAAAAAATCTCCAGTGGAAAAAAAGGGGTCAACATCACCATACATTTTGGTTATAGACCGTGACTTCTCGTCTCGTATGCCCGGCGGTTAGAAGATGACGATGGCCACTCATGACTCAGCGGCTAGATGGAAGACCTTTCTCTCAGAGGCCAAAGAGCATGAGATCACACTACTACTCTCAAAGCAAACCACTAGCCACATGGTCGAGGTATCATTCCATGAGTTAACCGGTTTCGATCCAGATTTCGCAGAGGATATCCTGATCAACCCCCGTAATATAATATCCAGTGGCCACAAGGTACTGAGTGAAATTTGTAGAGATAGAGGAGTAGATATCGATGCAAGAGTCATACTTTCGGATCTTCCAAGAGATACCCTAAGCCCACTTAGAGATATAGGATCCAGAGATATAGACAAACTGAGGAGCTTAGACGTGATAGTAACAAAAATGTCTCAATTGAAGCCTAGGATACATGTCGCCGTCTTTGAGTGCGAGTCCTGTGGCAACTCCCAACAAATAGACCAGATCAATGAAAGCGAATTGATTGAGCCGTTGAGATGCCCCGAGGCAACTGGATGCGGTCGTTCAATCAGAGGTGCTGATTCTACCAGATTCAACCTAGTATTGAATAGCTCTCGGATGATAAACAACCAATGGCTGGAGATCCAGGAGCTACCCGAGAACGTACCTAGTGGGGCACAGCCCTCCCGGGCTAACGTACTTCTGGAAGGCGACTTAGTCAACAAGCACCTTCCCGGGCAAAGAATCACTGCAAATGTGATTCCTGTAGTCAGGTCTGAGATTAAGAGAAACAAGAAGACCCCAATGTTCGATATCGTATACCAAATGATTAGCTCCAGACACGAGAGTGTCCCTTTCACTGAGATCAAGATAAATGACGAGGAAAGAGAGCAAATCGAAGAGATTGCCTCTTCGGGTGAATTGTTGACGCTAATGCAGAAATCAATAGCTCCGTCAATATTCGCGAATGACAAGCTCAAGCTAATCAAAAGATCCCTAGCACTCCAGCTATTTGGAGGAGTAAGGAGGAAAACCGCTGATGATACGTATCTAAGAGGAGACATTCATATTCTACTGATGGGAGATCCTGGTGTTGCTAAGTCCCAACTTCTCGGGTATATGTCGAATATCTCTCCCAGGGGAAAGTTTGCTTCTGGGGGAGGAACTTCAGGTGCTGGCTTAACCGCGGCTGCAATCAGAGATTCGTTCGGAGACGGCAGGTTTGCCTTAGAGGCAGGAGTCCTTCCCCTTTCAGATAGAGGATTAGCGGCTATTGATGAGTTTGACAAAATCTCTCCAGACGATCGTAGCGCAATGCATCCTGCGATGGAACAACAGAAGATTTTTGTCGCCAAGGGAGGAATCACGGCAACCCTCCCCTCTAGGTGCGCGGTCCTCGCAGCGGCAAATCCGAAAGACGGGAGATTCTCAAATAGGAATGAAAGGACCTCAATAATGACCTCATTCAAAGAGACCGACTTGCCTTATCCACTAGCATCTAGATTTGACTTACTATGGCTAATCAGAGATGATACTGAAAAGTCCACCGACACTAAAATAGCAACGCATATT
>DANL01000054.1:10244-13899 GCA_002499865.1 Euryarchaeota archaeon UBA121 | reverse complement strand
TGGAATCTCAAGTGTGGATCAAAACGCAATCATCCTAACTGCCGTTTCATTCCATCTGTTCGTTCTAGTCCTCTTCAAGTTGGGTGCTTTCCTAGTTCTAACTCTACTAGAAACCGAAGGAAAGGGACATGAGATAGAGCATCTTCATGGTTTAGGAAGGAGAGACCCTCTAATTGCAGGTTCCATGTTTTTGTTTGTTCTCTCACTTGCAGGAGTTCCGCCACTGTCAGGTTTCCTCTCGAAACTTCTGATGATCAATGGGATAGTTTCGACCTCGGCTTCTACTGGCTCTTCCAGTAGCGTTGACATAGTTTCATGGGCTGAGTCTGTAGATCCATTATTCTGGTTAGCAGCGGCAATCGTACTGAATAGCGCACTCTCGTTGTTCTACTACCTCAGAATAGGATTAGTGATGTTCTTCGAAGAACCGTCAAATGAAAAATCGCTCAGAGCGGCTCCTTCACTGAGAATGGCTATTTTCGCCTGTGCTCTACTAACTGTACTATGTGGAATTGGTCCGGTCAGTGAGTGGCTACTGGATACTGTTTCCTCAGCAATAGACTCACTCATGTATGAGTGATGATGCTCAACTTCACATAGGTGACTCTCGACGGAGTCTCGTGGCACGTAGGGAGGAGAAGGTCGATTTCGAGCGACTAGCTCAGCTAGAGTCTGGATCGGGAGATAGGATAAGGGTCCCCCTTCCAAATAGAAAGGTGAACGAGATGTTTGCCATTGCCGATGAGATATTAGGCGGAAGAAGGATCAGGGCAGTCTGCGAAGATGGTCTCAGTAGAATTTCTAGAATCCCTGGAAAGATGAGAAGAAGACAATGGGTCAGAGAAGGAGACCTCATAGTCGTACAACCATGGGATTTTCAGGATGAGAAAGCAAACGTATGCATGAGGTATACCAAGACTCAGTCCCTGTATCTCTCAAGAAAGGGAGCTCTTCCAGAAATTGTTGATCTTTTCGGTCTATCTGATGAAAAAACAAATTTGGAAGAAGATATTTCAGAGAATATTGATGATGAGATTCAAGAAACAGTTGAGTCTCCTGAAGAATCTACTGAGAAGGTAGAAAAGACTCCTCCTTCAAGTAATGATGAGGACGACATTGACTCATTCTTTGGGTGAGAATATGGATTTTGATGAGCACTGGGATGAAGACCCGGATGCAATAATGAAATCTCAGACTAAACATGACTGGATGTCCGAACCAAGATTCAAGAAAATATTCAATGAAATAGAAGATGGACTACAAGGAGTCCTAGGCAGGGGGCCCTTCGAATGGGTGGACAAGAGAGTTTTCGACGCCGTTTTTGACAAGTCAACACTCCTTGCTATACACAAACTGATGCAAAAGGGAGATATTGAGACAATCGACTACCCCATTGCAAGAGGCAAGGAGGCTCACGTATTCCATGCCACGTCATCTAATGGTGCAGTTGCTGTAAAGATATTTCATACTACAAATGCCGTGTTCAAAGGACTAGCCAAGTATATTGATGGAGATCCAAGATTTAGTGGACTATCCGGGAGGCACAGGGAACTAGTCAATATATGGGTGAAGAAAGAATTCAGAAATCTAAGGAGAATGAGAAAACATGGAATTAGGACCCCACTACCAATTTCTTATCATAAGAATGTCCTAGTGATGGAGCTCATTGGCTCAGAGAGAGCTGCCCCTAGGCTACGTGACATCGAGATAAAAGAAAAGTTCGAGACATTCACAGAAATGCTAGATATGGTTGCAATCGCATGGCAGAAAGCTAATTTGGTTCATGCTGATCTTAGTGAGTACAATATTCTCTGGCACGATGGAGAACCATGGTTCATCGATGTCGGCCAAGGAGTAACTGATCAGCACCCACATTCTGAGGAATTCCTGGTCAGAGATGTTTCCAGACTAGTTCATTGGATAAGTAAACAAGGATATGACGTCGAGCTAGCAGATTGTATGCTCAGGGTTCTCGAAGAGCCTGTACCGGAGTTACAACCCCTTCCGGGCGGGGATTAAAGAGAGAGGCCCTGTGGATTGGTCCATGGAACCAGTAGCCCGCATCCCTAAGGATCGTATTGCGGTCATAATCGGCAAAGGCGGGGCAACAAGGAAGATGATCGAAGAAGCCTGTGGAGCCAAGTTGGAAATAGATTCTAGAACAGGGGAAATTTCAGTAGATTGGGCAGATTCTGATGTCGATCCAGTTATCAGGATGAAGACTCCTGATGTTATACTCGCCATAGGAAGGGGACTATCGCCTAAAAGGGCCGTCCAACTTTTAGAGGACGAAATACACCTTCAGATGTACGACATTAGAGAATGGGTTGGTAGGCAACCAAACCAAATTAGGAGAATGAGGAGCAGACTGATAGGTAGGAACGGACTCATCAGAAGTAGAATAGAGGAGCTTTCCGGCACTGAGATAGCCATATATGGATCATCGGTGATAATTATCGGGGACGATATGGGTCTTGAGATTGCCAATCCAGCCATAGAGTCCATTCTAAGAGGGGCTGAGCACGGTAGCGTATTGCATGGTCTTGAGAAGGATAGGAAAAGACAGCGCATTAGATCTAGAAGTTTGGAGAGCTATGAAGAGAGGAGTGAGAAATCATCTCCCTTCGACTCACTTGTTCCTGGTCTTTCTGCAGCTAGGAGAAGAAGGGAGAGAAGGCTGACCGACTCTCAGGTCGATCCCGAAGACTCTGAAGCCGTGAAAGAGATGCTGGAACTAGCAGAAGATGAGAAAATCACCTATGAAGAGGAGTGAATTCTTCCGCCATTTCTAAGTCCTGAACCTCTTCGTAGTCATGTGACTGGTCGCAATTACGGACTCTATGACTACGAAAAGTGGTCTATCTACGCCCTTACTGCTATTACGACTCTGCTTTTCTCAGCACTCTTTCTTAATATTCTCGATATCACAAATCCATTGACAGATTTCGTCACTGATTACTACGTAAACCCCGTTCTTGATGAATCAGGAGGAGATGCTGGATACAATGTGACCAACACAGTAACCTATGCAGTGGTACTGGCGCTATTCGTTGCGTCTCTTAGCGCATGGCTTAGGGCTCTTGACATCGATCCCACTGATGCTACACTCCTTGCCCTACTTCCATATGTCTTCTGGGCCGCGCTTGGAGAGGTTGTCGAAGATGCTGATATGTTCGACTCATCAATGGCCCCTCTATTTGTAAGCCCAAGTATACATTTCCAGACGGCCTTATGGGTCATTATCGCTGGTTCGATCGGCTATCATGTCAGGAATTATGGTTCTAAAATTAGTGATTTGGAGAAGGATAGAATTCTCGAATCACTATGTATGATAGTAATTTTTGTTCAATTTCTTGTCTTTGGGCACTCCATTTCCTCTAGCGAGGTGGGGGGCGAACTAGATTTGACGATATTTGCAGTAATTGGAATATCAGCAATCATGCTACCCATCTTCTTCAGAGAATCAATCTCTGAATTCTCATATATTCAGAAGTCTGTTTACCTAGTTGGTTGTGGAGGCGTCTTGATTTTCTTTGGAGCTCTGGTATCCTTTGCTACAGTTCTTCCAGAAGACAAACTATCTCTTTGGCCACTTATTATTGTGATAGGAGTGCCTCTACTATTATGCTATACAATGTTCTCTATTGGAATAGAG
>DANL01000054.1:0-9833 GCA_002499865.1 Euryarchaeota archaeon UBA121 | reverse complement strand
CTCGTCTCAGAAGATAAGACATTCATGGAAGAGAATAGGAACAAAGCAGTCTTAGCATATCCCGTTGTATTTCTTTCTGTATCTGGACAAGTGATGGACGGTCTGGCTACATGGATAGGAATTGAGTACTTCGGATATGACGAGAAGCACCTCCTATCCGCAAGAATAATTGAGGAGTTTGGCAACACATTCGGATTTACAATGGTAAAGGCAGGTCTTGGGATCATAATCTGGTGGTTCTTTGCTAATGCGAACTTTGAGAATAGGCAACAACATCTCAGATTACTTGTCGGACTCATGATTTTAGTAGTGGGTATGGCACCTGGATTGAGAGGTGTCGGAAGACTAGTAATAGGTCAGTGAACCTTGAAATCAGTTATATTCACTCCATTCAATTGAAGACTCGCACATCATCACGGATATGATTCACATGGACAGGCTGCCAACCAGAGTGGACAAATCTGGTGAAGATTTCGCATCAAGAAAGGAGCATAACCTATCTTTGATTGCAAAACTGAGTGAAAAGATGGAAATCGCCAGAGACGGTGGTGGAGGGAAATATGTCGAGAGACACGAATCCAGAGGAAAGGGCATGCCAAGAGATAGAATATCGGAAATTTGCGATCCAGGAACTCCTTTTCTAGAACTCTCAACACTGGCTGCTTATGAGATGTATGACGGAAGAGCACACTCTGCTGGAATAGTAACTGGAATAGGTGTTGTTCATGGAAAGGAGTGCATTTTCGTAGCCAATGACGCTACAGTAAAAGGCGGATCGTACTATCCCATGACGGTTAAGAAACATGTCAGAGCACAAGAAATAGCAGAGGCAAATAATCTACCATGCATATATCTGGTCGATTCAGGGGGGGCATTTCTCCCTCTACAAGACCAAGTCTTCCCAGATAAGGGACATTTCGGTAGAATTTTTAGAAATCAAGCAATACTGTCGAGCAAGGGAATCCCACAAGTTGCCGCCGTCCTTGGGTCGTGCACTGCTGGCGGTGCATACATTCCAGCAATGAGCGATGAGTCAATAATCGTCAAAGATAATGGAACGATATTTCTTGCTGGACCGCCTCTAGTTAAGGCCGCAACTGGCGAGGAAGTTAGCGCTCAGGACTTAGGTGGAGCCGATTTGCACACCAGGGAGTCTGGAGTGGCTGACCATTATGCAGAGGATGAGAAGGAAGCCCTACAGATTGCTAGGGATATCGTCGAGAATCTTAATATCGGTCAGAAGACAAGACTAGATTCGAAGGAAACTGAGGACCCTCATCATGATCCGGAGGATATGTTGGGGATAATTCCCGCCGATAACAGGACTCCCTATGATGTGAGAGAAGTTATATCTAGGATTGTGGATGGAAGTAGGTTTCACGAATTCAAACAGAGATATGGTACGACATTGGTTTGTGGTTTTGCTAGAATTCATGGATACCCAGTAGGAATTGTAGCCAATAATGGAATTTTATTCTCCGAGTCTTCATTGAAAGGGGCTCATTTCGTGGAGCTCTGTGGACAGAGAGGAATTCCTCTTATTTTCCTACAGAATATCATGGGATTCATGGTTGGAAGGGACGCAGAGGCAGGCGGAATTGCAAAGGACGGAGCAAAACTAGTGACAGCTGTATCCTGTGTCCCTGTACCAAAGTTCACAGTGATTATTGGTGGTTCGCATGGTGCAGGAAACTATGGAATGTGTGGAAGGGCATATGATCCCCGTTTCCTTTTCATGTGGCCAAATGCCAGAATTTCTGTAATGGGGGGAGAGCAGGCGGCCAGTGTTCTTTCAACAGTTGGAAATGCCGACCCCGAAGCAATTAGAGAGAAATACGAAAGGGAAAGTAATCCATATTATTCCACTGCAAGACTGTGGGACGATGGAGTCATAGATCCCAGAGATACCAGAGATATATTGGGACTATGTATCTCATCATCTCTAAATTCCGAACTACCAGAAAATAGCTATGGAGTATTCAGGATGTGAAAAAATGCAATTTTCAATGAGTGATGAACTACCAGAAACGCAACTCTGTGAAATCGCTATTCAGGGTCCGATTGCAAGAATTAACCTGACCCGAAGCGAAGTATTCAATGCCCTAAATGTACAATTGATCGGTGAACTAGTGGAACTCCTAAATTGGACATCAGAAAGATCTGCAGGCCGTAATAACTCAATCAACGATAGCCATGGCCTACCTTTCTTGAGGGTGTTAATACTGAACTCCCATGGGAAGCACTTCTGTGCCGGAGCAGATGTGAATATGATGAAAGATGCAGGAGCTGCTAGCCCAGAGGAAAACAGAGAGGACTCTATGAGACTAGACTTACTATTCAATACGCTATGGGCACATCCATGCTTCACATTATCTTGCGTCCAAGGAGTAGCACTAGGTGGTGGAGCAGGACTCGTGTCATGTGTAGATCATGTTATTGCAGAACCTCGGACCAGAATAGCACTCTCAGAAGGTAAGTTGGGTATACTTCCAGCAGTGATAGGCCCTTACGTATATCGAAAAATTGGAAGCGCACAATTCAGAAGACTTTCCATGCTTGCAAGCAGAGTGGACGCGGAAGAGGCTCTAAGAATTGGCTGGATAAATGAAATTGTATCAGATAAGGAAGAATTTGAAGAAGCATCTTCCAAGGTAATCGAGAAAGTCCTTACCACGGGTCCAGTTGCAGTTTTTGAATCAAAGAAGTTAACACTGGAATTCGACAGATGGACGGGCTCAGATGATGATTTGAGAATGTGGACCATGGACAAGACAAGTGAGATGAGAGGGTCAAAAGAGGGCCAAGAAGGACTTTCTTCATTTTTAGATAGAAGATCGCCTGAATGGTCCCCTGAATAAATGAAGAGGACTTACCATGATACCAGAATGGATGAAGGATGCTCCTAATCCCTTCAATACTGTTCTCGTTGCCAACAGGGGAGAGATAGCAGTCAGAATAATCAAAGCTGTTCAAGAGGCTGGTTTGAGAGCAATTGCAATTTATTCGGAACCGGACAAAGACTCACTACATACTGAGATGGCCAATCAAGCGATTTATCTGCCTGGAGACAGTCTTTCTGAGAACTATCTTAACTCGGAGGCCATAATTGAGGCTGCTAAGGCCTCTGGTGCGCAAGCAATTCATCCGGGTTACGGATTTCTATCTGAAAGAGCTGACTTTGCTGAGGCCGTAGAGAAATCTGGAATCACATGGATCGGTCCTTCTCCAGAAGCCATAGAGACGATGGGAGACAAGATTTCAGCAAGATCTAGGATGATAGAATCAGGAGTACCAGTAATTCCAGGTGATGAGGTTGCCATTCCTGATGATAGTGACCATCTTGGAACACTGGCATCAGTAGCGGCCAGGGTTGGATATCCATTACTTCTCAAGGCCAGTGCCGGCGGAGGAGGCAAAGGCATGAGGATAGTAAGAGAACCAAAGATGCTCAGGACCGAGTATGAGGCCGCCGCAAGGGAGGCATCAGCAGCATTTGGGGATGGAACTGTGTATGTAGAGAGGCTTCTTACTGGCGCTAGACATATTGAGATACAGATTCTCGCGGACAAATATGGCAATTGTATCCATCTTAATGAGAGGGACTGCTCACTACAAAGGAGACATCAGAAGGTAATCGAGGAGGCACCATCTTCAGCAGTTTCAGATGAATTGAGAAAATCTATGGGCGAGTCCGCCGTTCTGGCTGCAAAGTCTGTAGACTACGTTGGAGCGGGGACTGTAGAGCTTCTCCTTTCATCTAATGGTGATTTTTACTTCCTCGAGATGAATACTAGGTTGCAGGTCGAACATCCAGTGACAGAGATGATTACTGGAGTAGACTTAGTTCACAAGCAACTTGAGATTGCTTCCGGGCTTCCCCTTGGTATATCACAAGATTCTATGAGTATTTCTGGCCATTCAATAGAAGCTAGAATATATGCCGAGGATGCAAAAAAAGGATTCCTGCCTGCCATCGGAAAATTGGCATTATGGAGGCCACCAACCGGACCTGGGATTAGAGTTGACTCAGGAGTCAAAGAAGGAGATGAGGTTACTGTGAACTTCGATCCAATGCTGGCTAAGTTGATTGTTCACGCACCTAGTAGGATGGCTGCTATCAGGAGATTAGAACTAGCACTCTCATCTTTTGTCGCTCTTGGGGTGACTACGAATATAGGATTCTTGAGAAACGCTCTTACTCATCCAGCTTTCATGTCCGGCAATATTACTACCGACTTTCTTGATAATACTCCAATGTCAGAGTTCACCAGTGAAGACCCCGATCCAACAGTATTGGTGGCTATCGCATCTGCTGCTAAGAGACTAGGAGCAGGCAAATATGGAGTGAATACAAACTCAAGAATGATAGACGATCATTCGGGACATGCATACGATCCTTTCATAACACTCTCTAGGAGACTTCCATAGGTGATTAGATGAATTGGAAAATATCTGAAATAGATGAGATATTCTCTATTGATCTAGCTGAAAGAGACGGTCTAATTACTGTGTCCTCAATCAATAGTGACGGGCAAAACATAGAATCACCTGAGGTAATTATTTCAAAGTTAGATGACAGGTCTAGGGTCTCAGTCGAGATAAACGGTAAACTCAGATTTGCTCATGTCGCTAAAGTTGGAGATAAATGGTGGATACACTTGGATGGAGACATTTTCACAATTTCTGAGTTGGAAAAGGGAGCCAAATCATCTGATAAGATAGAAGGAGGACTCACAGCCCCAATGCCTGGGACCGTGTTGGATGTAATGGTAAGAGAAGGTCAGAGAGTACGTGAAGGACAACCATTGATGACTATGGAGGCTATGAAAATGGAGCACAGGATCGTAGCCCCAAAGGCAGGAGAGGTGCTTTCTATAAATTTCAGCCAGGGAGAAAGAGTCGACATGGGCTCAGTTTTGGTAGAATTAGGCGATTGATTAGACCGTATTAATATCGGACCAATCAATCCGGTCAACATGGAGGGCTTCACTGTAGCCATTGCCGCCTTCATGGGTGTGAGTCTAGCAGCTGCCTCTGGATTCCGTGTCTTCTTGCCCCCGTTCCTATTGGCATTGTCAGTTAGATCAGGGATAGTCGATGTCGAACTAATAGGGACGCAGTTTGAGTTTTTCACATCAACACCAGCGATAATCATTCTAGGAATAGCAATGATAGCTGAATTCTCCGCATACTATGTCCCCCTGGTGGATAACCTCCTAGACACCATAGCCACACCAGCAGCAGTTGTTGCAGGAATAGGGATGACTGCAATTTCTCTGGAGGGAAGCGACCCCATCATACAATGGGCCGTAGCAATAGTAGCTGGTGGGGGGATGTCAGCCACCATCCAGACTGCAACAGTCGCCGCAAGGGGAATCAGCTCTACGTTTACCCTGGGAGTAGCAAATCCAGTAGTTGCCACAGGTGAAAATATAGCTAGCGTTGCTCTTGCGTTAATCGCCCTATTGTTCCCTATTCTGGCAATTTTCTTCACTATTCTGGTTGCATTACTACTAGTCAGACGAAGTATGTTCAATCAATCAGAAAACGATATCGCCAGTCATACTTGATGCCAAGCGATTTGAACTATCACGGATACGAACTGGCGTGCCTCGCGACTCTAGTGCGTTACCCCCGATAGTTGAGGAGAAACTTAGAATCGGCAAGCCAAAGAATACAGCCGCAGGAATAGTCGGCGTTCAGAAGTCATTCTCCATCGGATTGGAACAGGCAGGACTCAAGAAAACCCTCCAGACAATGCTATCAGTGAACAGATTCGATGGATATGACTGTCCCGGTTGTGCATGGCCCGATCCTGATAATCACAGGAGCACCTTCGAATTTTGTGAGAATGGAGCTAAGGCGTTCGCCACAGAGGCGACTAACAAGAGGGTAACTCCTGATAATCTAATGGAATCTTCAGTAACAGAGCTATCAAAGATGACTGATATGGAACTAGATAAGATGGGTAGAATTACTCACCCAATGTACTTGAGAGAGGGATCTGAATACTATGAGAAGATCGATTGGAAAGATGCTATTGAGATTATTTCATCAAGAGTAAGGAATACGAATAGTCCCGATGAGGTGGTGTTTTACACGAGCGGACGTGCCTCTAATGAGGCGGCCTTTCTATGGGGGACACTAGCTAGACAAATAGGTACGAACAACCTACCAGATTGTAGTAACATGTGTCACGAATCTAGTGGTGTCGCGTTATCTAATTCCATTGGTATAGGAAAGGGAACTGTCAAGCTCTCGTGCTTCGATGAAGCTGATCTGATACTAGTTATAGGGCAGAATCCGGGTACGAACCATCCGAGGATGTTGACGGCTCTAGCCGGATGTAGGGAGAATGGAGGATCAGTGGTCAGTATCAACCCCCTGGAAGAGACGGCAATGAAGAGATTTAAGCATCCCCAGAAACCTCTTCACCTACTTGGAAGAGGGGCACAGATCGCGGATGAGCACTTGCCTGTCAGAATTGGTGGTGATGCGGCATTGCTGCAGGGATTCGCAAAGGTAGTACTAACAGATGGGCCCGTGGACTCTGAATTCATTTCAGATAATACGAAGGGATTCGATGATTGGCAGAGGCATATTGATTCAGCTAGCTGGGATGAAATAGTAGAACAATCAGGAATCAGCCGAGAAAGTATAGAGAGAGTTGGTAACGCTATTGCAAAATCAAAGCGAATGATTGTGTGCTGGGCTATGGGTCTAACTCAGCATAAGAACAGTGTCGCTGTCATACAGGAAATATCCAATCTTCTACTAGTTGGAGGGCATTTCGGAAAGCCGGGTGCTGGTGCCTGTCCGGTCAGAGGACACTCCAACGTACAGGGAGACCGTACCGTTGGAATCAATCACCACCCTAGCGAGGAGTTTCTCTCAGCATGTGAGAGGGAGACTGGAATATCCATGCCGAGAAAGAGGGGGTATGATGTTGTCGAGTTTATTCAAGCCTCATTGAAGGGAGAAGTAGGGGTTTACATGGCCCTTGGAGGGAACCTAATTTCAGCTATGTCAGACACCGAGAGGGTTGCCGAAGCTATCAGAAATATCGGCCTAACAGTGCAGATTTCTACTAAGTTGAATCGTTCACACCTAGTCACAGGTAGGGAAGCTCTGATACTTCCATGCCTAGGCAGAACGGAAATTGATTCAGGGGGCTTCGTCACAGTTGAGAACTCCATGGGCCTGGTACACTCTAGTAAGGGGACACTGGAACCAGCTTCCGATGCCCTACTTTCTGAGCCTGAGATAATTTGTAGGATAGGGCACGGACTATTTCCAAACGGGCCTCTTGACTGGAATATTTATCACGATCATGAGAATACTAGATACCTCATCTCCAGATGCATTCCCGGATTTGAAAACTATAACTCCAGGGTACGTTCAAAGGGTGGCTTCTATCTTCCTAATGGCCCTAGGGATGGACCAACTTGGAACACTCCCTCAGGGAAGGCGCAATTCTTCTGTCACGATCTTCCAGATAGAAAAATCAATGATGACAGATTCATTATGATGACAGTTCGAAGTCACGACCAGTATAACACTACGATATATGGGATGGATGACAGGTATAGGGGGATATACAACGCTAGGAGGGTGGTGATGATGAACAAGAAGGACATGCTAGAAATCGGAGCATCGCCCGGTCAAGAGGTGGATTTGACTAGTCATTGGGGAGAGAGGAAGATATACTCAGAGAGGTGGAAGGTAGTTCCCTATGACATTCCTAGAGGTAATCTATGCTCATACTTCCCAGAGGCAAATGTTCTAGTTCCTCTAGAGAGTACGGCGGAAGGCAGTAACACTCCCACCTCTAAATGGATTGAGATCTCAATCTCACTCAGATCCTAATACTTGCCGAAGGCAGTATTACTTCATTATTGAAGCGATGTTAGACAGCATCCAAGAAGATGCCGCCATCAGTTGTAACCAATCTCCGAGTCCTTCTGGGCCCCCATAAGCAAATACGCTGACAATCCAAAAAAGACTTGCTAGCGTTTGTCCTATCCATTCAATTCTCATCATTTTACTGAGACGGATCTGTTCAGGAACGATTTCAAATCCCTTAGCTTCCTGAATATCACTTTTTTCTGTTAACATGTAAGACACTCCTGTCCACAACACGACAAGTCATCAAGATACATCCCCCAGCTTTTGTAGGCCTCAACAAACTCATCAGTTGGAATATCCAGTGAAGAGGCGATCGCCTGTGCCACGATAGCAAATCGCTGACGGAATTTGAAAATGAAACAAAAAATATGACCATCATGACGGACCGAGGGACCACAGAGAAACATGCCGGGAACTACCGTCGACTCGTCACTCTCATTTAGCTCAGGAAAACCATCCTCTCTCTCATCGAATAGATGGGAGACAAATTTGTGACTGCCAGAGAATCCTCCAGCCAGCAACGGCTGAGTTGTTGAGCTAAATGTTTGACCGTCCTGAGTCTTTAGAACATAAACTCCATCCTCTACTGATACAGATTTTACTGGCGTATTGGGGAATAGTTTCGTGTTCTGTTCAAAACTAGTATTGTTCATACGCTCAAAAGAAAAGGTTGACAATGCAACACTGGGATCCGATGTTTCCTCAAGCCAAGGGGCATTTAAGTCGAATAACCTGACTTTTTTGTTCATATTTGATAGATGTACGGCGGCATCAATGCCACTCTCATAACCGCCTATTATCAGGAAGTCATCCCCCTCTAGCTTGTTGTAGCTAGGAACAGTCGAAGTATGGCGACATAACTCACTTCCTGCAAACCCATCTAAAAGAGGATATTGATATTCACCAGCCGCCCATATGACATTTTTTGCTAGTAATGTCTCTTCTTTGGTTACTAAGTGGAACAAGCCTTCAATTTTCTCAATATTCATCACATCTGTTTTTTCTCGGATTGGGAGTTCGAAAAACTCTGATATGTCTCGCAAATGTTCAGCATATTCTTTACCAGTGGGATGTTCAACTTTCATACTAAAAGCTGGAGAAATACCGATCGCTATTGAGTTTAGATCCAGCATCCCTATTGAGTTACTTGGGAATGATGGTGTGATGAAACGCGTCTCATCGGGCCATGAAGAAAAAGAATGGCCAACAGTCTCACGATCTACTATCAGTAGGCTCTCAATTCCAGCATGTGCAATTGCAATCCCTACTCCGATACCTGCGGCTCCTGCACCAACAATTATGACATCGTACTCTCCATGGCCATCCTCTGAGGCCGTATCTGGTACTCCATCGATGTCCTTATGTTCACTGGGCATGCCTCGGCGCAAATTAATAGCATTTTAAAATAAACTAATAATTAGGAAAACAGAAATTATTATTATATCTCATCATCCAGTGAAATTGTCTGATTTCCATATATTCAGAGGCTGCTGAGTTTTTCCAATATTTCTTGTCCACCCATGTAAGGCCTCAGGACTTCAGGAACCGAGACTCTGCCGTCCTCTAATTGGTTCTGCTCCATTATCGCTACAAGTGCTCTACTAGTAGCTACTGCCGTGGAATTGAGAGTATGGACTGCCTCATTGCCCTCTTTGGTCCTATATCTCATCCTGAGCCTATTTGCCTGATAGTCCGTGCAATTGGAGCAAGAGACCACTTCTTTGTAGGAGCCTGCTCCTGGCAACCATGCTTCCAAGTCGTACTTCTTGGCAGCTACGGTGCCCATATCACCAGTACATATGTTCACTACTCTGTAGTGGAGACCTAGACTGTCCCAGAGATCCACAGCATTCTCTAGAAGCTCTTCATGATGATTCCATGATTCTTCAGGATGACATACTACTATCTGCTCAATCTTAGTGAACTGG
>DANL01000016.1 GCA_002499865.1 Euryarchaeota archaeon UBA121 | reverse complement strand
CCCGAGGAACTCAGTAAAACATGGTCTGAGGCCGCAGCAATGATGGATAAGGGGGATAACGACCTCGCCCTTGAGAAACTCAGAGAATCATGGGATTTGTGTGAAAATGACTCCCAGAAGGCAAAGACTCTGAAGCTGGCGGGAGATGCAGGAACCACACTAGGAACTAATGATCCAGAGATGCAGAGGTCCCATTGGAGGAAGGCCCTCAAGAACTATCGAAACTCTCTAAAGATGGACCCTAAGAATAAGGATGCCAGAAAGGCAATGAATAATCTCTCATCAATGATGGATGCCAATGCCATATCAAGAGGTACGGGTTTACAACTAATGGACGAAGGAAATCCAACCCCATTCGGCCTGTTCGCAATAGTGGCAGTTCTGATTATGTCTCTAGTCGCAGTGAAAGTCATCGCTGATCTGCTCACCGAAGAAGAAGGCAATCCAGTTGTCTCGATGGATGTATCTTACGTCGATTCAGTGACAGGAGAGCGAACCATGGGTACGATAGAAATCGAGCTATTCAGTGATGACGCACCGAAGCACGTTGAGAATTTCTTGTTGCACTCATCCCAGGGAAGCTATGACTCTACGATTTTCCACAGAGTCATTGGAGGATTCATGAACCAAGGAGGGGACATTGATGGTATGAACGGCGCAGGAGGGAATGCCGCCAAGTGGTTTGGATACTGCAATGGTGAAAGTAGGAGTAGCTCCAGCGCGTGCGAGCAAGGTCAATGGACAGTTCCTGACGAGGCGGACAATGGCCTTACCCACTCCCCGGGAATGCTAGCGATGGCTAAGACCAGCAACCCTAACACCGGAGGAAGCCAGTTCTACATCGTTCCCTCTGGTAGTTCACCCAGCCATCTGGACGGCGTACACACTGTATTCGGAGAGGTTCTGAGTGGCATGTCGCATGTTGATGCCATCAACAATGTCGTAACTGGGAATAACGATGACGATGATAGTACAAGTGGAGACCAGCCAATTGATGATGTGAGACTAATATCTGCAACGGTCATCTAGTGACTCTATTTCTGCTCGTAGTCAAGTTGATGGGCGAGACTCGTGCCCAAAGGTTCGGGTGGCCATGTCAATCGAAGATCCGTTCAGTAGTATCTCCACGTTCCAGACTGCTGATGGAAGCCTCGGTGAGTTCTATGATCTCAATGCCCTAGAGAAGCTAGGAATATGCAACTTAGATGAACTTCCATTCACTATCAGGTGTCTCCTAGAAGCCGCACTACGCAAGTGTGACGGATTTTTAGTAACCGAAGAGGATGTCAGGAATATAGCCGCATGGAACCCTTCAATGAAGCCATGTGAGATACCATTTTCTCCGAGCAGAGTAATTCTCCAAGATTTCACTGGGGTGCCTGCCGTCGTCGATATCGCAGCTCTTCGAGACGCAATGGTAAACCTAGGGGGGGATCCCGAGAAGGTTAATCCACAGGTCCCCGTAGATTTAGTCGTAGACCATTCTGTACAGGTTGACTTCTCCGGACTTTTTCCAGATGCTAGGGAGAGGAACCTAGAGATGGAGTACCATAGAAACATGGAGAGATATAAGTTTCTCAAATGGGGCCAGCAGAGTCTAGATAGCTTCAGAGCCGTTCCTCCTGGAAGGGGGATAGTTCACCAGATTAATCTGGAGTGGATCGCGTCCGTCGCTCGTGTTGAGGGAGAGAAGTGGATTCCGGATACATTAGTTGGTACCGACTCCCATACTACTATGATAAATGGACTCGGAGTTCTGGGTTGGGGAGTAGGGGGCATCGAAGCAGAAGCAGTAATGCTCGGTCAGCCTATTTACATGCTTCTTCCCGAGGTTGTCGGTTTCGAGATTACTGGAAAATCAATGCCAGGAGTTACTGCTACCGATGTCACACTGAGAATAGTAGAGCTACTCAGAGAGCACGGATGTGTAGGAAAATTCGTCGAATTTCATGGTAGCGGACTTTCAAACCTCAGTCTTCCAGATAGGACTACAATTGCCAATATGGCACCAGAATATGGGGCAACCTGTGGCTTCTTCCCAGTAGATGAAACAACTCTAGATTACTTGTTGCTCTCTGGGAGGGAAGAAGATCACGTTGAGAACGTGAGAAGATATCTAAAAGCTCAGGGACTCTTCAGAACAGATAGTACCAGACCTCCTAAATTTACCACATCTCTCTCGTTGAATCTCTCTACTGTGACTCCCTCAATGGCAGGCCCAAAAAGACCTCAAGATAGGGTTTCCCTATCTGAAATGAAGAGTCACTGGAGAAAGAGTCTGAATTCCCCCGTTGGGCATCAGGGCCACGGAATAGACAATTCACAAAATGACATCAGGTGCGAAGTCAGGGGAAAGAACTGTGACCTTGGTCATGGAGATGTTGTGATTACTGCCATTACTAGTTGTACCAATACTAGTAATCCAAGTGTGATGATAGCAGCAGGATTGGTGGCCAAGAACGCGTTTGATAGAGGCCTCCAAATCAAACCTTGGGTCAAGCCAAGTCTTGCTCCGGGAAGCAGGGTAGTGACCGAGTACTTGGATGCTAGTGGTCTTACGCCTTTCCTCGATAAATTGGGATTCAACGTGGTGGGTTATGGATGTACGACATGTATAGGTAACTCCGGCCCTCTAGACAAAGAAATAGAATCTGCGATAGATGAAGGGGGACTTGTAGTAGGAAGCGTCCTTTCAGGAAACAGAAACTTCGAAGGAAGGATTCATCAGAAAATTCTGGCCAACTACCTAGCAAGTCCTCCCTTGGTAGTTGCCTACGCTCTCTCTGGAACTCTGGATATAGACTTCGAGGTAGATCCTATTGGGCACTCAAGTGATGGAGTACCTGTTATGCTAGCAGATATCTGGCCTAGTGATCAGAGTATACTAGAAGCCGTATCTTCATCTATAGGGCCAGAGATGTTCAGAGATAGGTATTCGGATATTCTAGAGGAGCCAAAGTGGGACTCTATACCAAGTGAGCCCTCTCCCCTGTTCCCTTGGGATGAAGACTCTACTTATGTGAGATTACCCAGCTTCTTGGAGGGCATATCACTCAATCCCTCTCCAATAGAGCCGATAAATTCCGCAAGGGCACTTCTGAAACTAGGAGATTCTGTGACTACTGATCATATCAGTCCCGCCGGGGCTTTCCCCGAAGACGGTCCAGCCGGCAGATACCTCATTGAGAGAGGAGTCGCTCTGAGAGATTTCAATTCATTTGGAAGCAGGAGAGGAAATCATGAAGTCATGATGAGAGGTACCTTTGCCAATGTTAGGATTAGGAACCAACTAGCACCAGGGACCGAGGGGGGGCTCACTACATTTCTTCCTACAGGAGAGGTAACCTCAATTTTCGATGCGAGTAGAAGATACATCTCCGACGGAACTGATCTGATAGTTCTAGCCGGATCTCAATATGGTACCGGAAGCAGCAGGGATTGGGCTGCCAAGGGAACCTTGCTTCTTGGAGTCAAAGCTGTCATAGCTACATCCTTTGAAAGGATACATAGGTCAAATCTCGTTGGTATGGGGGTGCTTCCATTGACCTTCCCAGAGGGCGAAGATGCCGACTCACTAGGTCTCGATGGAACCGAACACTTTGATATACCATCCTCGGGTGATTTGGAACCACTTTCACAAATTGAGATTACTGCCAGAAAACTAGATGGCAAAACTGTGAATTTCCTCGCTACGGTAAGGCTGGACACGCCCGTAGATGTCGAGTACTACAGGAATGGAGGAATCTTGCATACCGTTCTTAGAAAACTAGCTAGTGAGTAACCGGGTTAATAGACGATGAGCTAGACTGAAACATTGGAGGGATAACGTGCCGAACTCAAGGAGAGTTAGATTTCGATATAAATCGGCCCAAGATCAAGTCGATATTCTGTTGGAGGGGACAGAGGATTTCGTAAACTCTGCCCGTTCATCTATCGGAATTACTGGGGCAATGGGTTTCCTTAGAGATGTAGAAGTTCTTTCGGAACGAAATCCCCTCGATTCTTCGGAAGACTCTCAGCTAGTGAGTCAGAACCCTGAAAAGACTCTACCGGGCCCCCCTCCAGATCCCTCTAGAATACCATCCGTTGTAAGGACTGTAGGAGATTTAGATCTAGAGCAAGCGGTATCTGAATTAGGGACTTCGAAACAAAGCGATCCTGATATTTCGGCCCTTGAGGAATTTGTTTCTGAGGTGGAACCCCCCGAACCACTGTCAAACCCGTTGTCTGCTGATCCTCATGCCGAGGCATGGCTCCAGCTAATCTTGACAATGGTGGTTAGGGAACATGGCCATACCTCACTTTCTATTTCAGACATTCAGAAGCTTATTGGTGAGAAGGTAGGCAAGGGAGAAGTGGAGCTCAAGGTTTTCTTGGATAGACTTTGGAGAATTGGGAAACTAGAGAGAATTCACGGAGGGGCAGAAGATCATTATTCTCCCAATCCTAGCTGGTTAGAATCGCAATAAATGGAATATTTTTATCTCAACCCCAAAGGGGTTGCGTAGCACATCCTCCCACAAGGCATAAGAGAGAGCTAAATCACCCGAAGGCCATGTCGCTTAGTCCGCAGACCGCACAAGATAGATTCAGAGAGGGAAGGAGGGCACTGTTACTCGTGTTCCTACTGATGGCAATGCCGTTGGCATCGTTTGTACCAGCGGTAAGTGCATCGCACATTACGCAATACGCTGTTCAGCGTGATCCATCAGATATTGCAGTGGGCGATTTGGACTGTGATGGAGATAATGATATTGTCTCTGCCAGTGCTATGGGGCACTTCATCACCACCTTGTACAATGACGGTTCAGGAGGATTTGCGGACAGGCAAGATGTCTTCATCTCCAATAATAACTCACAGAGGGCCGGCTTTGTTGATACCGCTAACGGAGTAGATGTTGAGGTAGGAGATGTCAATGGAGATGGAAAAAATGACATCATTTACTATCAGGAAAATATTAGGTTCGTGGGGGAGACTTTCGTAAGGCCTGGTAACCTTACAGTTCTCTGGGGAGATTGTAACGGTGCGGTGAACACCTGGTCAGATACCGCGATTACAATCTCAAACCCAATCCATGTCAGTATGGAGGTAGGCGATATTAATGATGATGGAAATGATGACATTATTCTAGTCTCAATCGATGCGACATTTTCCAATCAGTACCTTCAGATATATCGTGGACCCGACCCAAGTCTTCTGACCAATCAGCAGACTATGCCTGTTCCTTTGACTAACGGACTCTACACTGACGTTATGCTGGGACACTGGGGAGAGACGGTTCAAGGAGGGGGAATTGGGGGCCCAATAGGTGACTGCGAAGATCTAGATATGTGGCTTCTAAGAACTCCTCCCTACAATGCAGGAGTTGGATTTTCTGTCGGCCATTATGACAATATGACTGTGTTGGAGTATGACTGTCTACAAGATCAATTTCCAAACCCAATGACTCCAACCGCGCAGGGAGTACATCAGTTCAAGCTCGATGCAGAACATAACTATCCAATGGGTGGTATGGATATTTACGACTCTGATGGAGACGGCGAGATCGACATGATTGCAGTCGTTGATGGAATCACTGGAAATATCTCATATGCCGATAAGTCTGGAAGTGCATGGAATACTCAGAATTATGTCGCTCTAGGAGATTACAAGGGTGCTTCTATAACTATAGAGGACGTCAATCAGGACGGAGAGGCCGATTTCTTCGTCCCCACCGAGCTCACTCTGACAAGACTCCAAGACTCCAGTGCCCAGAATCAGACCTATCTTCTCTTGGATAACCTAAGGGAGATTAACACTGTTGAGATAATTCTAGCAGACCCCAGTGGACCCGGCTATCTTTCATCTCTCTCCTTTGAGGTTGGAAGGAGGCCTACTATGGCAATTCCAGGTCAGTTACAAGGTGGAGACGACAGTGCGTTCGAGATCATTATAGGGCAGCAGGACTACTCTTACAGATTCGCCAACAACGCAATGTGGCTGGATACACAAGGAAGGGCCGGTGCTGGAGATTTCCTTTCTGTACTCACTCTGGACAACCAGGATATGGGTATCACAGGTGTCACTATCGCTCCAGCGTCTTACAATCCCGCAACTGGTGAATCCCAGTTGGGGGAAGGGACCAGATTTGTGAATGTGAGCGTGAAGAACACTGGCCTAAACCCACTCTCAGGCTCGATTGATGTTGACTTGGAAGTGAAGGAAGTCCTCGGGGGGACTGACACCACCGTCTACAGTAACGATTTCGATGGGAACGAAGACAATACCAACTGTCCCGCATGCTCTTTCTCAAAGGTGTCATACACTGGAATGTATGAGGACGGCTCATCATCATGGCATATCGAGACAAACTCAACTGCTTCTTCAGAGAACGTTTCTTGGTATGAAGCAGATAGCAATCCAACAGGATATTACTGGGCAGGACTCGACTACAATGGGACGGATGAGGACTCCTCGGGGTACTACAACAACATGGATGAAGCATTGATTCTAGAGAATGTCGATCTTACCGGCGCCGACGCAGCATACCTAGACGTCTCTTTGATGTGCTCCACGGCATTCTTTGAACTGTATCTAGCCGAGCAATATTCAGTAGTCGAGAGATGGTTGTATGAGGACTCATGTGGAATCGAGGTTTGGTCAGATGGAAATGGCTGGGAGTCAGTCTTCTTCAATGGCGGATGGGACAATGAGAGATTTTTCAGGATCCTTTTCCAGGGTGTCGATCCAGAGTATAACACATACAACGGTAATCAGTTCTCTGCATCAGTCACAGGCTGGACCAACTATACTGAAGGAGGTGGGACGTCAGATGCCGAAGATGAGATGGAATCAATTGATTTGACTCCCTACGCCGGACAGATTGTCGATATCCGTTTCAGATTCAGAAGTGGGCTTCTTGGATCAGTAGGTCCCGCAGGCTCATCTCAGGATACGGGTTGGGATGGTTTCGCATTCGATAATATCACAATCAGAAAGAGAGATGTCACATTCGGTAGCGAGGAAATCGTCTCCGATACGATTTCTTTCACCGGGTTGGCCGCTGGAGCTACTGAAGAAGTATCGCTTCTCGCCGATTTCATTGACAACACCACCTACTTCATCAAGACCGAGCTTACCAATCCTTCTGGATTCCAAAATATGGACTCGTTGAATGATGACATAAGATTCCAAACTACGGTGAACAATCTATTCGATCCCGGACTAGCAGAGGAGCCATGGAAGAACCTAGAGAACGGAGTAAGGTATGCCTCGGGAACTAGGGACGTAGAGTTGAGGGCTACAAATTGGGGTAACACTCTTACTGACTTCAGCGTCAAGGCAGAGATATACAATGCCGAGCCAGATCTGGTAGGTATTGAAGACTTCTCAGGCGTAGATCCAATATGGACTGATGACGGAAACGAGAACGGAAGTAGATTGGACGACTCGTCGGGAACTAACGATATGTTGCCCCAGAATGTTGGTGTGTTCAAGAATTTCGCTTACTGGTTGGGACACCCTGACACCGGATATGGCGATGGTTGGAATGAGACCGTAACCTTGGACCCGATACCTATAGCAGCTACAGGCGCCGACTTCACTTACCTTACCTTCGACTACTATGCTGAGGGCGATTTCTTACAAGACTCCCAAGGAAATATTCTGGCGATTAGAGATGCCGCTAATCTTGAGCTTTCATGGACAAGAGATGGGGAACTCTACCAAGGCGTAGCATATGGAAGTTGGACCGATCTAAATGAGAACGGAATCCAGAATACAAATCCCGAGGATCCAAACTTCCATAGATGTGAGGATTTCGACTTAAACGGATATGATGAGGTGGAGTATTTCGGAGATCATTCCGACAACATAAACTCTGTTGTATGGTTCGATTCTGAGAATATCATGAAGTCGATCACTCTCGATTTGACACATATTGTGATTCAGAACAGGACCAGTACCGACTCCACAGATTGGAGGGATGAGTGCACCACTCTTGCAGGTTCTGAGGTAAGCCTAACCTGGAGATTCCAGTCCAATGAAGACGGAATCAATGGAAATGCAGGCCTTGCAGGGTTTGCAGTTGATAACATACGTGTAGAAGAATTTACATTCGAGTTTGATGGAAATTACACAGAAGAGGTCACAGGTCTAGACGCTTCTGAGTCATCTACAATTGTTGTCGCCAACCATGATTTCACTAGTGGAATTTACAGAATAGACGCAATGACAATCCTGAATAATACCGACCCAACAGAGGCTTGGTACCAACAGGATGAGGTAAATCTTGCAAACAACATCTCTACCATCATGTTCAGTATTGCCAGCGCTGAAATTACTCTGATGCAACCAGATGTCATGGAGTGCGTGACCGATATAACATACGAATGTGTCTACCCCATTGACGATCAAGCAATGCACAGCTTCTCAGTACCTCTTCTGAACGGCGTTATAGACGGAGACTACACATTGACAATGTCAATCAAGGACCTCACTACCAATCAGCAAGTATTCGAAGAAACTGCTGATAACGGTCCATTTGATCTGGAGCCTCATCAGAGAGACTGGGCTAATTGGTCTCAGCCATTCAATTCATGGGCAGACGGCCATACGTACAACATCAGCTTCTCTGCAGAAGTTACCAAGGAAGATAATACTGTGGAGCCATCAGGAAACGTCCGTTTCTTCATCATAACATTCTACGACCGAATTGATGTAGCAATTCTTTCCAACCCTACTGATCAGAATCGCCTCCAGATGGTTAAATCAGACTTGGAATCAATGGAAATGAGCTATACTCAGATGAGGCTTGAGAATTGGGATGACTATGCTACTCCCTCGTGGTTGGAGCACTATGACAAGGTTCTACTTCCATGGCAGACCGATTACAATGTCTATTACGGAGACTATTACGATAAGCTAGCTTCCACTAGATCAACCGACGGCCTTTCTGTTGTTGATACCTTGGAACAGTTCATGGTACAGGGAGGCACTACACAGATTCATCTAGGTCCTTACAGAGATGCATATCAGCCTGGAAATCTACCATTTGGAATGGATATTGCTATGAGGAACCAAGTCAACTTCACAGAGGACAACAGAATCCTTAGTGAGGATATCACTATTGTCGACCCATTCCATCCTCTAATGGATGACGTCGATCCATCGGCCTTTAGCGCAATTAATGGAGGCAGTCACGTGGCCCTCTCTGGCTTAGATACCGCACAGGTTCAGGGGACACAGATTCCCCAGGTCTGTGGAGGGAGAATTAGTGATCCAACTGGAACATTCCACACATTGATCAGAGACAATACATACGAGTCTCAGTCCTTACTATCGGTATGCAATAGAGGTGCTGGAGGGATGATCGTAACAACAATAGATGTCGAGAACCCCAGTGTAACTCAAGAATTTGGCGGAGAGCAGATTCCAATCCTTTCGAATCTTCTGGACTACAGGCTGACTCCTTATCCATCGAACTTCGGTATCGCAGGCGAGGGCTATGACCTTACAGTAAACGGCCAGTCTCCGTCTATAGATTCGATAACTGGTGCTTACTCAACCATGTACATCAAGAGTAACTCCGATCTATCTTTTGACTATGTGACGAATGTCCCTGGAGTTTTCGCTGATTGGACGCTCTCTTCCGGTAACAACGACTCTGTTACAGGTTGGGATGGGGCAGTAATCGATGCTGGAGAGATTAGCCATACACAACAGACGGCACCAGAGATACCAACACTGGGCTCCTTCTGTGTTGCTAACACATCATCCAATACCGGTTGCAGAATAGGGGCTGAGTGGATACTTACACTATATCTCCATGATGATGAAGGACATACCAGGATTACCTACATTAGACTCGTTACGGACGATACACTGGCAGATGAGTTCAGACCATTAGCGTCCGCCTCGATCATCTCTAATCCAGCAACCTCTGATTTCATCGCTTTGGATGGAACAAAGACCGTTGCAGGTACTGACTGGCCCATATACAGGGTAAGGCTCACCGAGACCGGAGATATCAGCCTCTCATTCTCTGCAGAAAATAGTAGTGACCCAGACGCTCCCGAGGGCGAGTCGGGAATCGAGCTATTCGAATGGAAGGTCTTCTTCGACTACCCATGGGATAGTCAGAGCCCGACTCTTGAAGGACATGAGTTCCAGATCCCAGCGTCTGCTACGGATGAGTGGACTTACACATTCAGAAATCTCACTAGCAATCCAGACGGGACCTTGGAAAACGAGATACGTGTGGAGCTTATTGTCTATGATAAGGCAGGAAAGCAGAGTGAGAAGCATAGGATGTACTTCATTGTAGTAGGTGAGGACTTCGGTGACGAGCCACCACTGGTTCAGTTCACTGCTCCTAGGCCGACTGATTCTCAGAGAGAAGACTTGGTGCTCATTACTGGGAATATGATTTCTGGTGCAGAGAATGGTGATGTTAAGATCGAGATAGCTCTCAATGAATCAGTCCTTGACTACTCAACAACTCAGAAAATAACTCAGAGAACCATCGGCAAATTCAACCAATCAGACATGCTGAGTGATGGAGATACATTCTCACTGACCTTGGATATCTCAGACCTATACCAGATTGAAACTGGTAAATCTGCCAAGATATACATTCGCATCACTGAAGGAGACGGATCTAGATATGTCATATCAGAGACTATCGATATCAGCCTAGTCCCTCGTGGAGGAGATTCTGGAGGGGGAGGCTCAGTCGAGGCCGGCCTTAGTACTACAATTATGGCTGGCATAGGGGCGGCTATCCTTCTGATACTCGTGGTCGTGGTAACACTGGTTGTCCGCGGACGCTCTAGGGATACCGTTGAGGGCGATACCGTCGAACAGTTCGGAGGAGTTGAGACTATGGATCCGGTTGAAGCATACGTCCAGCAAATGGTCGCTTCAGGATACGATGAGCAACAAGCTAGGGCATACGCAGAACAGTACTATGCGAGCTATTACGAACAGCAACGACAAGGCGGCGCCTGACGGTGGTGAATTAATTGGATTCGACCGATAGGTACACTGTCGCAGACTTAGGATTATCTGAAGCTGGCAGACTAAAGGTCGAATGGGCACGGAGTAGGATGCCAGCATTGGCCTCCCTGAGGGCAAAGGCGGAGATTGAAAGACCACTAGAGGGGCAGAGAATAGCCGGTTGCCTTCACGTGACCAAGGAAACTGCAGTCCTCATAGAGACGATCGAGGCCGCAGGAGCAGAGGTTTCTTGGTCGGGATGTAATCCACTTTCAACTCAAGACGAAGTCGCAGCTTGGCTAGCCTCAGAGGGTTACTCGATCCACGCGTGGTACGGACAGGATAATTCCGGATTCTACGAATGCATAGATAAGACCTTGGAGTTCGAGCCGACACTTACATTGGATGACGGTGCTGACCTAATTTACAGGGTACATTCTCAATTCACTGGACTAGCAGAGGGAATAATTGGAGGGACAGAGGAAACTACCACTGGAGTGCATCGTCTTAGGGCAATGGCTGATGCTGGTGAGCTACTATATCCAGTCATTGCAGTCAATGATGCAGAGACAAAGTGGGATTTTGACAATGTCCATGGTACTGGCCAGTCTACAATCGACGGTATTCTCAGGGCAACTAGTGTACTATTGGCAGGTAAGAACTTTGTAATTGCTGGTTACGGCCACTGTGGAAGGGGATTGGCTATGAGAGCCAGGGGAATGGGGGCGAATGTCATCATCACAGAGATTGATCCGATTCCAGCACTAAAGGCGACGATGGATGGATTTAGAGTAATGAAGATGGATGAAGCAGCATCTCTGGGGGATTTATTCTGTACGGCCACTGGTATGAAGGACGTCATAGTTGGAAGGCACTACGATTCGATGAAGGATGGTGCAATCATTTGTAATACCGGCCACTATGATTGTGAGATTAGTATCTCTGACTTAGAAGAGAGAGCAGATCAGATATTTACCATCAGGGATAATAATGAGGCATTTGTCCTGTCCGATGGCAGGAGAATCCATCTTCTAGCTAGAGGTAGGCTAGTAAATCTTGCATCTGCAGAAGGTCATCCCAGTGAGGTTATGGATATGTCATTCGCAAATCAGTTCCTGGCCCTCTGTAGGCTAGCACAAGAAGGCTCCAACTACGACAACACAGTGTATGATATACACCCGGATCAAGATAGGCAACTAGCAGAGCTAAAACTTTCATCCTCGGGAATTACAATCGATGAGCTGACCGAAGATCAGAAGGCGTATCTCCTCGACTTCTCGGCCGGTACCTAGACTACCACTAAGGGATACTGAGCTCCCATTTTTTGGATATCTTCTCTCCAGACTCAACTATTAGGTGAATTCTCTCTTTAATCGCCGGCATTTTACTCTTCATTAATGAAGAGTAAAGCGGGCTATCTCTGATGCTTTCTGGGATACACACCTGTCCAGTAGTTGTCTCATAGTCTATTGCCCTCTCAAGGTCCAGGGCATGCCTGTTAATTGACTGTAATAGATTCATACTCAGCCTGCTAATGGCCATTACAGTCACAAGCAGTATGATGAACACAATTGGAAGTGACCAGCCAGAATCACCTATGAAAATCATACTAGTACTACCTACGAAAAATGCCATAGGAGCCACAAAGAGCATCAAGAAAACTCCTTGTGAAATCGGCTTTTTCTTCTTCAGCTTCTCAATTACCCCCCAACGTGGATGCTTAGGTTGATTTGGCCTAAATATCTCTTCAGCTTCCATCTTAGAGGCCTTAGAAACAGTCTGACTGACTCTGCCCATTCTCATTTTTACGCCCCCATCTACAGAATCCATCTCAGAGGAGAACATCTCTTCGATCAAATCCGCACACTCTTCATAATATCCCATCCTAACTAATATTGAGATCTGTTCTATAAGTGGGGTAACTTCGGTAGAGGAGTATTCTCTACGCCTCTCCCACCATTCCAAGGCATCGTCCATCATTCCTAGATGATCGACTAGCAACGTACCTCCCAGATCCCATGCTTGACGATTATCTGGATCTAGTTCGACAACCTTCCTCAGCGCTGTAACCGACTTAGCGGTCTGTAGAAGGCTAGGCATCTCTTGCTTACCTTTGCTTGGAGCAGGAAGTTCCATTCTGGCTATTGTCATCCAAGCATCTGAGTTATCGGGCTCAACTCCAACCAATTCTTTGCATATTCTCAGAGTTTCTTTCCTATCTCCTCTTTCTTCTGCATCGATAGCATCGAGCCAAAGAGCATCCCTGTTGACAGCGCCATCATCATCCATGTCATGTGGGTTAGGCATCAGGGCTTGAAGGATGCTATGGGATACTAAGATTTCTGACTAATCTTAACGATATCTCCAGTCCAATGGAAAACTATTATTTCTCCATTAATGCCCTCTCCAAAACCAACAATCATGCCACCAGAGTTTCCTATGATGGTCTCAGCCCATTCTCCGTCTATTTCTTCAAGAATCCATATCGAACCAGTGCAGAAGTCACCATACAGGTACCCATTTCTAAGATTCTCTGGCCCCCAGTCCATCCAGTAACCACCCGTTATTGAGCAGTTTCCATCTTGATGAGGATAAGCCAATATTGGATCAGTAACGCCAAGCTCGGGCTCCTCCTGCTCATCGGTACAACCTACCCCTTCGTAGAATTCCTGGAATCCTTCCCTATCTCCCCAGCCCAGATTAGATCTCTCTCCTAGGGTCACTAGATTGACCTCCTCCCAACAGTTCTGGCCTACATCAGCTATCCATAGATCGCCATCGTCACTAACGTCGAAGCGCCACGGATTCCGCAGGCCGTAGTGAAGTACGAAAGGATCTCCAGTGGAGTTATCGAGAATAGCCACTATCTCGTTGCTTCTGAATTCGAATAGTTGGATAGTTCCTAGTGGGTTTGATGGATCTTGCCCATTTTCATGAGGGTCATTTGCACTTCCTCCATCTCCTACTCCCCAGAGGTAATTTCCATTGCCTACATGTAGAAGAAATCCTCCATTGTGGTTTCTATACGGTTGTTCGATCCTCTTTAGTACCGTTATTGAATCCATATCAATTACGCCACTATCTCCTATCTTGGCAGATGAAAGTACTAAATCAGACTGATTTTCTCCTTCACAGGTTCCGTCTTCCACATATGACAAAAGAACTATTTTTGACTCTACATAATTACTGTCAAAAGAAATTCCAAGTAGGCCCTGCTCCATATGGCACCGGCTAACCAGGTCACTCAGATCAGCTATATCCTCAAGATTCTCTCCGTCCCAGGATTTTATCATGCCTCCCAGAAATATAATCCACATTTTTCCATCTAGGGGGTTAATCAGAGAATGATGAGCAGTCTCTCCCAATTGTAATATCGTTGAGCATTCCAAATCGTAATTCATAT
>DANL01000077.1:4827-16606 GCA_002499865.1 Euryarchaeota archaeon UBA121 | reverse complement strand
GCATTAGCAGATAGTAACTCCTCCTTTGTGCAAATATTCGGAACATATGCGGATTCCGCATTGGAGGATATTGCTCTACCGACGACCATTCCCATACCAAGGAGGTATACTGATGTCAGACTGTCCAACGCGCCAAGGGATAGAGCAGCTACCAGAATCGTAAATGACCAAACATTACCAAGTACCATCAGCCACTTTCTAGGATACCTATCCGCCAGCATTCCCGTCAGTGGCTCCAGTGGAGCGAAGGTAAAGCTCCTAGTGGCGAGAACTCCTGCAATAGCCAGAGGGGAATTATCAGAGGCTTCGCCCGCTAGTAAGAATAGGGCGATCATTGAGAACCAATCTCCGATGTAAGAAATCTCATTGGCTGTGAATAGCCTTCTGTAGGGCCCATTGGATCTGAGAAGTCCGATGTAGCTTACTCCAGCCATGGCCAAGCGCGAGCAGACAGCCCTATGATTGTCGCCCCCCAACACTCAAGACTCGCACACTCTCCCGGCGAACGCATGGAGGACAGACTGGTTTGGATAGATTTGGAAATGACAGGACTCGATCCGATAGAGAATAAAATAATCGAAATAGCTACCATAGTCACAGAGGGGGACTTAACTTTGGTCTCAGAAGGCCCATCCTTGGCCATTTCGCAGCCCGAGTCAGAATTGGAGAAGATGGATGATTGGAATATCACACATCATACTAAGAACGGACTCCTGAAGAGAGTTAGAACCGACGGCGTCCCCATAGCAGAGGCAGAGAGACTAACGTTGGAGTTTCTCATGGAGCACTGCTTAGCTGGGGTCCCGCCTCTTTGTGGCAATACAATCGGGCAAGATAGGAGATTTCTCAGGAGGTATATGCCAGAGCTACATGAATTCTTTCACTACAGAAGTGTCGATGTTACATCTGTCAAGGAAATAGCTAGACGATGGTACCCAAAGGCACCTAGATTCTCCAAACCTTCGGGGCATAGGGCTCTTGATGACATCAGAGGTAGTATCGAAGAGCTATCTCATTTCAGGGAGCATGTTTTCAGAGACTGAAAACTACTCGATGGGAACTCCTTCAGAATCCGTAATAATTAGGTTAATGCCTAGTCCGGTTCTGTGGAATGCTATAACCTCAAGTCCGTGGATCATATGTCCCGTTACGGCTCTACCAATTACTGGTAGACTATCGTTAGCTTTGTCAGATTTTACAGAATCACTGCCCGGAGAAAGACGCCTCCTAGTGCCTCCGATCTCATCGAACCATGGCAGTAACCCTTCTGGGGAGAATCTGACTCCAAGAATCATATCACATCCCTCAGTCCACTGTGCCGCATCAGCATCCGCCTCACTGGGAACCGCAACCGCATTTGGATGGGAGTGGATCCAGTGGGTGAATCTCCCTCCTCTTGATCCCCTGTCTTCTGTGAAAATTCCATCAATCCATTCTTCAGGAACATGATGGACAGAGAATGAGTCCCCTCTGTTTACAAGATGAGGTGCCCCAAGAACATACCCCTGCCCTGCGAATAAGCCTGATTGAAAGTCAGATCCTGTGAATCTCCTGTTCACTCCATCCGGATGGGGACGGCTAACATCGGGGTCGATCCCGACAAGTATCTCATCAGGAAGGGATCTGAAAGTCCACTCGATAATTTCTGAGAGCGTACCGACCGGCATTAGGAGTATTGCAGCGTAGTCATCCTTGGACTCCAGGGAATGCTTGTTGTAGGATGCGGCCGAGCGCTCTAGCCAGTCATCAGCCATACTATTCGGGGAGGGTTACACGACTTGAGTTCAACGGACTAATTTATTTCCACATCCAAGACTACATGATCCCATCTGGGAGCATAGCTCTTTATTCGATTGACTGCAATTTTTCTTGCCCTGGATCCCTCTCTAAAATTACAAATCCCCCTCATAACCTCTTCTGCCCATTCAGAGTACTCATTTGGCTTCGCTAGGCCATGGATATGAATCACTCCTCCAGAATCAGAGAGTACTTCCATGGCCGCCTCAAAACTCCCCTCAGAAGTAGGAAGTAGGCCCATAATAATCCTATCAGCAACTTTTCCAATTGACTTACATGTCTCCCTATTATCCCCTCTATGTACCGTACAAAGGGAAGAAACATTGTTCCTTTCTAGACTCCACTCAAGAGAGTCCACAGCATCATTATTCCACTCACAACAGTGGACATGTTCCACCTCCGAGTGGACTAGAATTGGGAGGGAGTAGTATCCTATCCCAGCGAATAAATCGACTATTACTTCCCCTCTTCTCACAATCTCTCCCATCCGCCTCCTCTCATTCACATTACCCGCTGAGAACATACACTTTGTCACATGATAGCCGTAGTAGACTCCATTCTCTCTTCTCACAACCCAGTCATCATCTCCCAGTAGCATCTTAACACCACTCTTTCGTATTCTACCAGTCACCTCCCCCATCACCCCAAGCCTCTCAACATCGAGTCCTCGAGCGACTGCTTTCCAGAGATCAGGTCCGACTACATCTCCCCAGCCCTCATCTTCGAAAGACCCAGATGGTAATATCGCAATATCAGAGAATCTCTCCCACTTCTTGGGTATCTCCGAGGGAGGATTTTTACCGAGAAATGAGGAAATAGAATCGTATAATCGCTCATGTGGGCCCCTGCCAGCCATATATCTCGGGTGAACATCACTGATTCAGACTTATGGTATATCACACGCTCCAACTGTTGTGCGTACATGCATCGCGATGGTCATCATTCTGCTGTTTGCGCCACTGGCCAATGCAGCTCCTCCTCCCGGTGAACCTGAAGTATCAAACGAAATCTGCTCTTCATGGGCAAATGGGAATGGAATATGCGATGACTACACCTCCAGCCTAGATTCCACTCCTAGTGACGAGTGGATTGAGGGTCATGTAGCTATTTCCATGGAGGGAGCTTCGGCGATAGAGATGAGCATTGAACTGGCGATTCATGAGCTCTCAAGAGAAGAATTAGGACTACCAGATCTGGATTTACAGGGAGATAGCAATCCATCTGATGGAATTCCAGCTGATTTTATACGAAACTATCGTGATTATTCACAGAATGGCTCTTCTGTTGAGGACAGATTAATTCAGAAGATCGAGGATGTGATCCAACAGATTGTAGATGAGAATTTTCCCAATGCAACGACCGGACCTATCCAAACTATACCAGGAATCAGTTTTTTCGGGCGGGACCCATCCTCTTGTACCTTTAATCAGAATAGTGACTCAATAGATGAAGAGAACGGATTGGAAAATGACCCCTTTAATCCCCCTATCTGTGTTCAATCAGTCCTCACCTTGGATGTGAGTCCAACTAACATAGGAATGAACCCAGAAACTGGGGATATTGATAGGGTGATGCAGGGACTAATGGCAATGGGGGGAGAGGTAACTACTAACTTCACAACGATTGCAACATCTGGACATTACATCGAATACGTTATGGTTCCACCATCATATTCCAGTATTATCCATGTCGACGAGCCAGCCGCCATATTTTCAGTAGAACAGGGCCAAAAACAGGTTTTAGGAGCTAGAATAGCTCTGGATAATCTCAACTCTCCACACGATTATAGTCCAATAACATCTGACCTGGTAACTGTATTGGGAACTGGCGACATTACACCAGATTGGGAAACCTATGCGGGCTCATCGTTGAGCTTGGATCTCTCAATAAATCTGGAGGATTCTATGAACGCCCATGTAGATATGGAAATTGGGATCCATCACCTAAGTACCGAAACATTGGGTGATTGGGGACTAGATCTAGAGACTCAAACCATTAGTCTTGATTCAGTGACTTCTGATGGAATTAGAATGTTCGACTCCGAGATGGAGGTGGATGCCAATCAGATGCTATCATCACTCCCAATTGACATACTTTCAGATACCTTTTCTCAATTCCTAGGGACGGAAATCGTCTTTCAGACCCCATCCTTCTCTCCCTCAGACAATACTGGAGGAATAATGTTCCAACACCGGCAAGGAGAGACTTGTGGTGAAGAATTGTCTTACAGATACTGTCTCGGCTCTGTTGGCGCAATGTCTAGTACTTACCCAATTACAGTACAATCCAGTACAATTCCCTCTGAAATACAGATTTCAAATATCTTTGATCGGCTTTTACAGAATACAGATGGGGACTTATCGACAATAGATTTTTCACAAATTTCCGATGAGGACATTGCCATAATAATGGGCTTCTTGAGCCTGGAATTCGAAGTAGACTTTGACTTCATCCAAGATTTACTTCCAATTGACTTCCCCTCTACTGACATTAGCGTTACAATTCACTTACCCGAATGGTTGGATTCGTCTGGAACGACGCCAGATGTATTGGTATTTTCATCTAACTCTGGAGACACTAAAACTACAACCATCGAACTCGAAGGATCTAGGCCTTTCGACTGGCGGCACTCAATATGTAGAATATCGGATCCATGTGAGGAGGATAGTATCGATCTGGTATGCGCCCCCTCACAGAAGACATGTGTCTCATTCCTTGTTGAGATGGACATTTCCAAAGTATCGATCCACGAGTTGAGTGGTTCAGTTTCAATAGAATTCACATCCACAGTAATCCTGGAGATTTACAGATTAGGGTTAGATATGGAGATAGAGGGAGTGAAAATGTCCTCAATTCCATCAGACGCGATAAGGAGAATCTTGGTGATGGGGGATAGAATGGAAGGAGGGCTACTGGCAGACTCTGAAATTGAATCGACAATAGACTTTGGATTGGGAGACCCAGTTGACTTCGAGGTTTCAAATGAGGGGCTGATGAAACTATCAGATTACCTAACAGAGTCATACGCACAGATGATGAATGAATTCGGCAACATAAACCTCGACTCTCAAGACCTTGGTTTGGACGGTCTTTCACTATCTGCGGATTTCTCATCATTACCATTCCAAGCAGATTTCAGAGAGATCTCTTTGGGAGAGGATCCATTCATTGGAGATGAAGAGCCGATTAGATTGGCCACTAGGATAGATGATGCGGAACTCACTTTCTCACTTAGGCAGGATGAGATTATTGTTGGAGTAAAACCACGCTCCTTGGTAATGATGCCAACTATGGTAATATCCTCCATACTCCCCTCGCCGCTACTAACAGATTCAGGATTGATAATAGATGGTTCGAATATCAGGCAGAGAGTAACGCCACTGATGGAACACACCAATTTTGGCACTATTAAGACATCTGCATCTATCGAGATTTTACTACCAGAGTCTATCAGAATAACATCCATAGAAAGTGAGAAGGGACTCGCGGAAATTAATGACTCAGGAGACAGACAACTCTTGATCTACACTATGCCAACATGTCTTTCAGCAGTCACATGGGATGAGTGTAGTAGCAGTAATTCAGATATTGTCACATATTCAGTCGAGCTTTCATGGGCATTCATAATTGGCGAAATAGCTCCCTACATATTCTTCATTATCGTGTCCCTAGGAATTCTGGTAAGTAGGAAGAGGAGAAAGAAAAGGGAGAGGAAGCAAGCTCAAATGATATCCTCAAACGAAGAGAAAAGTGCGGAGATGGAGAAAATTATGGATATTGAGTTTGGTAGGCTACCAGAAAAGACCATGCTAGTCGATGAGACTTTCTTCGATAATAATGAGTCTGAAGATTCATAGATCATATCGCTACTAGTTTTCGAAGTGATTTTGTATTTTCTTAGCCATGGAAATTCCGATTCCAGGAACTGCTCTGAGCTCGTCTATGCTGGCATGCTCTATCCCCTTTCTACCACCAAAGTGACGAAGAAGAGACTGTATTTTCTTGGCACCAAGGCCCTCGACCTCTTCTAGAGGGTCACGGATTGATCCCTTCCTCCTCCTACGACTGTGAAACTGATTTACAAACCTATGAGCCTCATCTCTCGAATGAATTAGAACTCTCCCCCTTCGATCTAAGATGATCGGCGCCCTTCCTTGGATGTAGAGTGTCTCTTCTCTTTTGGCTAATGCGGCGACAATGAACTTGTCATCCATTCCACACTCCTTTAGTACAGTATTTATGGTTGAGAGATGAGTCTCTCCACCATCCAAAAGAAGAATATCTGGCCACTCATTTTGTCTCTTTAGCCATCTTAATACCGACTCTCTCATCATGCTCAGGTCATCAGCAGATTCCCCTTTTATCTTGTATGTCCTGTACTCCTTTTTCGAGGGCCGGCCATTCTTGAAAACAATCGAGGCCCCAACTCTTTCAGATCCCATAAGTTGGGCCATATCGAAACAAACAATATGGTTTAGAGAATCCACTCCCAGTAGTTTCGCGCCCTCGTTTGCAGCACGCTGCTCAAGGTTTCCAGAGCTACTCCTCTCTGATCGTGAGACTAAAATCTCGGCATTCCGATCAGCCATCTTTCTAAGTTTGAATAAATCGCCCCTCCTAGGCACTCTGGAAATCAAAGACCCCCCTCTCCTAAATCTCAGCCATTTCTCCATAGAGTCCCCAATCGGAGAGGGGAGGAGCAATACTTTCGGGGGCCTCCTATTGGCGTAGTGCTCTACTAGGACAAGAGATACAGACTCAGAAATATCGCCCCTATGTATCAATGGATACTCAGTCTTGCCTTGAACCACTCCATCTTTAGCGTGCAGGATAATTACTACTGCTGAATCACCTAGTGACGAGAATCCTATGGCGTCACAGTCTTGGTAGAACCTACTGTGAATTATCTGCTGGGAAAGCGTACTATGAACCGAGGCAATCATATCCCTAATTCCTGCTGCCCTCTCGTAGTTCAAATCTTCAGAAGCCTTATCCATATCATTCTGAAGAGACTCGATCAGAATCTTGGCATTGCCATCAAGAACATCTGTCACAGCCTTAACTACGCCAGGATAACCCTCTGGATTGTAGCAAGGGCCCTTGCATAGGCCGATATGCATTGCCAAGCAACCATCACCGCCCCTGCAGTCTTTGTCCCTTATTCCAAATTCAACCCTAAGTAGCTGGATCACCCTCTTGGCTGCACCTGCATCTGGAAATGGCCCCCATGATCTAGACCCATCGGGAGGATGACGGGTGTAGAGAATTCTGGGAAACTCTTCTGCAGTTAAAGATATGAAAGGATATGACTTATCATCTTTCAACCTAGAATTATATTTGGGCTTATGCTCCCTAATGAGGTTCCTCTCTAGGAATAACGCTTCGGAAGGACTTTTTGTTACTATGAAATCTATCTCATCAGCTTCCTCAATTAGCAGAGGAACCATCCTACGTCCATCACTCCCTGAGAAATATGAAGATACTCTTGTTCTGATTTCAGTAGCCTTGCCTACATACATTACTCTGCCATCTTTTCTCTTGAAAAGATAAACTCCGGGTTTACGCGGAAGATCTAGTGAGCCCCTCTCAACCGGCATTTACAGTGATGCGCCGTAGGTCAACGCCCATGAACCCGTGCCTTGCCTCAGGACCATGCTATCGCACTCGCAGGGAAGGGTCCTCTCCCGGCTGGCCGAGTTCGGAGAGCATCTAGATACTGCCTGGGATGTTCCAAGAGCGCTATCTCTGCCAGGATTGGCAGAATCCCTAGGCCTAGTTCGTTCTGCCCTACATCAGCCTCTTTCGGACTTGGAAAAAGATGGCTTGATTTCAACAAGAACAGCTCATGTTATCGGCGGTGGATCGAGGAAGAGAACCGTTGTTCACATTACAAAAAAGGGAAGAAAGCTAATTGAGAAAGAAAAACTATCTTCTAAGCCATCTAGTAATGGGATAATAGGACCAGCTCCAGTTCCTTCAGAAGTACATGGGCGATCATCGGAGATTGAACGATTGTCTGAGGTAATATCAAACGGAGACTCGGTAATATTGAGTGGATTGCCAGGAATAGGAAAATCAACACTGGCTAGGGCCGTAGCCTCTAACCTAGATAGCCTTAGATGGAAAATAAGATGGGCTAATTGCTCTGTTAATACTGATATCAAGGCCATAGGAAACATGTGGCTGTCTGGAGGATCTCTGGTGTCTCCAGAGGCCATCATTGAGTCTACTTTGTCCAAGAAAACTCTTCTCGTGCTAGATGAGGTCCAAGAATTACATCCTAGGCACGCCGGCTCGATTAGCAATCTAATTTCTCAGGCCTCCTCGTCAATGTGTTCGGTATTGCTAGTGGTTAGGGCGCCAAATCCATTGGATCTAGATGGAGACTTTGTAGAGCACCGCCTTCAGGGTCTCGATGTAGAATCTGCTAGCCTTCTCTTGCCTGAGGATATCGATGATGAAACAGCGGCCGGAGTATCAAATTCTCTAGGAGGGCACCCTCTAGCAATTAGACTCTGGTCTCCAGATGAAGGAGTTCCTGAGAAGTCCGAGGCGGTTCTCAAGTATGTTGAGAAGACTGTGATAAAAAGACTAACTGGTGAAGGGAGGAAAACTCTTGATGAACTATCTCTGGCTCCACAACCGATGAGTGTTGAAGAGATGGCTTCTGATGTTGGAATCCCTGAATTAGATGACTCAGCGATGCTGAAATGGTGTGATGGACTTACGGAGCTTCATCATCTGGTCAGGAATGTTAGACGAGCTTCTTGGGATGTGCAGACAACCTCAGGAATGCATAAGGAGGCCGCCAAGAAATGGGCGTTATTGGAGGGAGATAGAGCTAGGAAGATTGAAGCTCATCACAGGTCTATGTCGGGAGATGAGGAAGATATACGCTGGATTGAATCCAACATTCATCAAATCTCACTATCCGATAGTGCCGTAGCCGCCGTAGTATTAGAGAACGCACTGGAATTAGAAGAAAGCCAGATACTGAGAAAGGAGGCCGCATCTATCGCACTCGATAGGGGAGAGAGGAATGAGGCAAATGCCCACATCGATAAAATTGAAGAAACTCTATCGAGAAAGATATTACAGTCCCGATTAGCAAGACTAAACGGCAATCAATCCTTGTCAAATAGATTGGAGGAAGAAGCAATAAGGCTGTCAGAGCCAAGTCAACGTGCTAAAATGGAGGTATCTTCTATCATTAGGAGATTTGATGACAGACTTCCAGGGGGGCTGGATAAATCTGAGTCCGATATAATTCTACAGATTATCTCGCAAGTCAGATTGGGAGATATCCCCAATGATGAGAGGGAATCAGCAATCTTATCTCTTGAGCTGGTCAAATATGGTATCGCCCTAAGTAATTCAAATCTCCAAGAAGCATCAAAATCAAGAGCTGAAATCGAGTCTAGACTTTCTCGAGATGATATCTTCCTAGAAATACTAGATCTTAGGGCAAGGCTGTCCGCCAGAGTGAATGGCTCCACCTCCGACAGCTCAATCTCGTGGTCTAAAGATTTGATTTCCAATCTAGAAGATCCAGTTACTAGGATTATGGCAATCCACTCTACCCTGGAGGCCATAGGAAGAGAATTTCCAGGCTGGCTGATTGAGGCCCACAGAGAATGTTGCGGGTACCAGCTAAGGGAGGATATCCCTTCCTTCAGGAGAATGTCCGCACAAAGATGGTATTGGAGGGGAGTACTAGAATCAGCGAATCGAATGTCACACTGGAATGAGGCAATAAGTAGATTCAGAGCCGCCGAGTGCACTAAAGCCGCCAATCAATTGGTCACTAAATTGGCTAGAGGGAGCTAGCCATCTTCAACTAGGCCATCCTCAGTAACGATGGTACCAACAACTTCCTCGATTTCATCATCATAGTACTCCTCACTTTCGAAGAAACCCCTATCACGCAACTGCATCCCTGCAAATATTAGTGTTATCAGGAGAATAATGACGATTAGGGATAGCCCTCCGATTAGGATGCCACTCATAGACCCCGCATCATCAGATCTCTCAACCTTCTCCTCACCAGAAATGTGGATTGCAGTAGCTAGGTTTGTAGATGAAGAGGCTCCAGATATCGCTCTCACTAGAATAACCTGAGTCCCCTCGATAGTATTGTTCGGGAGGTATTGAAGCCTATCGACAAGAAGACTGTGCGAGACCTCAAAATCACTGTCCCCAGAATCAAATTCTGGTAAATCCATCCAATTGTCTCTCATGTCCCAAGTCCTCCATTGAACCCTTTGGATGCCACCTTCTAAATTGTAAGAAATAGATTCTCCCGGACCAATCCAAACTCTATTATCGAGGCCGTAATCACTAGCCAATGTAACATTCAGAGTGAGACTGAGATCATAGTCATAATTGGCGGCTTCATCAACTGCAGGTTGAGCATTGACATGCCCATGCCCGTATACATTGTTCTGGCGATTTTTAGGAATCGCGTCTTCGGCACAGGGCTCGTTTGCCAACATGTAATGGCACTCACGATACGTGGAAGTCTCCTGCATAATATTTCGAATATCAAACGGACTTAGATCGGGATTAGCCTGATACATCAGAACAGCCACTCCTGCCGCTCCAGGGGTTGCCATACTTGTTCCCGACAGTGCCACATAACCATCTCCGGTGTTTGCATCGGGGGCATTAACACTGCTCCCAACGAATGCTATGTTTGGTTTGACCCTGCCCTCCTCCGTTGGACCCTGACTCGAGTAAATTGCAATCGAGGTGTCCTTGTCCAGAGATCCTACGGTGATTACGTCCTCCGCACTCCCGGGGGTTCCTATTGTTGCAGTTCCCCCACTATTTCCTGCTGCGATGAACAGAGTCACCCCAGCCCTCATCATTTCATTAGCCATTCTGTTGACAGATTCCTCCTCTGATGAGGTCCACTCGATTGCTCCAGTTAGGGCACCGAGACTCATACTGGCCGCTCGGATATTGAATTCGTGCCTCTTCTCGACCGTCCATTGCATTCCAGCCATGACCGCCGCGAAAGATCCGCTGCCACCTCCGTCCAGTACCTTGACTCCCACTAGATTTGCACGTGGCGCCACACCAATGTGCTGATAGTTGGGAGCCCCAGTCCCGGCTGTGATGCCTGCACAGTGAGTGCCATGGCCATTGTCATCATAGGGAAATATCTCTGTTCCATTTGTTGCACCCGGATTGTTAATCGCATCATAGAATGCGACTATTTTAGGATCGTCTGTCATGTTGTCATCGTCCAAATCGTCCAGAGCCGTATGGTTGCCGTCGATTCCGGTGTCGATGATTGCCATGGTTACCCCCTCCCCGGTATATCCCGTGTCCTGCCAAACCAAATCTACTCCATGAACTGGAACTACCTCTTCCATCTGTATCCCAAGGACCCCGTCCAGCTCAACGAAAACTACTCCCGGGAGATCAATAATTTCGTGGATTCTACTCAACTCCACAGTACCCGCAATGGAGTCAATTAGCCAGTATCTAAATTGAGTCTGAAACTCAACCTCCCTCTCTAGCATCGCTTGATCTTCTTCCGTAGGGGTGTGGTCAAAGTCGACAATCACTGAAATTAGACCATCCTCATCAAGATACTGATGATGGTTGTTTTGTGCCGCAATCCAGATAGCATCATGAATGAAATCGCCATCAGAATCCATACTTGTATCTAGCCACCAGTGTCTTTCGTCTTCTCTCCCCAGCTCACTAGCTGGTAAGCCCGTTGCTATGGTTGGCAACAGTAACATCAAGAAGAAGGTCAATGAGACTGTCTTTCCTCTCGTTTCTGAAGTCATAAGCATACTAATCATATCTCGGCACCAATTAGAGTTCGTGTATCTGCAATTCCCTCAATGGATCTAATCTCCTGAACAACACACCTTGTCAGCTCCACCTCATCCTCTGCTTCTACCTTAACGAAGAGATCGTGCAATCCAAACACTATCCACTGTCCAGAGACATGCTCAATTTTAGAAAC
>DANL01000077.1:0-4440 GCA_002499865.1 Euryarchaeota archaeon UBA121 | reverse complement strand
GCCAAAATTATACCTCCACAGCGATGAGAGTCTCAGTCCTAATTACTCCCTCGATAGATCTCATCTGACCTATCAATGTCTTGGCCATTTCTTTTTCATCGTCGAAGTCAATTCGTGCGACTAAATCGTACTCCCCATAGGAAACATGGGTCTCAGTGACTGCATCGAGATTTAGAAGAGTTAGATAGACATCTAGCTCTCTTTGAGGAGCAGTTTTGATTAGGACAAATGCAGTACTCATCACTACCCCAAAGTCACCCCAATACTCCCTGTTTATGACCTCTCCGATGGTAAAAACTCTGTACGCAATGGTACGAAGGGATAACATGGAATGAGTCAACCCCCGCTTCGTGACACTCTATCAGAGTAGGCATAGGATGGCTTATGCGTTGGTGCTAATACTCATACTCGTCCCATTCTCCAATATCGTCTCCTCAGCAGATTCTAGGTCGACGACCGTATGGTCAGGAACAGTGGTCCTTCCTGATGGCTATTCAGTGGATGCTGGCGAGGTTCTCTCAATAGCCCCGGGAACTTTAGTGAGTATTGGGGCTGGGTATTCAATAGAGGTCAATGGGAGAATAATAGTTTCAGGATCGAACTCTTCCCCAGTTATATTCGACTCGATTTCTGGAAATCATGAGGGATTGATTTTCAACTACTCAAGTGATGGCTTGGGATCTAGGATGGATAACCTGTCCATTTCAAACTCAAAATTTGGAGTGACGATCTACGGGAGTGATCCAATAATCTCAAACCTCACAGTCCTCAATGCCGATAGCGTAGCTGTGGATCTCTACGGGGGGGCTTCACCAGTAATCAACGACCTGTCCGTGTTGGGAGGTGGACAAGACGTACATGGATTCTCTACAACGTGGAGATATGGAATCGGTCTCTCAATTGGCGCGGGCTCAGCGCCCATCGTTAGAGGGGCGACAATAGATGGACTGATAACTAGAGGATTGAATCTCTGGGGCAATTCTGGAGGCCTCCTCTCTGATTTAGAGATATCAAACATCAGCGGATCTACTATGGCCATTTCCGCTGGTATTTGGGTGGAGGACTCAATACCTCTGATAGAGGAATCAAGTATCAAAAGATCAGATAATGGAATCTTTGTGAGACATATCACGGAGGGCTGGACAACCAGGCCAACCTTCGAAAGCGTAGTTGTAGAGGACTCAATGTACCGTGGAGTGATGGTTGAACAATACAATCATAGTCAGTATTCGAACCTCCCATTAAATGCTATATTCAATGATATTACTGTAAGGGGAACAGGTGGCCCCGGGGCAAAGACACAGGGACTTTCTGTTGCCGCATTCGATATCAACACTAGTGGGGTACACATTGACTTGGGACTGATAGAGGACAACGAGGCGGTTGGCCTGAGGGGATATATGATTGATTCCTCTACCATCATAAACAGATTGGATATGATGAGAAATGGAAACCCCTCGCCTGTGTCTCCTTACAATGACAGGGCTGGAATGTTTCTTCGAAGTGCAAATTGGGCTCCAACTGTGAATGACCTTGTGGTTCGGAACTCAACAGGCCCAGGGGTACTTCTATGGAAAGGCGGGATACAGGGTAGCTACTGGGATATTAGTAACAACGGCGCCACTGGATTAGATATCAGGGAGTTCCATCCCGATTTATTCTTAGTCACCAGTCACAATAACAGTGGAAACGGTGTTTCGGTAATCGACTCCAGTAATGTCGAGCTAGAGCAAATTCACACCTCCAACAATGGAATAGGATCTATTTCCGCTTCTTCGGGTTCGGGAATTTATTTCGAAGAATCCAATGACGTCGTCAGCGCTGGAAAGAATGTAAGCTGTACTAACTGTTCTACGACCCAAGATCAATTCGGATTAGTAATACGTAATAGTATTGACATTTACCTCGATGGGATAGTATCTAGGGACCCGGTTTCAGGACCAGCATTGGACATCGATAATCGTGGAATCTCTGAAAGGGTGGGCTCGGTCTCGTTGGCCAATGTGTCCATATTCCAGAATACTAGTTCATACTCTGTAGAACTAGTTGGAGTGGACGCTCTGATAGATGCATTGGATATTCATGGCTCCAATAGTGGAATGAACTGGGTTGCCAATGGCCAACTTTCCTCATATCTCAATTCCAGTATCATCAGAGGCAACCAAGGATGTCTAGATTTGGTAGATCATAGCGAACTAATCTCCAATTCAGTAATCTTTGAATGTACAGGAGCAGATCCATCTGTCTCCTCCTCATTCGCTAATTTCACTGACTCATATTTCTCCCATGCCCAAGGAATGTCCGACACATTCTCCACACTAGGAAACTCCCATATTAGATGGATATCATCTTCTAATCTAGGTACACCCAATTTCTCTGGTTCTGACAACATAGTCGATGTTATGTGGCTGGTGGAGGCCAATGTTATCAATCAAAACCTAAGGAATATCCCTTACTCAAATATCAATATTACTTTCAGCCAATACGAGTCCGATTTTACAACAACTCTTCCTTACTACGGTAGAGAGTTAGTAGGGCCATTCATTGGTCAAAGATGGACCCCAGTCCAAGGATGGTCTCTGAATAATACAATGAATATGGGATGCGACTATGATGGAGTCCACAATGATACTATCCCTATGCAATTAGAGTCAGATATCGTTGTCTTGTGCATGGTTGAGATTTCCAACCAACCGCCATTCATCATATGGACAACTCCGGAAGATGAATCTGTTTACCCAAGTGGCAGCACGGTTACCTTCAATGCGAATGAGTCATGGGATTTGGATGATGACAATCTAACCTATACTTGGACGAGCAACATAGATGGAAACCTTGCGGGGGACTTCGGCGTATGTGGAGGAAATGCTAACGGCTCGTTCTTCCTTGGCAATCCCTGGCTCTCGAGTAATGATTGCCTCTCAGATGGATTACATCAGATTACACTCGAAGTATGTGATGACCAAGGGCATTGCTCTACTGAATCTAGACAGATTGAGCTCACAAATCTCCCTCCAGTACTAACAGTTGGCACCTCGCCTTCAATATCGTCCTGGGGTACGCTTTACTTAGGTCAGACTGCGAATGTTACAATCTACCTATCCGAGACTTATGATCCCGAAGGAGACGCTATGACTTGCTGGGCAATCGCATCATATGAGGAAGGCGGGAGTACGCCACCCGAAGATTCCAATGACTGCCCCTCGCAGATTATCAGAGCGTTCCCTGAAGCGCCAAACCAGTTCTCAGTAACAGTTTACGCGTCCGATGGAATCAACCCTCCTTCGACATGGGTTTTCAATGTCGAACTTTACAACGAGATTCCAGATGCAGTAATGTCGATCTCTAGATCGGGACAGTCATCATCTGATCCCCTGATAATTGATGGCTCTCAAACTATTGACCCCGAAGGGGATTATGTCAAATTCAAGTTTTTGAGCGACCTAGATGGGACTATTCATTCTGGTACTTCAACAGATGGAAACATAGAGTGGATCGGTACACTATCCAAAGGTCTGCACACCATTACTATGCAGGCCAGTGATGACAGGCCCGGGCATTCAGGTCAGTGGACTACAACCAGTCAGCAGGTTCAGGTAAACAACTCAAATCCAGTATCTGTAATTTCTAGCCCAATTGATGGTTCTCTTACGGACTCTGGAACAATTATCACCCTCGGCTCCACTGGTTCCGGGGACTGGGACATAGCATGCTCTGACCTACCGGAGAATGGCTCGGGGCTAATCTGTAATCCCAATACGCTAACTAGCACAGATCTAGTGAGCGTACTTTGGGAAAGCGACATTGTAGAAACTCCACTTGGTAGCGATTGGACTGTTGAGACTAGACTTCCAGAAGGAGTGCATCAGATCACCCTGACGGTAGATGATGGTTCTGGAAATCCAGATATTTCAGAGATAATGCTCAGAGTAGATGAGTCTGCTCCTGTACTCATTCTAGACTCTCCGGTGCCCGATGTAGTAGTCTACTCAAATCTCCCAGTCCTCTTTGATTTTAGAAGGTCATTCGATGCAGATGGAGATGATTTTTTCGTCACAATCACTTCTGATCTAATGATGAATCCCATCTTGGAGGATGTGACTAATGATTTCTGGTACAACGACTATCTTCCCCATGGGGTCCATAACCTAACCATCCAACTAACTGATGAGAATGGAATGGCTAGATCACATACTCAGAAGATCACAGTCCTGGAGACAGACCCAGTAGCTCTCATATCCGGACTGTCCGAGGGCCAGTACATTGTCCCGGGGACAGTATTAGAGTTGAATGGTTCTGGATCATTCGACTATGACAATGATATCACTCTCTATAGGTGGAGCTTATCGGACGGTACAGTGCTGAGTGATAGGGAAAAAGCCTCTATTCAGCTCCCTCCTGGGCCAGTAAGAATTGACCTGATAGTACAAGATTCTAGAG
>DANL01000060.1 GCA_002499865.1 Euryarchaeota archaeon UBA121 | reverse complement strand
CATACCCACCTGTGTGAGTTTTAATCGCCCCTCCACAAGTGAAGAGGCGATTCCTCTGGTATTCCAGGCATATCAATTCAGGTTTCTCTGACCACTACGTCTCCCCGCAGGGCGAAGCGGTCTCAACCTTCTTACCCTGATACACGACTGTACCAAGGAGCACACAAAGCATCTCGGCGACCCACATTCGGTATATGAAGTAACCGGGATAGTTAGCTTTCATTAACTGTCGAAAACATCTCTCAGTAGCACGGTTATTCTTCACTGTCTGGAGTATCTGAGAGTCCAAATATTAGCCTCCCTGGAAGAGGAGATTTTGGAGCATCCTCGATTCCAAAGGGAATATTATCGATAAAGCATGATTTTTCACTGTTTTCTAGGTATTTATCTGTCTGATCATATTCAGGGGAGGCTTCGAGTCCAAAAACCGGAGTTTCGAGTTTTCTCCTGTTAGACTCTTGAAGATCGAATGGGAGTGTAGTTTTCTGGGATTCCTGATTATGTGGATTCTTTGTTACGCCAGAAATATTTTTTTCATTTTCTTCGGTCCCGCAGGTCAGACAAATGCCAGAACGAGTGGCCAAACCACATACCTCGCACACCCTCATAATAGTGGCTCAAGGCACCGTCCCTTGATGCTGTCGCAGTAATTCTTCTACTCTGCCTCATAGTGCGCGCCTTCTGTAGGAGCTTTTCCATAAATCGATGGAAGTAGTGAAAGTGATGCTATCATCATTACAGCTATGATTGCCCATTTGATCATCTCATTTGGCCAGTCTACTGCATACCTAACTACGGCATATACAGTAGCAAGGGCCACGCTTAGAAGCATTATTGGGAACCCTGTCTTGAAGAATCTATTGAATGAGATATCATAACCTGCTTCTTCGGCCAGTCCTGCCGCCACAACGTTAGCTGATGCGCCGATTATCGTACCATTTCCTCCCAAACACGCTCCAAGTGCTAATGCCCATGCCAGTGGACCTAGCTGCAAGTTGAGTTCTGGATTACTTGCAAGCTCGATCACTACTGGTACCATAGTTGCCGTATACGGTATGTTATCGATGAAAGCAGACGCGATTGCCGATACCCACAGGAGGAGGAGGACGGCGACCATCAGTCTATTTTGCTCTGAGGCCTGAGAAATAGTAGAGGAAATGGCATCAGCTATTGCATCAATAAGGCCCATATGCTCTAAACCATGAATCATAATGAATAGCCCTGCAAAGAAGATGATGGTTGTCCACTCCACTGCATCAAGCTGCTCTTCAACATGATGAGGAGATGTAACTAGTAGCATTAGAACGGCCCCGCCAAGCGCTATGGTGGCTACTGTAAAGAGAGGATGAGGGAAGCTTGAGTGGGCGAAGAACGCCAGAATAACTAGGATCAGGATAAATCCTGATTTCTTCAATAATTCTGCATCCTTGATATTATACCTAAGTCGTAGAAGTTCTAAATTGCGATGCCGCTCTCCCGAAAGACCTTCAGATTCCAACTTAGATAGAAGCCAGAATGAAGGTGCCATAGCGATTATTACAGCAGGCCCCACGTGGACAATGAAGTCAATGAAAGCTATTCCTTGATCTGCAAGAATTACATTGTCGGAAAGTGCCTGAGATGACAATTGTGCTCCGATTATGATGTTAGGTGGGTCCCCAATTTGTGTTGCCGCCCCTCCAATATTTGAGAACATTACTTCCGCGATTATCAAGGGTATAGGCTCTAGATTCAGAACCTTAGCTATCTGTATTGTAACAGGGACAATTAGGAGTATCGTGGTCACATTATCCAAAAATGCTGAGAAAATGGCCGTTATTGTACAGAGTATTATCGATAATCTCCAGATGGAGCCACCGCTTAACGCATATGCCTGAACCGCGGCCCATTCGAAAACTCCTGTCTTGCCAAGGATATCAACAATTACCATCATCCCAATTAGTAGACCAATTGTCTCTTCATCTATCCAAGTTACCACGGTACCTAGATCTGGCCCGTTTCCAATGAGATGAAGAGTGACTACCGCCACTATTCCACCAACGGCCGCGGCCAGGGCCCTGTGGACGATTTCGAAAACTATCAGTGCATAGACGATGGTAAGAATACCAAATGCAGCGGGAACCGCCCAATCTGGCATTTCTGCAGGTGTCCATACTCCTGGATCGGACGTCGCCGCAAGCGCTCTTGCAAGATACATGGTGTCTCGAGACAAATTATACCTAAATATATCACTGATGTAGATTCAAGACTTACTTACATTATTTTCCTGACCAAAGAACCACGATATTTCCTCGACTGAATGAAACAATCGATGATGTTTTAGTAGCTAAAGTAGAAAAAATCTCAGTTCTTTCGGAAGACCCATTTGCTACTCCTCGGTTAAGCTTAATCTTGACTAAAGACCTGCTTGAAAGTTGATCTTTAAGTTCATCTATCACTGAGTCAACCAATCCTGACTTTCCTATCCTAACAGTTATTGGGAGTTCTGAATCCGAAGATTCCCTTGCAATTCTAGTTGGAATTTTAGACATACTAATAACCTCTGAACGAGGGGCCCATAGTTTTGGTTCTACCGCATATTCCACATGTATACTTGATTGACTTGGAACGAATCCTAACTGTGGAGTTCCTTCCAGGAACCATTGCTACATTACATGACCTGCATATTGCAATACCGCTATAATTTTTCATTCTAGCTCCGTACTTCTTACCGATTCTTAGAATTAATCTAGCGGAGGCATCGGAAAGATTCTGCTCGTTACTTTCATTCAGAACGTTATGTAGGTCGTCTATTGCTTCTGCGGCTAATGCCTTTTTCAGATTTGATCTCCTGCGGAACCTGCCCGACAATCAAAACACCTCTAGCTCTAGGTTGATTGATTCTGCAACCTCATCTATGCTTCCTCTTCCATCTACTGAAATTACTCTCAAATTTGTCTTTTCAGACAGTTTGTGATACCAATCTGAAAGGGGTTTTGTCTGCTGATGATATGCGTTGAGCCTACTTCTTACAGTTTCCTCGTTATCGTCCTTTCTCTGAATAAGCCTAGGGAGTATTTCCGAGGGGGCTGGTCGGAATTTTATGTGGTAAATGTCTCCTGTTTCAGGATCCATTCTCCTTCCAACTATCCTCTCCACGATATCTTCATCGGGAACTTGTATCATAATTACCATTGATACTTCAGCTATACTGGATAATTCCTCGGCCTGGGCGATAGTTCGCGGGAACCCATCAAAGAGAACTCCTCCTGAGGCGTCTGAGCGTTTGAGCCTCTCAGATATCAGACCGATGATTATTGAATCTGGAACCAGTAATCCACGATCCATATATCCCTTGGCCTCATTCCCCAAATCAGTACCCGCTCTTACTGCTTCTCTGAGCATGTCACCAGTGGAAATCTGTGGCTTCCCAGTAGTTTGGCTAATCCTTACTGCTTGGGTTCCCTTACCGGCCCCGGGAGGGCCGAATAGTATGATGGAAGATGCTTGACTAGATATTGCAGACATGGGCATGCCAAGCGGCTAACACTGATAACGCTCACGGACGGTTCTGTTCCCACCACATATTACCGTATGCGGCCCATTGCTCCATTGTCCATCCTTCTGGAAGACCCGAAAGAGGCAGTGGTGGGGCTCCTTCGGGTGCCTTTTCCACATTTAATGAGGGGAGTGATGACGAGGAGATTGCGTCATTCAGTTCTTGCTCGGATACGGTTCCAGTAAGGACTTCTCCTGAAGCACTAGTCTCCAGAGCAGCGGCTCTTCTCTCGTTAGTAGATCCAGTGAGTAGAGCTGATCCGGGAGGAATAAGCTCTTCATCGGGACGAGTCGCCAGTGAAGAAGACCTTCTCGCCCTAACAATCAATATGGCAGATGCTGATACTACGATAATAAAGATTAATCCTACCGCCCATGAAGGAATGATTCCTTCTGTGGACTCCCTCGCTTTGCTAACCTGCAATTTTAGGTATGCGTTAGTTGAAACCTCAATTTGCCCTGTACCATTTGCAAAGACGTCCAGCTCAATAATGCCATACTCTGCGTCACCCTGTGGGTCTGCTAATACCTCTATAGAGATAGATTCACCGGGCTCTATTGTTCCTGCTGATGATGGGTCGACATCAAATTCCCAATTCTCATCGCCTACTACCTCGACGTAGACTTCGGTCTGAGAATTACCAATGTTCTGCAGGGTTATGTCGAAAGTAGCGGGATTCCCAGGGGATACGTCTTCTACAGTGTCATCCGGAACAGAAAGATCTAGCCATGCGGACGACAGGACTATCACATCTAGCCAAACAGTTTCGGAATGTGTCACGAAGGCAGGCGTTGTAAATTCAATTATTACAGGAATCGATTCTTCCTGTGGGCCTGCTGGGACGGCACCTGGTAGCTCTAAAGCGACAGAAACGACTGCTTGCTGATTCATATTCATTGCGAAACTTCCAGCAGTCATGAATCCACCAGACCAATCCGATGGTATGCTGCCGAGAGTCAGTGACACTACCAGATCAACATTGCCCGAATTCTGAATCATAATATTCGCTACCCCTGACAGTCCCGGTGCTGCGGAAATAGAGGAGTCACCAGAGATATCCAGTTCTGCCAATTCTCTGACAACTAGCTTGGTTCCATTAGAAATCACATGTCCTCCGATTTGGGTTACCCTCGTAGTGATTGTATTGGACTCTCCCATTTGGGCCGCCATTGGAACCAGTGTATTGATCTGGAAAACTGCTACTTGGCCGGATAATATTTCAACAGAGATAGCATCCATTGATTCCTCCTCCTCGTGAATAATCTGAATGGGCCAAGTGTTGAGAGAAGAGAAAGCATCCACTTCAAATGTCATCGGGATATTGCCATCATTGCTGACTTCTAATATCGTAGTCACCATATCTCCGTTTATGACTGCCCTATCGGAAGCTAATGCCAACGGCCCTAGTGGGTTGCCAGAATCTGAAAATATATCTGTTCCGAAGTCATCATTGGCCAAAACGAGTACAGACACTGTGTCAGAAATACTCAACGAAGGATCGTTAACAGATTCAGTCACACATGTGACATCCTCAATACTTCCCGCGGCGGGCTCACCATTTGGTAATTTAGGAACCCTGATTTTTATTGGCAGAGTGGTGTAAAGTAACCTACCTATGGGGTCAGTAAGGAGTTCTGAAGATTGGGAATCCCAGATATTGACTGGCCATGAATTTTCAGTTGAACATGATACCATATATCGAGTGGGGCCGTTTCCATCATTTCCTACTGCCAGCGAGAAAGAGGCCCAGTCTCCAGGTTCGGCCTCTGCTCCTCCCTCTCCAGCTAGAACTGTGACCAGCCCCTCGATTCTTTCTACCTCCGCTTCCAGTCTGATTACGTTATTCACGGTGGGAGCGTTTACATCGAACAAATTAAGGTCTGTTACAAACGTACCTGGGAGAGCATAAACTTCGCCTGGAAGGGACGAAGAAGTAGATTGAGGATGAGCGGTTAGATTTAGCTCGATCACTATACTATCTCCCTCGCTTCCCATCGGCCCTAGTTCCCAAGGTCCTGTTTGATTGAGGATTTTCCACCATTCATCGGATGGTGGTTGCAGGACCCCATTCTCTGAAACAACATTTACAGGAGAAACGCTTAGTTGAACGGATATAGTTGAGGTTCCTTCATTTCTAAGTTCGAGGGGGAAGTATACAGAATTGGTCTCCCTTGGATTCATAACTCTAGTTCTTGAATCTTCAAATTCCAAAGGATTAGTCGGTAGATTTCCAGTTTCCAGAAGAGGAGTAATCCTTACTCCTATCTGAGAAACTTCTACAACTATTTCGGCTATGTTATTGTTGATACCATTGGCCTCGTCATTCAACTCGTATACCTCGGAAGATGAGTCGAGCGAGAGTCTGAGTATGTGCTCACCTGTTGATGAGAATGAGTAGGGGAATGAGAGTGAATCAAGTCCACCTCCTGCTATTGATGAGCGTCTTGAGGTGTGCAATAAGTTTCCAGTGGTCACGTCGTGGATTTCCACATTATATTGTGAAGCCGTAGCGGTGGCTTGATTGCCCCAAGCAGCCTCAATTAGAATAGTGTCGCCTTGCAAAGGATTCTCCACTGAAGTAGATAGAGATCCTTCGAAAACGGTTAGATCAGCCTCACTAATCTCACTCGCTATTGCAGAGAAAACCAGAGAGTAGCCTTGAGTATCCCCTCCTGAATTTCCTACTCTAACAGTCCAAGTACCGGGCAAGGCATCTTGAATTTTTACTCTTTCAAGATTATTCAGAGAGTCTACGGAGTTACCAGATACACTGAATCCAGATATGAATTCGTTACCAAGATAAATTGTCCCATCGGGGGCGGTAACAGAAAGATCAAGATCGTTAACTAAACGAGAAGCTGATTGATTTGCGACTGATGACCCTTTTAGATCGTTCCAAGCCAGAGTAGCATCCAGTCCTGCACCGGGACTTACATCGAATGTGTAGGTGAATCCATGACCTGGAAAAAGCTCTCTTGAATAATCATACATAACGTTCATTTCCACTCCATTTTCTGACACTGGGAATAGGCTATTGTCAAGTGATAGTTGTCCCCATCCCTCGGAGGGATTAGGCACATTACTGTCTCCGATATCTACAGCCCCATTGATTAGAATTGCCCTAATCAGATCAGATCTGGGCTCACTGATTCCTTCAGATCTAAGGAACTGTCGGACGAGCGCGGAAGCACCCGCAACGACTGGGGTTGCCATTGAGGTCCCATTCATTGCGGCATAAAGTGGCGTAGTACCGTCATCATGTGTTAATTCGGAGCAGGATTGTCCATCGACCAGAGTTGCTTCCTGCGCTCTTGCTGAGCATATGAGGACTCCGGGTGCGACAATTTCTGGCTTGATTCTGCCATCATTGGTCAATCCTTGTGATGAGAAAGAAACTACACTTCCTGAAGGTTCTGAACCATATGACCCAGTTGTTGAAGCACCCACTGTTAGAGCATTCTTAGAGGTACCTGGAGGGGTGATTCCCGAATCATTAGTGCCTCCGATATCACCGGCAGAAAATAGGACCATATAGCCCGGATAATCGCTTACGAAATCATCTACATTAGATGATGTCTGACTGTAATTGCCTAAGTTTGATGTGCCCCAGCTATTGGTATGTATCCTAGCATTTTGATTCCATGAGTGTGTAAATAGCCCATATAATGATCCATAAATACCAAAAAAGCCACTTTGTGACTCGTGAGTGTACATGTGAAATGTTGCTCCAGGGGCCATGCCAAGTGCGGATGATTGTCCCGAGCCGTCTCCCAGGAGCGTTGCGGCTACGTGAGTCCCGTGTCCACTAAGTAGGTCCGAGTTATCATTATCTGGTCCAAATTGACTGTATACGGATCTTATTCTTCCGTCGAAATCTCCATGATCCTCATCCAGACCAGTGTCTGAAATAGCGATGACCTCTCCTGTTCCATCCAGAGATATTGATGATTGCTCATATGCCCCTTGTACGCCGGATATATCCCTAGCGGCACTATTGTATACCGATGCTGTGCTTGTGGTTTGGATATGCAGAATTCTCCAGTCTTTGGATAAGAGAGGAAGCCACATTGAGTCAACACTGTCTATCGTACATAGCCAGGAGTCGCAATTAGTTGATTGATCATAATTGGAAATCAAGGATAGGTCCCTCTCTAAGGAATTCAGCTCTTGAATTGTTAAGTCGTTAGCTGGCAAAATCTGCAAATCGAATTGTGATGAAGGGGAATATGTGTTACCTAGTATCTCAGGAGATAACCTCCAGATATCGGGCATTTGCCCCGACCACCTTACATTGGCTAGAGAATCTAAGAAATTATCGGCATTGACATACATGGGGAACCTCACCAGAAGCGCACTATCGGGCATATAGTCCAGTATTACGCCCCCTACCTCTTCCACTGATGATGATATTCCCGATAAGTCAGAGCTATCGGATTGGATCACATAGACTGGCCTATCGGAGTAACTATAATCGCCAGTATTCAATTCTCCAAAGATCGGGTATTGGTCCACCAGAGGGTCAAATGACCCATATGGCGAATGAATTAGTCCGGAAGTTTGTCTTATTTGGTGTGCGTGCTCTAAGGCATACTCCAGAGACGACCATTTCTCAAAATGATAATCATCAGAGTCCGAAGAATGTATGAAATCTGTACCTTGGGGAGAGGCGGACACCATTCCCGACCATGAAGAAAATAACAAAACAGTAAGGACAAAGAAAGTTGATTTCCTTGCATACATGGTTCCTTCGGAACCTAATCGGCCTTTTGATAGTTAACCTAAGCTGATTATACAATAATCACAACCAATTACGACAAAAAAGCCGTGAAAAAGCTCAAATATTGTAATAACGGGATATTGCTTGATCTGTTTTCGTGACACTTTCAGTCCAGCTTTGCTCAAGTTTCATTAGAGCCCTTACACAGTCTACATTCTCAGGAATCACATCACTCTCTTGGTGGATTGCTTGGAAATAGTATAGTCTATTTCCGATTAGTCTAACTCCATCCTCCCAAACAAAAATTTCATGCAGATCGCCCCATTTTCTCCCAATATCTCTGGCCATCTCCATTACCTCGGCGGTAGTGGTAATCCTATTGCCCTGACCGTTCATCACGATAACCCTCGGAGTTCCCTTCCATATATCCAGAATTTTTTCAGTGGTGAGGCCGTGATTCTCGGGAAGATCAGCAATGATTGCATGGACATGCATTATCGTTGTTGGTACCGCGACTGCAAGTGAGTTGATCTCAATTTCTGGCTTTACAGTCATCACGTCTGGGCCGTGATGGCTGGGTACCTTCAAAACCGGTTTTATGGCATTTATAGGTCCTTTATTCGAGTCACCAGGATCTGCGGCTCTTCTAATCATTGTACATTCCACCTTCAGAGAGCCGCACAAGTCATACAATGGCACCAATGTTCTAGAGAGGCCTGTGGTATTACAAGAAACAACTCTGGTTGTTTCTGCCCCAAAATTTTCCAAGTGGTTTGCACACGATGTATAAGAAAGTCCGGTTAGTGAGTGTTTCTCGCCCCCTTGAAATATACTCTTAACTCCAGCCTCTTGGTATTTCTTGAGATTGGTGGCACCCATTTTTCCAGGAGAGCAATCAATGACTACGTCGGATTTGGAAAGCAAGTCTTTGAGCCCCCCTTTGCAAACAAAACGAGAGTCCTCAAAGCTAGAAATCATATCTTTGTCATCAGATGTGCAATAGAGGTCAAATCCCTTCTTAGCTGCCATCTCACAACCGAAGCTTGGACCTGTCTTGGTAACACCCACGATCTCCATGTCATTCTGTGCGTCTATTGCATCCGCAACTCTCTTTCCAATTGTCCCATACCCATTAATAGCTACTTTCACTCGTGCCATACTAACCCTCTGAACAATATATCCTCTGGTCGATGCTCTATCAAGATAACTCAATGAAGCTATTGTTAATCATCATATGGAAAATATCCGTCACAATGAAGACCATTGGCTAGACTCGGAGTACTATGGCGATGAGGGAAGAGACCGCAAGGAGCGTCAAACTCAATAGAGAAATCGCTAGAATGTTGCCTGAGGCGATGGACAAAGATCGCTTGGTAAAAATCGGCTATGGGTCCGGCGGGGACACTAAGCCCAGAGATGGTGACTTCGGGGTCCTTACCCATCTTCCCATGGGTTCTCGAGTACTTCTCCTTGGCAATTTAGGAGAGTGCGTTGGAGCGATGAATAGAGGGGGGACCCTGAATATTGAGGGAAGTTGCGAGTCGATGCTGGCTGCCTTTCAATCTGATGGTAGAGTTGTAGTGGAGAGGGATGTTGGAGACAGACTGGCAATGAATATGAATGGGGGAAGTGTGACAGTTATGGGCTCGGCTGGCAAGGATGCGTGTGCTGGCATGAATGATGGAATAGTAGTCGTCAGAGGACAAGCCTCGTCTGGTGCTGGTTCAGGAATGTCAGGAGGAACTTTGGTTGTCATGGGCTCTGTCGGCCCCAATCCCGGCTTAGGGATGAAGGGAGGCAGGGTGATTATTGCAGGTAGTTGTCCGCCTCCTGGGAAGGGTTCAACCATGAGATCAATTACAGATAAAGAAGTCATTGAGCTGGAGGAGTTCCTAGAGCCTCTGGGCCTTTCTCTTGAAGAGGACGCATTAGTTTTGGTACCTGATAAGGAGTCTTCGATGGCCAGCATAAAGCCCAAGAGATGGGTATCCGAGGGCTTCGAAGGAATAGCGATTAGTCCTTCAAGTTCAGATAGAATTCCTGAGTACTCAATAGTTGATACCTCCATCGGCATAATTCCAGTGGGATCTGACGAGGAGGGCATGGAATTACCAGTCCCTTGGATTATTAGGACCTCCCGTGGCTTAACTTATCCGGACGGGAAGACTAGGATTCCTAGTATTGTTGATACGGAGCCGAACGAGGGTGATCTATTGATAGTGGGCGAGGAGGAGCTTGCAGAATTTCCAGACAATGCCCGAGATATTTCTGGAATTGTACTAGATTTGCAGAGTTTACCGCCGATGAATGATGCTGAGATAGAGGCTATTTTGGTCTCTTTATCGAGTCATCTGAGTAGCTCTTCACTAATCCTCCTGAGAGATGGAGCTGATAGGATAGAGGGGCTTTTCAGGTTGGTGGTTGATCTCGATTTAGATGGTGCCATAGTCTCTGTAGCAACTCCCGGAGGAGGAAGAGCAGCCGCGGCATTACCAAGGATTGGATTGGCCTCGAGAGCGATGGGATTGGACGCCCAGGGAAGAATCATAGGGATAGAACTTGAGAAGCAACCCTCTGCAGAAGATTTGATCATCGTCAGGGCTTCTGGATGTTCATTCGTCGTTGGTCCGATCGATGAAGAGAACGAAATTTCAGAAGTTATAGAAACTATTATTCCTGAGATTATAGGAATAATGAAAGAGGCAGGATTATCAAATTTTCATAATGTTGGTAGGAGAATTTTGAGAGCCAAGGATATGGATACTGCAGCAATCAGTGGGCTCAGGCTAATTGGTTTTGAAAGGCCCCTTCCGATGTGGCTAGGAAACTGAGGTTCTATAATGCCGACAATTACTTTGAGTCATTCAATGATGAGTAGGATTCAAGAAATCAACGGATCGATTCATAATAAAAATGAATTGTCTGATTTATTGCCTAAGATGGGTTGCCCCGTCGAATTAAATGATGATGATGATATTGAAATCGAGGTGTTTCCGGATCGCCCGGATCTTCTCAGTCATGAGACTATGGCCAAAGCAGTTAGATCATTCCAGGGAGGCGATTCAGAGGAGTCCTCGATAGAGGTTTCTGGCAGTGGAATCAGAATAACTGTAGATGGAGATTTAGAGGGAGTAAGGCCAATAATAATGGGAGCTGTGGTCAGGGGGGTAAATACTGGCAACAGTGCTTCTGAGAGGGACTCTTTCATCCAGTCCCTTATGGATCACCAAGAGAAGCTACACATGACCCTTGGGAGGAAGAGGTCCCTTGCATCCATCGGAGTTCATGATCTATCCAAGCTAAGGCACCCATTCAGATATGAGTCCGTTTCAAGTGATTTTTCTTTCGAGCCACTAGCCTCCGATAATGAAATGAGCATTTCTGAAATTCTGAATAGCCACCCAAAAGGAATTGAGTATTCGAAACTTATGGACGGCTTGGATAAATATCCTATTATCCTCGATTCCAATAATGAGGTCATTTCGTTCCCCCCTATCATTAATGGGAATCATACGACGGTTAGTGAAGAAACTAATGATTTCTTCATTGATGTAACGGGTTTTGATGAAATAGCGTGTGAAACTTGCCTCCTATTAGTTTCATTATCATTATCAGAATTGGGAGGTGTAGTCGAAAGTGTAGAGGTATTCGATAAAGATGGTTCCGTAAAGGTGACTCCTAACTTTGGGGCTAAAACTTACAGAGTCCCAAACAGACTGATTGAGAAAATCCTGGGTATGGAGCTCAGTGATTCCGAAATTGGCGAAGCGATTCGAAGAATGGGAGGGATATTACTGGAATCTAGGACTATTACTCATGGATCAGATAGGGCCGAAAGATGGTCCGACTGTGTGGTGGGAGAAAGAGAGCATGTTTTCTCCATGCCCAGATGGCGCAGTGACATCATGCATCCTGTTGATATTGTAGAAGATATTGCAATAGGATTTGGATATGAAAATCTGCCAGATATTTTATCTTCAGTCCATATCGATGCTTCGCCACTAAAATCATCTAATCTGCACAGAAGGATAAGGATGAGTATGAGGTCGGTCGGACTTCAAGAGATTCAGAGTCTGACTCTTTCTAATGAGAGAGATCAATTCGAGAAGACTAGGTGGCCGATTATATCCGAAGCCACAGTGATTTCTAATCCAATTACAGTTGACCATACACTACTCAGACAGTATATATTTCCATCATTGATGAATCTGCTAGCATCAAATAGACATCATGAGTTGCCCCAGAGGGTTTACGAACTTGGGGAGGTCGTTCATGGAGGTGATAACAAAACTAGGGTTTCTTGGGCTTGCGCCGAGTCAGGTGCTGGATTCTCAAAAGCCAAAGGAGTCGTTCAATCACTTTTGAGAGACCTAGGCGCCCCGTCCTCATCGGTTTCCTTTGAGCCTGTAGTAGAAGGTAGGGGCCCCTGGATCTATGGCAGAGGGGCGATGGTACTTATTGAAGGCCATGAAATTGGAGAGTTCGGAGAGGTTTCGCCGGATGTAATGAGTTTATTCGGCTTGAGAACACCCATCCATGCTGGCGAGTTTGATATTGATGTAATTTCGAAGATGATAAAGGACCCTGTTCACTAGCCCATAGAGATAGCTCATTATACTGTGAATTATTCGGGCACAAGTAATATGGGTCCCCTCACTAGCAAGCTTGTGAATATACGATTGGGAGTATCCCTGGTTCTAATTTTACTCATAGCCTGCTCATCGGCACCGCAAGATAATATTCAACTAGATAATAAAAAAATATCTTCTTCTGAAATTAATGAAGGGGTTTCCTTTGGATCTGCCTCGGGTTCAATTTTTGGAATCGATCCCGATTCAAGTATCGGCATAAATGTTAATTTTAGTAGTAATTTGGAAATAGATTCGGACGTCATTATTTCGATTAACGGACCTTCTGGATGGAATATATCTTGGGATTCGCAGGACTCTCCCGAAGCTGGTCGAGAATATACCGTATCACCCGAACAGATTTATTGGATCCAGTTCTCAATTACTTCTCCATCGGTTGTTGGAGGTTTTCCGCTATCTAATTCCCTACATGGAGTGAGCATGTCGATAGAATCAGACCACGGAGAAATACTTGACTGGTATAACTTCTCGATGAGGTATGGCTATTCCGAGGGTGTTGAGATCGTTCAGGGAGGAGGGGTATCTTCGATAGTACCCGGAGGAGTCCTAACTCTAGAAACGATGGTCAGAAATACTGGAAATAGCATTAGGAGTCTTGATGTTGAAATTGTAGCCTTGGATGAGAATGGGAGTGCGATTACAGATCCTGGAGACTACTTCGAGATAGATAACTGGAGTGCTTCGATAATCGAGAGCTGGAGGGTTTCAGACCTCTACCCTAACTCAACAGGAGTTATCATGGTCCAGATATTCTCTCCGGGAGATGTTGAAGGCGCTTTAGATTTTGAAATACGGGTTTCTAGTCCTGCATCACCAGAGACTATCTCCTCCGTATCCCATATCGTAAACATAGTACCTAGAATTGGCGGTACAATATCCATAACACAGGATGGTTGTACTATGGCAGAGGTAATTCCTGGAGATTATTGTGAAATTGAGGTTGTTGTTACGAACACTGGAGATAGTGATTCGCAGTTTAGCTTGGATGTTATCGATATTCCAGAATGGGCAACTATTGATTATCGAAATGATGTATTTTCTCTTCAGCCAGGCTCTTCGTCAGAAACTATGACCATTTCATGTAATATTATTGAGGGTTCTTCCTCCGATTTATTTGCTGAAGTTACTATCAATCTAAAGATTGGTGAATGGTCTCCCGGTAATGTCATTTTCAATCTCAATTCTGGAACCATATACTCATGGGAAATGGAAATGTCATATCAAATAAATGAGGATAATAACTTGACGGCCATATGGACAATGACTAACCTCGGTAATGGAGTTGATGGCTTTACTGCATCTATTGATTCAAGTGTTTTGACTGATTTTGGAATTACAATTTCAGATTCTCTTTCCACTATAATCGTCTCGGAATCAACTAGATATTTGGAGATATATCCCGTAAATGTGAATGATTCCGTTGACGTTATTGGATGGATGAAAGTCCCTGAATCGGCTCCGACTGAAACTATGGCAAACCTTACTTTAGAAATGAGGTCTTTCTTAGAGCCTAGTATATTTTTTATTGATTCCATTCCAGTAATAATCCAGGGAGAGGTCCTGCCGGGGGATGAAGAATTGCCTCTTGAGGAAGATTGGATTATTCCTCTTCTAAACACTTGGTTAGAGCCTGTTATGATAATGATTGTAGTAATCACGGGGATGTTTGGAGTTGTATGGGCTTTGAAAATAGGCAATCCCCGTGAGAAAGAACATATTATTTCGGAAGGCGATGATTGGATTGAAAAATTTGTAAGGAAGAGAAGCCCGGTTACAGAGACTATTGAAAGTCCTAAAATCGATATTGGGAAATTTGAGAAAGATTTCTTTGGTAAAGAAGGTAGGCCACAGAGTGAGGGTTTTAATTCGGTTGATAAGAACATAGTTAACGAAGCTAGTGAGTTATTAGATCGTTCCAAGGAGGACTCCGACATGGAAGAGGCACTAAGAATAGCAGGCATACTCGAGGAACAGGACATTCTTCATCCTGACAATATAATCTTAGATATTGATGAAAAGGACTCTTTTTCTGAAGAAAATGTCAGTGATAATCAAGTCCCTTCTGACTTTGACTTGGAGATATGAGCGAGTACTCCATAGGTGTTGATGAAGCTGGCAGGGGGCCAGTAATTGGGCCTTTGATAGTATGTGCGATATCTATTCCTTCAAGTGATTGTCACGTTCTGGAAGAAATCGGAGCGAGGGACTCCAAGACCCTATCCAAGAGTAAGAGAGATAAAATCTACAAATTTATTCGTGAGGAGGCAATTGAGAGGAATTGGAACATAGGGATTGTTGAGTGTGAACCTTTCAGGATAGATCACAATAGTTCTGTTTCTAATCTGAATGATCTCGAAGTGACTTTATTTTCTGAAGCAATTAAAAATTCCAATGACAATAATGACCCAGGAAGTATTTTTTTAGATGCATGTGATGTAAATCAGGAGAGATTTGGAAACAATGTAAAATCAAAATTGGGACCTTCATGGAGTGACTGGAGGATAATATCTGAGCACTCAATGGACTCGTCTAATTCATTGGTTGCCGCGTCCAGCATAGTGGCAAAGGTAACTAGGGATAATGCCATGCAAAAATTATCCAATGATATTGGTATTGATCTGGGTTCCGGATATCCTTCTGATCCAAAAACTAGGTCCTCAATAAATGAGTTGATTTCAGGAGAAAATCCTCATGACTGTCTGAGGTGGACATGGTCTACTGTGAGAAGAGCGTGGGAAGAAATGCATGGTACTTCTGTACCTATTAGATATGAAAATAAGCATATCTACTCTCAAACTAATATTGAGCATTGGATTGAGGGCAATCACAAATAGGGATGGCTAACGGCGTTAGTATGTGGCAGATGAAGATGAGTGGGTGCCGGAGATAGTCACTGCCATACGCAAGTATGCTTTACAGAACGCAGTAGAATACAATGGATCTGGCAAATCTGGTAGCGTACTCGGAAGGCTACTTTCAGAATTTCCAGAGTTGAGGGGCAATGCCAAAGAGCTTGTTCCCATGATTTCTAAGCAGGTCGATGAAGCCAACATGTTAGCCAATGATCATGGATTGGACCATGTTAGGGAGATTCTCGAGGAGACTAATCCTGAAGCTCTAAATCGTGAAAAGCAAAAGAAGAGGGTAGGACTACCGGATTTAGAGGTTAAGGATGGAAAAAAGGTAATTTTGAGATTTGCCCCCAACCCCAATGGGCCATTATCCATAGGCCATTCAAGAGGAGTTGTAATTAACTCAGAGTTTGCAAAAAAGTATTCTGGCAAGGTCATACTTCGATTTGATGATACAGATACAAAGGTCAAGCCGCCACTAGAATCAGCCTATCCAATGATCGAGGAAGAGTTTGAATGGATTTCAGGTATGAAACCGGATTTAGTCATCAGGGCTAGTTCCAGAATGGACATATATCTAGAGTCTGCGGAGGAGATGATTTCACAGGGTATTTGTTATGTCTGCAGGTGTTCAGCCTCAGAATTCAAAGAGCTTAGAGATTCAAAGGAAGCCTGTAAATGTAGAGGAAAGAAGTCTGAAGAGAGCATTGAAGAATGGAAGATGATGCTTTCTGGAGATATTGATGAAGGTGGTGCCGTAGTTAGAGTGAAGACTGATCTTGAGCTCCCTAATCCTGCACTCAGGGACTGGCCGGCATTACGAATTCAGCATAATAGTCATCCAATAGTAGGAAATAGATACAAGGTTTGGCCATTATTAGATTTCCAGAGTGCTGTAGAAGATCACCTTCAAGGAGTCACTCACATTGTGAGGGGGAAGGACCTAATGGACAGTACTAGAAAGCAGACACTGCTGTATGAGCTTCTTGGCTGGGATTATCCTGAAACACTGTACTGGGGCAGGGTGAAGTTACTAGGCTTTGGCGGGTTCTCTACGTCATCAATCCGGAAATCCATAGAAGACGGAGATTTCTCTGGATGGGATGACCCTCGATTACCTACTGTATCCGCGCTAAAGAGAAGAGGATTCTCTCCTGAGGCTCTGAGAGAGTTCTGGATAGAGTTGGGTTTGACCCAGAAGGACATTTCAATACCAATGGAGAGTATCGAGTCCAAGAATTCGAAGATCATAGACAGATCCTCAGAAAGGAGGTCATTTATCGAGAACCCAAGAGAGTTGCAACTGTTAGGCGATGGAAGCACAGATTCTTTGGGGAAAATTTCAATCAGTAGGCATCCAGATATTCCCGAGATGGGCATTAGGGAGTGGGATCTGGGCACAGGATCGATATTTATATCTGAAAATGACTATTCAGAGGGACTGATTAGACTGAAAGACTTTGCAGATATTGATATCAAAGGAGATAATGCATTAATTGTGTCCAAGGAAAAAACCGGCGATCTTCCAATTATCCATTGGGTTTCTTCCAAGAACTCTACAGAAGCCAGAATGATAGTTCCACAAGACAGTGAAATTGAATATTCCGAAGGGATAATAGAAAATATTGAAATTTCTGCTGGCCAGTGCCTTCAGCTTGAGAGAATGGGTTTCGCTACCGTGGAAGATATTTCAGAAAATAATAGGGTATCATTAATATGGCTACATGGTTAGCCCGAGGTTTGGGCGAAATTGACTTTGTTTAGCCCTCAGAAGGGTTGAGTTCAAGATGTTCAACGTGATGTCAACATCATGGGTGTACGCAATAGGGTTGTACCCGCCTCTATTGTATTGATTTTTTTGTTGACTGTTTTGGGACCGATTATCAACGTCTCAGCACAACAGGGAAGCTGTTGCTCAGGTGAAAATTTTGAGTTATTTCTGAAGGGAGACCCGGATTCTGGCATACTTACTCCATTTGAGACGGAAACTGATGAAGGAGATTCTAAACTAGTGAATCAAGTTCTGCAACCTGTTGAAGTTGGAACCTGGGGAGTTGATTGGGGCATTGATGGGGAATATCCCGCTGGAGACTGGGAATTCAATATCCATTATGAGGTTCAAGGTGCGGTTGGGGTTAATATCAACATAACAGTTGAGGTTAGGATTGGTGGTTCTTTCTATGAAGGAGGTACCTCTGGAATCGAGCCTTATCTTACTGGCGAAGGTGACGTTCAATCCATTATCAGTGTGGGAGCGGGGGATGTTCGAGAAGATGACGAAGTAGAAGTGAGCCTTATCGTTCAGTTATTGGGCTTTAATCAACCCGGGGATGACTCAGGAGTAATTTTTCATTGGGGTAGCGATGATAAAGCATCCAGTATATCGGTTAAGCTTCCACTAGTGGAAATTGAAATGAAGGAAGCTAGCGTAAGTGGAAATCTAGTATATTTCCCCATTCTTCTATCTTCTGGATTTGACGACAGGATGTGGTCATCGTCTTCGGGTATTTTTGAGGTCCAGAATGTTGTGGTGACGGATAAGCCAGTGGCCACACTGGTAGAAGGGGGCGTAGAAGTAACATTCGTATGGAGTTTGCCAGAAGGAGTAGAAAGTGGATCTTTCTTGGCTGAATTCACTTTGGAGCCCCAGAATGGATTACAGATTAGGGCAAATATGTCTCATTTCATAGAAGCCGGAGATGACGATGGAGGAGGAGGGTCCTGGTATCCTGCGAGTGAGCCCCTTAGAACGGGGGGCTCAGGGATATTGGTTTCAGTAGACGCAGATTGGGATGGAAGCGAGGTTAGTAAGAAGGTCTCATTGGAGTTTGATGGTTCTATGTCACAGTGGATGAGGTGGGGCCTGGACAATATTGGCAACTCCAGTCTTGGCTCCAGCAGTTGGTGGAGAAATCTAAACTCATACTCTGATTCTGTACCTGACTCAGATTTCAACAACAAAATGGTAGACAGTTCCGAGTTAATGGCGCTGACGGGATATCTGAGAGGATCTAACGCTGATTTGAAATCGTTTCTCTCAAATGGATTATTCATAGAATCTGAGTCGGTGATTGGTGTTGACCCTATTGAATTGGGACCCACTGAGATATCAATCGATCTAGGAGGGACTAGTGGTTTCAGTTCCGAAACTATAACCATAAAAATCTCTACTTCTTACTCAGTTATGGAAGGAGACAGGCAACTACTGATTGAAACCTTCGCCAAGTCTACTGCTGAAGAATACTGGACAGAAATTTCTGTTGATGCTACCCTACAGGGATCTATGCTCACCGATATAGGAATTGTTTCGGCGAGTGGTATCGACTACTCTCACAGGAGGTGGATTGTATCTGAAACCCTATCTGTGGAGAGTACAGATTTAGATACCGAGGAGTCATTTAGAGTGGAATTCGTACCAACAGGAAATGGACTATTCAGTGTTTTATTGGGGTCGGGAATGATGGTATTAGTACTGAGCTTGTCCATAGGATTGGGAATGACCATGACCAGGAATAGATCGAGATTCCCTACAATGATTACGGTTACTGCTCTGGGAGTACTTTCTTTCGGAATTTATTTTCTTGGTCTTCCAATGCAGATGGTGCTCGGAGTAGTGGCATGTAGCCTTCTACTTGTTCTTCCAATCTCTTTGCTCTCTCCCAAACTGAGGAATAATGAGAGCAGGGGCTCCAATTATCCCCGAATTAGTTGCCCCTCATGTGGAATGAGTGTTGCCGTGGAATCGGATGTTCGTCCACTAAGAATTACCTGTAGCGGGTGTGACAGTGTCATTAGAATCGAAGAGTGACTAGAGTCTTCCCGATCTGAGAAGCATATCTATGGCTTCGGATGTAGCTATCTTGGGGTTCTTTTCCTCCCAGATAATAGAAGAAGCCCTAATTTGACTAGCTAAATCAACTTTCCAGCCAGAGGCTAGGATACAGTTCCATACTATCTCCTCCAGTCTCGATGTAGAGGGAGAACTGGAGTCGAGAGCCCCTCTGCAGAGGTGGGATAGCGACCTTGCCCTTCCTTCCTCGCCCATGGAACTCCACCTATCTGAAATATCACTCAGCGAGTTTTCATCTATGAAATCCAAACTATCCACATTCGGACTAGGGACCTCCGGTATTGGGATTACTCTTATCGTACCTTCTAAAGTCAGTAATTCCTTCATAGAAACATAGACTGGATCATATGTCATATCCATGCAAGAATGAATCCAATTACCAGATATTGCCCATGGCCTAATTTTCCTAACTAATACTCCCGAAGGAGATATCAATTGAGCTATTGAGTGACATATTGCCACTGTAGTAAGTGGCCCTATCTTGTCATCCCCCAGGTGTCCCGATAATGCAGGCGACAATGTTTCACTTATCGATAGTACTTTTTTTTCATTATTCCAAGAAACCCCTTTTACATTCCCGTCATTATGAATGAGTATAGAGTTTCTAGGGACGGTATTATCGATATTGCCGATTCTTCTCCTGTATGGCAAATTAGAGTCAATTAATGAGGCCTCGAGAGGCGCTATTGATAATGCCCCGAGAAGATTGGCATCTGAAATTAGGGATATTCTTTGACCTTGTTGCAATAGATGCGACAAGCCTGTCCTGATAGTCTCTTCAACACCGGTGAATAAATCGGTGGAAATGAGGTCCCTCATAACTATCGTGACAATTTTGTGGAATTTGTACCTTGAGGATTATTCTACAATCAGTCTCAACTGGTCCCTCTTGTACTGCCAATCTACATCTACCTTGTTTACGCCCTTGTAGTAGCTGGCTAGACGCCTGATCTTAGATTCGCATAGCTCCAGTTGCCTGCGGTTATGCTTATCCTTGGGATTGTTGCCAAGATGGTCAATTAGTCCTTGAGCCCTTCTCATGAGATTCATCATGTCCTCTGGATAATTAGGGGAAATACCATTTCTTGAGAGAATTTGAGAAATTCTCTCACCTGTTGCCAGACGAACATCAGGTACTGCAAATCTATCTCTCAAGATCGTACCTATCATAGCATTCGAGTGGCCTTCCTTGTTAAGATCCAAGATGTGGGACTCGATAACTTTCTTATCCGATTCCGACCAACTTGGGACCTCTGTAGCGAATGGCTTTGATGACCCACTGGAGCCTTTTCCACCAGAGTGCATGCGTGACATAATAGAATCTCCGAAGGCGGCGACCTGCTCTTCCTCTTTAACCACTACGTAAATACGGTAGCTAATATTTCACAATCTATGACGTGCCTTCGCAAGTCTTCCAGGGCCAGATGGCCATTCCCAACCGGGTGCTACTGCCCTAGCACTTCCTATCAGTACCCCATCTTGTGTAACCATAATTTCTTCCCCCAATCTAATTTCACCGGAGACTGACTCTAGATTTGTTGGAAATATGTCTCCCTTCCAATCATGGTTTTCCAAGATACTGACTGAAGGGAAGCATCCACTATCATGGAGAAGTGGGAGTGACTTCTTTGAGAATGCGAATCTCCCGTCGCGGGGGTTCCATCTCGCTAGTTGCTCGCCATCTCTAGAAATGCTCAGTATTGGCAGTCTACCAGAAACTGTACTTCCCTCTAACCATGCGTCTGTACCATGTATAAATCTCGATCTAGATTTCATTACCTCAATCCTATGTTGCTTCTCTGATTTGTCTACCAGGTTTATCCCATCAACGGATTTCAAAACAGATTTCTTTAACTCATTTAGTGACTCTTTAGATCCTGCAGTTCCCCTTCTCGTATTATGGCATACAGTTCCCTCGATGGAGATATCCATTCCAGAATGGTTGATTATCTCACTATAACCTATCCTCTCGCAAACCTCTGAAATCATTGATTCTACCATCAGTATTTCGTCTGCATCCCAGTCTCCAGTAACTGGTATGTCGTAGTGTGCTGCGGGCCACAAATCCTCTAGCTCTCTTGGAACAAGGCCAAGGGGAGAAGTAACCATGATTTGATGCGCCCTATTGCTGGGAATATTTCTAAGGAAGCGATGATGGCTTTGGGAAAGCCTGTATGGCTTAGTTGCAGAACATGGAAGTAAAATTAGTAACTGTTCTTGGTGACCAGGAGGGGTGTGTAAACTTGAGACTCTCTTTCTCCAATCATTAACCAGGGGATCTTGTCTACTGACTGGAGAGTTGTACCTCAGCTTTCTTCCACTGGTGTCCACTGCAGTCAGTGTAGATCTTCCTTTGTCGGATGAAGTTAGTGAGTCATGTCTTCTTAGTCTTTCAACAGATCTCGGGCTTGAGAGGCTCGCCTTCTCGGCCAACTCCCTGACAGTCCCTGATCTAATTGCCGATCTAAGTGATGCAATTGAATACTTCCAATGCCCTATTTGAGTATCCACATTCACGTTCTCTCCAAGTGAGGTTTCTGCGTATCGTGGCCCATCAGAGGTAAGAAGGAGACCATTCGCGTTAGCTATTCTTGATCTTGAGAGATCGAATAGATCTACACCTAACCAAGATAAAAGTGCACAATTATCGGGCCCTGAGATTCCAGGGGTCCAAATCAGAGAGGAGGGGAATCTCCTCCTGACTACATTCAAGGCCTCTACTAATTTCCCACTTGAGTTAGATAATTGAGGAGCATCTGTTATCGCTATAACAGAAGGCTGGAGTTCCGTCTCTAGCAGAGAAATATCATGATGAAGAGACTGCCACGATAGTGGTAGAAATTGATTTCCAGAACCGAATTCTCCAGAATTGGATGTCGAAAGACTGGAAGGCAGAACTAAGCCTTCTGATGCTTCCCAGTTATCTTCTCCATCGAAAGGGAAGCATAAGTCTCCTCGAGTGCTTAGTTTCAGTCTTGCAGGGAGTTTGGTTGACTCCCTATGGAAAATGAATGGGGCTGTATGCAGATTGATCTCTGGGTCCAATTCAGATAGAACCAAACCTGGCGCCCAAGAGACAGGATTTCTCCTATCTCCTAGTGAAAAAAGTCTAGAGAAACGGTTCCTTGAGGTGACTTCTCTAGATAATGGCCTGTCACTCATGCTCCCGCGAGTGGAACATTTCGCTTGAAGGATTCTAAGGCAGGACTGTTTCCGGCAATCATGGGTGCGGCGAGACTGGGTTCAATTGTAGCCGTACTAATTCTGATAATTTCAGGTCTGGTGGGGGCTAACTCCGAAGGTGAGTCAGAGGCATTCTTCCAAGGAAATTCTAATGTTGATGGACCTTTCTGGATAGAGTTTTCGTGTGAGCTGGATGCCTGTCAGGATATGGAGCTAGTTGTGTGGACCGACGACTCTCAATATCGAATCATGGATACCCATCTTGTCGAATGGAGTGGCTTAGTCAACGGTTCAGTATCTTGGGAGCTTCTTGCAAACCCCTCTCTCAACATTGAAAATTTTGCTATGAGTTCCATCATTGGCAAACAATCTGATATTATTGAGAATTCGGACCTCCCTGACTTGGTCCCGTCTCCGGGTCAGCAAGGCGAATGGGCATCCATATCCGCTTCATCTAATTGCCAACTAAACAGGTGCAGTCAAACTGAGATTCTATCTGAAGGTACTTCTTTCGTTGGGGTTCTCGATACTTCTGCCGATGATGATGCAATATTGGTTGAAGGAGATACTGGTGATGTTGTCAAGATATCTAACATAGAAAGTCCCGATAGCATCAGTATTGAGTATTGGAGTAGATCGGATTCTAAAATTCTGATAGGATCAATTTCATCGATCGAATCTAATCCGGTGTATCTAGACTATCCGGAAGATGCAGAGCTATGGATCCGGATTGTCCATTCAGACGAGAGTGACTTCTCCCCTTACAGATTCGACTTGGTTAGGTTCGATGATGAAAGTGAAGGACCTGCAGGAGAGGAGCTTGGAAATCCGTGGACGTATGAATATCAATTGAGTAGCAATTCAACCAGCTATGATATTTACAGAGGGCATATATCATCTAATGATCCGCTTGGAGATTCAATCCTGATTTCAACGGGAGCAAAAATTAACCTTCCAATAATCTGTCGCTTTACTGGAGAAGTAGCCTTGGAAATACTGCTACATAAGCTAGACGGAGGGGAAGAGATTATTTTGGAGGATTCAAATCAATGTCCCCAGAATATCGAGACTAGCCCTTCCAGCACCGGTATAGAATTCAGGATAAAATCTGAACAAGTAATAGAATGGGAGATTGAAGTTACTTCCACTATTTCGGGAGATGGAGTTTTTCTTGGAGATGCTCCTGATTTGCTATGGCTTGAGGCGGGCCCTTCGGAGTTCTGGGGGATGCTTTCGCCTAGCAACACTCCTTACTCTGGTAGTTTAGGAATTGGAGATATGGTAGACATTTATCCTTTCGAGATAACAGATTCAAATGGCTCTAGAGTGATGATTAGGTCCGATATCGAGTCTCCTGTGACATATCAGATTCAAACCCTAAGTCAGGATAGCTGGAAAATTCTGAATTACACTAATGGCACGGTAATCAGTGTCCCCCCGGGAATTCATGCCGTTAGAATCGAGGGGCTCTCGCCCATAGTTGGAGATGTAGAATATGAATTCTACATAGTTTACCTGGGCGAGGATATTCCAGATGAAGGAGAATATCGTGACCTTTCTCATCTTTTCACTAATTTCTATGTACTGATAGGCGGACTAATGTTACTTCCCCTAGCAGTTGTCTTTTGGTGGAATAGATCCATGTTTTTAGATAAAAAAAATACTAGGACTGATTTTGAGATTCATGGAATTAAGAAGCTCGAGCTCCTTAGAGAGAGACTGTCCGTTGAGGGTGAAAATATAGAGGGCGATACTGAAGGGATTGTGAAGGCACTGAGTATGTTGGGAGACAGTTCTTGGGATGAGGCTCTGTATGACTTAGGAAAACCTTCACTGAGGCATATGACTGATCAAATAGAGATTTGTAGCTGGATTATTCCAGAGAGTAGCTTTCTGATTCTGGGCATCAGGACCTTTCAAGATAAGTGGGAGTTAACGGCTCTTAGCGTCAGCTCTCCCGAGGGTTCAACTGTCTCTATTGCGAAAGTTAGTCCGGAGCATATGTTTGAAGATAGAGAGATTTTCCTGGACACATTGAATCCGGGGACCAAGAGATTCCTAAGTTTGGAAATTAGTGGAAATCCGTCTTTGATAGAGTTGGAAGTTTCAGGTTTGATTGACGGTGAGCCATTAGCCGCCGTTCCTAGAGAGGCCATTTCCTTTGTCGGCGAATAGTCAATTCCTTCTCTTTGTTGCTTCGTCCCTGATTCTTTCTTCTATGCCATCATGGTCTGAACCAAGAATATCTGACAATGAAGAAATTCTCTTTTTCTCATTTCTGGAGAGTTTTCTTGGCATATCTAGTTTCAGAACAATCATTACTGAACCTCTTCTTTTACTTCCCTGCAAAGGCAAACCCCTGCCTCTAATTTCAATTGTATCCCCTGGTTGTGAACCTGCATCTATCTTTACCACGAGATTCTCTCCATCGATATGGGGAATTTCTATTTTAGTCCCCAGAGCTAAATCTGAAAATCCAACTGGAAGTCCCATCAAAAGATCCGCAGAGTCTCTCTCAAACCATGGATGACGTTGGATTTCTATCTCGATGTAGAGGTCTCCTGGGATGCCGTCATCACTCGCAGGAGCCCCTCCATACTCCCTCATCCTGAGTCTGACGCCTGATGAGACTCCGGGGGGGATGGTGAATTTCACCCTCTTGGTTTGGTTAGACCGACCTTGTCCATTGCAGGATTTACACGGATTTGAGATAATTTTTCCACTGCCATTGCAAGATGGGCAGTCTGAAACCGACCTTTGTGTGAAGGGACCGAGTCTTTCTAACCTCTCTATCCTCCCCCTCCCTTCGCAATTTGGACACACCCTTACTCCAGAAGGATCCGTTGACCCGGTTCCCTGGCAATCGTTGCATTTTCTTAGAGCTTCTATTTCTATCTCATCCTCTGAGCCATCCATTGCGACTTGGAATGGTACAGAGTGACGGTACATTAGGTCGTCACCTTTGGCCCTCCTCCGTCCTCTCGATGAGCCGAAGAACTGGTTGAAAATACCATCAAAGCCACCGCCGAATAAATCATCAAGACTAATATTAACCCCTTGGAAACCACCGGGACCGAATGGAGAAGAACCAGGTCCACTGTGGCCAAAGGTGTCATACTTCCTTCTTTCTTCTTTATTGGAAAGTATTGCATATGCCTCTTGGACTTCCTTGAATTTTTTCTCTGCTTCCGAATCATCTGGGTTCTTGTCTGGATGATACTTCCTCGCGAGTGATCTGAACGCCTTTGTGATATCCTCCTCGGAAGCATTTCTGCTTATCCCAAGGACATCGTAGTAGTCCCTCTTCTCCGTCATGATGTCAAAGGCTAAAGTGAGGGTGATTTGAACCGTTCCCTATGATACCAAGTAATTTCCACATGAGATACAATACTGAGAGTCACTATCATTCATCGCCCCGCAATGATTGCACTTGTTGACTGTTCTAATGTTTGAGGAAGAGGGCGTATCGTCCCATGGACTTCCTGAAAGTTTGTTTTTGGAAGCTCTCTTCTTAGTTTTCTGAAGTTCTTTGATTCTCTTCTTCTCTTCCTTTCTCTTCATCTTTAGAAGCCTTCTCCTGGCAGATCTGTCCAAGGAGGAGTTAATGATATTAGATATTGAAATACTCTTTTTTTGTTCTTCTTTTAGACCTATATTTTCCTCATCAATAATTGTTTGAAGCCCGGAAACACGTACTTCTGCTTCGTAATCATCATCTACCTCAGATTCATCCATCTCAGTATTTAGGGTTCCAACCTTTCCAGTCATTCTCTTGGTAACCTTTGTACTGATTCTTCTGTTTGATGAGTTTGCCTTGATTTCCAGCTTCTGCAGAGCGCGGTCTGACTTCTCGTCCCAAAGTCCTCGGTCCTCGCTTCTGTAAGTTTTTGATAATCTCCTAATCGCCCGAGATCTATGAAACTCATGATCTTCGACCCTGAGATATCTGTAAAGCATCAGTGCGCCCAAAGAAAGAGCAAGTGCATGAATGGAAATCGCCAATAAGGAATCTTGAGAGATTACCTCCTCAAGTGCGGGCAATCCAAATCTAATCGCTACGACGCATAATGTTGGTGCGAGTAACAAAGCCAGTGAGATGGCAGGGGAACGTTCCGACATATATGGTCCCTAGAAATTTCTCATTTGAATCATTCGCGTATATGAGTAAGGATGAACAAAACTTTCAGCCTCGTTGTACTCGAAGAGTCATGATCAGGGAGATTGAGATCTCAACCACCCTGCAACCTTATGAGGATTTAAACAAGGTTATTGAATCTGTAAAATCTTTATTTCCTGACTGGTCGCCTGAAATTAATAACAGAGAAAGTGGTTTTCCTTCGAAAAATAATCCAGAGATAATTTATGGTACTTCGTCGTCAATGGATTATTTTTTGGAGGCCATTAGGAATCAATCTATCCTCGATACCGCGTTAGATGCGATGACCATGGAGGAGGATGACCAAATTTGCGATTTCACTATCTCCAGGTTGGCCTCATTGGCCGGCAAGGTATCGTTCACTCTTGGTGAAAGAGTAATCGGAGGGGGAATTGATATCTCCATTACTGGAGTTGGCCTCATTGAATGGTTGGAGTCGGCCACTTGGCATGAGGGCAGAAGAGAGATTCCACGTGGCGTAGGAGATGAATTATCAATGTACAAAGATGGAAGGCCAAGAGAGTGGTTCGATTAGGATGGGCTTGTGTTTGGTATTCCTTCCCTGTGCCAGACCTCGATAGTAGGAAGGTCGGCAGGAAGCCATTTTACATCTAAGAGCTCTTCTTGTGACAACCATCGTGATTCATCGTGCTCCAAGAGGACTATGTCTAGTCTATCGGCAATACCACAATCAAAAATATGGAGATTGACATCTCTATCTTGGTATCTATGATTGATTTCGCAAACCTTTGATTTAGGATAGACTGAAAGACCTAGTTCTTCTTCTATCTCCCTGGATAATGCATCTGTGAGTGACTCTCCCTCCTCTACCTTTCCCCCTGGGAACTCCCACCAACCGGACCACGCATCCCCTTCTGGCCTCATACAAGCCAATATACTGCCATTAGTATCTCTGATCATGGCGCCTACTACTGTCATTTTTGGCCTTGTAACCATTAGTCTAATTGCCCTTGAGACAACCTCGGCCTGCCTACTAAGGGAAATCTCTGACATCTTTGGCAGATGAATGAATAGTATGGGAATAGTAGAATGTGAGAGGCCATAGAGAGTCTTGAAATATGTCTCATTACACACGTATCTTCCAGCACTATGGCTCCACTGGACATCTTTATCGTGTTCAAATTCCTCATCGAAATTATGTATGCTTACCTTAGTCTCGATTCTTTCAGGTGCATTTTCTAGAATTTTGGACTTCTTGACCATCCTACCAGAATTATCCGGTAATTCCATTGAAATCATATTAGTTGCAAATCTCTCAAGCAGTATCTTCTCAGAATTTCTGGATAGTCCCAAATGGATTACTGCATCGAATTCCCATGCCTTAATAATATCCAGTGAAGATTCAGTTCCTTCTTCATCTACAGATAGGAAACTAGAGATAATCTCAATATCTTGTAGCCCCGTATTTGAGATTATTTTTACAACCTCTGAGGACTCGTTGATATCTAGACCTGCGAATGGTTCGAAGCCCGTGAGTAGAATCCTCTTTTCCCCCATGGACTAAACGAGAGGGGCTCAACGGTTGTCTTTTTGGGTCTATTAGCAGTCACATTCATTCATATCGGCATCTTCCAACATACAATGGAACACGAATACGTGGTGATTCTACCTACTGAGGAGGAGGAGGATGAGGTTACTGCAATTGGGGTAATTGGTGTCATCTGGAAGGAGTTGAGTGGGGGAGTTGGTCCTTGGGGCGCATTAAGGCCATTGGTTGCAGTTTTGCTATCTCTCGTTCCTTTTCTATTCCTTGGACAGCACTTCAATCGTCAGCATAGAAAATCAGCTGGGTGGTTCGTAATACAATTTCCATTAATTTTGTCTGTTTTCCTCTGGCCAGTTCTATTCGTTTGGTCCATTTTTGACGCATGGTGGGTATCTAGTGGCATTGTTGCCGGAACCAGATAGTCAGAAATTATCAGGAAGTTGTAGTGGGCTAAAAAGATGCCCCGGGCTAGTTGATTTTGCCAGTTGTGTCCTGATAATATGCTCCCAATCTCTGAGGACAGCTAATGCCGGGATGAAAGGCAATTCAGTCTCATTCATTATGGTTCGAATAATTGTGTCGAGAATATCCATTCTATCCTGATCCACAGATTCCAGAATCCTCTCCAAGGGGAATGAGTCCATGATAGGATCTTCATCGGATGACTCTACTGGCCTAGGAGAGAGTAAATCTTTTGGAAGATCCTCGTTACTATTCAATGCCTTTTCTTCAAGTTTTTTAACTATAATACGGATGTATTTTGAAATTACCAGTGATACTTCTATTACTGGTTGACCGTATTGATTGATGAAGTTGACCATGTTCTCTTGAAGGAACAGAAGCTTTTCCTCCGTAGGGGAGGATATGCTTGGTATTTGTCCGTCTTGTTCGTCCATAACTATTCCCGGGATTATTTGTTGAGAGTACTAGGTTGACCTGTCATCGTACCTTATCGGAGAGCCACTGTTCCCCCTAATCCCATCTAGTAAATCGTCCTCAATTTCAAAATGATCATTTAACCAGTCTCCATCGGTATCCCAATTGGTAGGGTCTGTACCGTCTGCAATCTGATCGCCGTCGATGTCGAGTATCCACCAACCATATACGTACTCTCCGAGGAAAATATTTGGAAGATGATACTGGTCTCCTGCAATCCTGTTGAATGTATCCGTCCACTCGCCGTTGAGCGAAGTTAGATCATTACTACTGTCGACATTCTCATAGTCCAAATCGTAGTCATTGATCACCAATGCATAGAGTCTATCATTATCATTTATTTTATTCATCCTGAAATAATTAGTAGATATGGACGAGCTACCTGAGCAGGTTCCTAAGAGGCTCTCCCTTAATTGCCACCACTCAGATACTGGCTCTCCTGAACAGTCAACAAGATTTGAGGCTCTGACCAAAGAAGGAGAGGACATCGAAGCATTGACCACTCCAAAGTATTCCTGGAAGTTGTTGTAGGGCTGGTAAATGCAACTCCCCCCAGAGCAATCCCAAGCACCATCATTATCTGCATCTTGGCCGGCGTCAGAGGGATCGGTTGGGTCATGAGTGAACCATGCCCATTCTAGAACTGGCCTAGTTATCAATCCATTAGAAACCTGTACTGGTTTCCAAACCACAGAAGTAACCTGATGCCAAACAACTGAAATTTGCAGTCTAGAAGACCAGTTATCATTTGTCTCGTTCCAACCCCTGTAATACTCGTAGAAGTCCGGCATCATATCTCCATCGGTGTCGTTGTCTAGTGGGTTAGTTCCGTACTTGAACACCTCTCTTCCATCAGATAGATTGGAGTCCCTGACATAGGACGTGACAACGCCATTGGTGAAAACAGGCTTCATCACGCTGGAATCGTCATCGCTATCATCGTCTAATGGGTGGGTGCCGTTGTTGTACTCCATCAAATTGGAGAACAATAGAGACTGGACTCCTTGAGGAATCTGTCCTTCCTGCTCGTACTCCGAGAACTGTCTTGACTCCCATGTTCCCTGAGGTGCGGGAACATCGGTGATTTCCCTATCGAACCATCCATCAGAATCGGGATCATAGTTTATGTCCAATGGATTTATTGGATTTAGAGACCATCTGAAATCATTAACAGGCAGGAATTCGCCATATACCGAATAGCAAAATTCCCAACCATCGGGCATCCCATCGAGATCAGAATCATCATCCGTCGGATCGCTCACTCCTGCTAAGCTGATGTTGAAATTGTCTGGCTCTAGAGAATTGATTAGCCCCATTCTATCTGAAGATTCAAGACTCTTACTTCTGAACATATCATAAAGCTGTCCAAACGCAGCATCATATGACATCCCCTCCTCTCCCATAAATGCATTAATTGCATCAGCACCATATGAAACCAGACCAGTCTCATTTGGAATTGTATCCACGGCTATCTTTTTTCCATAAATCCTAGACTCAAATTCTGCTAAGTTATCAAACGACTCTGAGTCTGAAATCTGACCATTTCCATCGCAGTCGTAGGAGTCGTCGTCCGAGTCCCTAGAAACATCGGATCCTGTTAATGGGTTCATTTCCCATATGTTTTGCTCTAGATTCCACTGTGTGAACCAATACTCATACCCATCACTCATCCCATCTCTATCGGTATCCACGTCATTTGGATCTGATATTCCCAGAAGGGCCGATAGGAGTGGTTTTGCAGGGCTACCTGAGAGCCAATCTTGGTATTGCTCCATGGCTAGTTGCGCCTTTCCTTCCTTTCCGAACAGAATCCTGAAGACTCTGTTATTGGCCTCTGAAGGATCTATCGAGTCAGCCTCTTCCCACATCCTAGGGGCATCTGGAGGAGAGAGTCCCCCATTGGCAGGATTATTATTGGTAAGATTGAGTTCGACTTGATCGGTGATTCCGTCTAAATCCGAATCATAATATCCGTCACCAGCCACCAGGGGATTTAATGTCCATACAGAATCGGTTGAGTTCCACCTTGTGAAAATTAATTCAATTCCATCTAACAGGCCATCTCCGTCTGTGTCAGGATTATTTGGGTCGGCAGTGAGTCCGGTTAGGTTCTTCTGATCATCGGACAGGAAGTATCCGAAAGAGTATGTTGATTCTGCAGAAAGCCATGGAGTGGGAAGTAGCTCCCCCCCTACGCTCAGCAGGTAGAATTGTGGTGATGTAACAAGGGAGTCCGTCTCACTGAGATTTCCATCTATTGAGTTGTATTCTTCCCAGTTATTCATTCCATCTCCATCGGGATCGCCATCTTGATCCCTTTCATCTACTGGGTTTAGAGTCCATTTTTCATCGAACAAACTCCATCGTGAATGATAGTATTCCCAGCCATCTGGCATTCCATCTCTGTCTGAGTCAGAAGAAAGTGGATTTCCAGAGCCGACGTCTTCCACAGTAGTTCCATTGACTAAGCTGAGGTATGCCGTACTTGTGTACTCGCCAAAGGAGCCTGGAGCGAGTCCCTGCCATGAAGAGTGTGACAGGTTTGTGGCGAATCCATTAGGGAATTCCATTCCAGACTCTGTGGCATCGTTGTATATTATCTGATCTTTCAGATGGTACTCGAGCCAATTTACCAGTTGCTCATCCATTGATAGTACACCGTCCATGTTGATATCATAACCATCACCGTCGGGGTTGTTAAGTGCATCTGACCCATTCAGTGGATTGATTCCCTTGTTATCCTTATTCCAAGAGCAAGTATATCTCGCCTCCCAGCCATCAGGAAGAGTATCCCCATCAGAGTCTACATTGTTCGGATCTGTTGACACCCACGACAGTGCCGACTCATTTGACTCTCCGTGGGAGGGCAGGCCTTCTCTAATGACATCGTCAATTATCTCTCCCCACTTGTACTCACATAGATTCGACAGTCCGTCTCCATCAGCATCTTCTTCTGCATCGTTTGGATCTCTTGGATCTAGTGTCCAAAGATTTCCTCCAGTGTATATGTCTCCAATCCATCTCCTATTCTCGATCTCCCATCCATCGGGCATTCCGTCTCCATCGGTATCTGGATTGGTGGGGTCTGTTGGGCCGTCTGTACCTCCTCCTGCGCCTGAGCCGAGCCATCCTTCGAGATGCACGGTCTCCGATTGTGATGATGAGTCGTCACAAACATAGTCATCATTCAGATAATGGCATGAAAATGATGTTGAGTCCAAAAACCAACCCCAGTACTCTTCTCCATCGGTAAGGCCATCTCCATCAGAGTCAATATTTCTTGGATCAGTTCCATTTGTACCGAATTGTGAAGAGTTTACGTATCTAAACTCCTCCAAATTACTCCACTCACGGATAAATATAGTCCCATCAATCAAGGGGAAGCTGACTCCATCAGCATCGGCATCCCTCTCCCTATCAAAGGGGTCTGTTGGATCTAAACCGTGAATATATTCCCAGCCGTCGGGCATTCCATCAAAATCTGAGTCGTCCGATAATGGGTCTATTGGCATGATATTCATGAATCTACCAGGTGAAGATCCTGAGAAAATCCAATCTTCATCTTCGTTTTCCATTGAAATTAGGTTGGTGACTAGTCCCGGCATTCTGGTTTGATTGATGTAGGGGCCCAAGACGCCTGTGTGTCCTCCTTCGAGACACCATGTTCCGTCCCTAGAACCTAGAACAACCATTCCGTCAATTGCCAAAACTGATCTGATATCATTCGCACCTTCGGTCCAACGATCTGAATTGAACATTCTATCGTTACTTATGGAGGATCTTGGCATCTGCATGAAAATAGATAGGTCAATCAGGTGTAGCCCTCCTGCTGTTCCCATCCAAACTCCTGTAACTTCTCCCAGATCCCCATTATCTAGAATTGGTCCCGCTGGCTCCAATACGTTGACGACCGCGGATTTGGATTCGTTTAGTAGATCGGCCATTCTTACGAATGTCTCTGCGTCTTCGATGTCGAAGACCCACCATGGTTCGCCTGCAGATGTAACTCCGTCTGTAGTGTTCCATGCGATCAGTCCCGAATCAGTGGCTACCATCAGCAGAGGGCCCCTTCCTTGTATTGGAACTTGGATGGCATCATTGGCAGATACCTCCGAGTCGGAAAGGACCTCTGTCATTGGAGAGCTGAGGATTTCTTGTCCGACACTTACGGATCTTCCTCCGCTCCAACAATCCCCTCCTGAGCCTTCATCAGATACGCTGACGGTCCATGCCTTCTGATGCCCGAAAACCATTAGATCCAGATTGTCGCTACCCGTGTCTAGTTCTATCATCGATACCACGTGACCCATTTCAGATTCAGAAAGGGATGACATTATCGGGAGGCCGTTTTCCATTGAAACGCAATGAATCCCAAGGTTCGTTCCAATAACTAAGAAGTCTGAGTTGCCTCCGGGAGACCACCTGACCATCGAGGTCATCTCTACACCAGGTCGGAGATTGTGAAGAGAGGATATTTCGCCAAATGGATCTAGTGTAGTTACTCCATATTTGGAACCGACAATTATTCTCTGTTGTTCAATATCTTTGATCATCGTGTGTACTGCCGCATCAACTAATTGGGTCTGTGTAGATTGATCGAAAGTTAGTACAGTTCCATCATGACTGGTTACTGCAGTTCCTCTGATTCCTGGTTTTACCCAAGATCCTTCGTCATAGTAAACCATGTACTCTTCGTAATTACTGAACGCCTCGCCCCATGCGGCAGTAGCGGTAGAAGTATCTGGAATCACGTAACCGTCCCTATCTGCATCCCAGCCATCGTTATCAGAATCCAATATTGCATCACTAGCGTTTCTTGGATCAAGTCCGTAGTGTGCTTCCCACCCATCTGGAATTCCATCACCAGGAATGATAAGTCCAGTTGCCAATAGATCAGACCAGGAGTAGTAGTCAGAATCTGAGCGTGTAGGATCGGTACCTAGCCACCCATCGTCCCCTGTCGGCCTTACAATTGATTCCTGACAGGCATTTTCACTCATTCCTGGAATTGTCCCTGAACACCAAAGACCGTCTCTCTCTGTAATCCAGTTTTCAGGAGTTCCGAAAGAGTATTCTTCTGAGTTTGAGTATCTCTCGGTAACATCGATATGCCCGTCTCTATTGACATCAAAGCCGTCTCCACAGCCAAAACTAAAATCATCACACCTGTCAATATCTTCAGTACTATCAGATGGATCTAGTGGATCGAACCAGAGGCAGGTCCATGCATTAGTCGCATTGAGGTAACCCAGTCCCCCTTCAGTGCACATATGAATCTCATATCCATCTGGGAGTCCGTCTCCATCTGTATCAGACGAGGTGGGGTCCAGATATTCCCTATTTCCTGATTCTGTCAATTCAGGAGGCTTGCCTGTTAGGGAAAGTCTGTCAGTAAAGCATTTGTCGAGAGTATACGGCCAACAGTACTCCAACAGGGCTACAGCTCCGTCTCTATCATGATCAGACATATTATCAGTACCATTGTTCATATCCAAACCAAGTACCTCAAAGCTCCCTTCGGGAGTATCGATAACTATGTCCTCCCCATATATCGCCTCATACTGATCGGGGATTCTATCTTCGTCTGCATCTGTGGCTGGAGGAGCTCCTCCTTCCGCATCTGTAGGATTTGTAGAGTCGACCGGGGACTGCGGCCTAGTTTGAGAAACGAAAGCGAGGCTACTGAGCAAAAGTAGTACCATAAAGGCCGCTGTCTGCTTCCTCCTCATGTTAAAGCCCCATCTAGGTAGCCTTCAACGTCCTCGGTTGACTTATGATGGTGATGGAGCGTCGTTCGGACATTGACTCAAAATATATGGTTCCGAAAGGGCCGATTAATCAATAAATGAGCTTGAGGGATAATTATCATAGGATTTGTTCAAAGGTCGTCGTTATCCCCGTAAGCTCGGAGTCACTGGGATGAAGATTACTCACCTAGGAAGTGGAAGCAGAGGGAATTCTGTTCTCTTGTCTACAGGCGAATCTAATGTTCTGGTGGATTGTGGGTTTTCATTAAAGAAGACAGAGTCTAGATTAGATAAACTATCAGTGAATCCAACAGATATAGACTCCATACTTGTTACTCATCATCACTCTGACCATTCTAAGTCTGCCAAGAGAGCTGCAAAGAAGTGGGGAGCGAGGCTAATCAGTAATGCAGAGACTGCTAAAAGGATGCAATGGGGGGACTCGGATGACCTCTTGGTATTCTCCGAGCTGGAAAGAATTGATGCTGGTGTTGACATTAGTTTGCTGACTATTCCCGTGCCTCATGATGATGCTGATAATGTAGCAGTAATAGCTTGTGATGATAAAGGCGGAAGGGCGGCCATAGTTACTGATTTGGGTGAGGTCACCGCTGAGTTGTCTTCTCACCTCAGGAAATGCGACCATATTTCCATTGAGTCCAACTACGACCATGCCCGTCTAATGAGGGGAAACTATCCAGATTCTCTGAAAAGGAGGATATCTGGCAGAGGAGGGCATCTTTCCAATTCACAGACCGCTTCAGCACTTAGTGAGATTGTGCATCCCGAGCTGAGTAGTATCGTGCTGTGCCATCTTTCTGAGAGTAACAATCTTCCCCATATAGCAGAGAGTGAGGTTCTGATGGAGATTTGTGATAATTTCAAGGGGAGCTTGTCAATATCTAAACAAGACGGACCAGAGTTTAGCAACTGGATAGGCCAAGTTGATTCGGAGAAGATTTCGGCCTGAATTAATGGCCCATTACTACCCTGTGGACAGAGTTCTGAACATCCCTCATCCTGTCGACCGCACCAAGCTCTCTGAATACTACCAAGGACCTCTGTAGGTAGTCCATCCTCTGTGATCTATTACTCTCCACTTCCCCCAGTCTGGAGAGAATCTCTCCTTGCATCATCCTGAAGTCGTTTGCCTCTGCGATCGATAAAGCATCGAGATAGTGCTGTGCGGCTTCATCTGATCTTCCTGCATCACTCAGGACTTGTCCGAGTAGCATCTCTACTTCCACCGCGCTTCTAGGGTCAGATTGATCCGATAATATTTCTAAAGCACCGGAATAATGATGCATGGCCAAATCATTATCTTTTATCCTAGCATAGTATCTACCTAGAACAGCCCTTGACCTAGCATGTAGCTTTTCTTGATTGTTCTGCGCCGTTTCATCGTGAGCCGTCATGGCATGATCACGTGCCCTATCCATCTCACCCATCTCAAGAAAAGCCGAAGCCAGTCTGATTCTTGCCTCTGTTAGGTCTGATGAGTCTTCGGAATTCAATAGTTCTTCCACATTTCCATAGACTTCTAATGCTCTCTTGTTATCTCGTTGACGTCTGAAGATATACCCCATATTGTTGTATGATCTTGCGGCGCCCTGTGCATCTCTGAGTTTTATTTGCATCTCCAACGCTTTCTTGTGTAAGGAGAGTGCAGTATCCATTTCTCCCTTCTTAACCGCTAAATCTGCCCTGGATGAGTAAATCCTTGCGAGAGGGGTGGTTAGTTTGTGTTTAACGGCTATAGGAAGCGCCATGTCGTATTGTCCCTCGGCCTCATCCCACTTCCCTTGGACAGAAAGTATGTCTCCCGTGAGTTCATGAATTACAAATCTGGTCCTAGGTCCGAATAGCCTGGCCTCGAGGACCCTGAGAATACCGAGGAGTTCGATGTGTCCGGCCTTGACTAGCTTGTGACCTTCCTCGGATAATGCCGAAGCAAGGCCCTCAATATCTCCTGATTCATGAAGGTGGTGAATATGCTCTATACTTTCTGATGGGTCATCCTTCCTAGTCCTGTACCATTCAACCGCATTGGCATGTAACGATTGCTTTAGTGAGTCTTCCATTGATCTAGTTAGGAATTCCCTGACTAAATCGTGAACATCATAGTTTTCGCTATCTGCTTGTCTGGCCAGGCCTTTTTCCACTAGATCGTCCAAAAGATCTGTTTCCATGTCGATTGCAGATATTGCTTCGAGGGGCATAGGTTCTCTGAATACCGCTATAGCCCCTAATAATCTCTTTTCAGCACCGGAAAGTCTACTGAAAATTTCCTTCTCTACGAATGCCTCTAGAGTTTCGTGGAATGTACCTCCTACACTACCCCTATTTATCAGCTCGAGTACTAGTGGGTGACCTCTAGATAAGCTATGAATATGCAGGAATTGAGGCATCTCAATATCCTGCATTGTAGTAAGTATTTTCCTACTAGCTTCCTGATCGAGCCCATCGAGTGGCATTACCAGAGTTACTATCCTCCCGGAAGAGTCAGATTCTGGAACTACCATCCTGAATGATCGGGAGAACATCACCAGTCCAACATTCTCTAGCTCTGGTATTTTCAATGAAAGTGACCTTAGTACCGAAATTAGTGTCTCATCTCCAACCTTATGGAGGTCATCTATTACAATTAGAGATGGTGAAGATTCTAGTCCATCGGAGATTAAGTTGACTGCCATTTGGGGCTGAGGAACGGGCGTAGATGCAAGATAGTCTGATAGGTCATCGCTCCCCATTGCAGATAGCCATTCTGAAATAGCCTCTAAGAATGCCCTCGCCCCTTCCCAATCTTGACATCTGTGATAAAGAAGATTTCTTCTATGTGTAAAGCTCTCAATTAGCTTGGCGGAAAGTGCGGTTTTACCTATGCCTGCTATCCCGGGAACAAGTATTGACCCTGACTGGTGCTCCAGGAGATTAACCATATTTTCTAGTTCCATTTCTCTTCCGTAAAATCTCCTAGTCCTTGGTAGGTCGCTCAGTGAGGTTACCAATTGCTTCTCAATATGTTTTGATAAGTCTCTTTCAATCAAGTCGGCAGATAAAACTGAAAGATCTATGGTTCCAGAATCATCCAGATATCGAATAACATCAACGTGCCTGAGAGGCAATTCTGTGCCCTCTAGAGCCTGTGATAACTCCATATTTGATGCTCTACCATCCCTTCCAATCACGCGGACTACTTGCATCCCGACCTTGGACCAGATATCATCGGCTAGCTTAGCTCCCTCTTCGGTTAGGAAGTATGCCTTCCTTTTCCTTGAAACCCCGGTGACATGTGCTTGTTTCTCGATCAGATAACCCTGTTCCCTCAGGCCAGAAATGGCCCTTGGGACATTGGACCTGGCAATTGAAACTGCATTTGCAATACCCATCTGGGAAAGTGCAAAGGGAACTTCGACTTTATCGGCATGGTCCACATAGTCCCTGAGGTGAAGAAGTATCCTCTCTTGGACTCCGGGCTTGGGCACGGGTGTGACTGGCATAATTATGTTAGCAACATCTTCTATTCAATAATGTTCGTGATGGAAGCTTAGGGGCTATTCAAGGGAAATGCTACTTTTCTTCGACCCATTCTTCCTTTTCTGTATCCCAAAGCCATCCCGGATGGTCGTCATCCTTGACAAACCTGCTTTCTCCCCCATCTGGCCTCTCTTTCTTGTTGTAGTTATTCTCAGGCTCGGAGTCGTCTTCAAATTCGATAAAGAAGTACGCAAAACCTGCCATTCCTAGAATAACAATAATCACGATGATTACCAAGAATGAGGTATTAGATGAGTCTGGGTCGCTTACAGTGATCTTTGAACCGTCATATTCGAGACCCCCATACATGAACTGAGGAGTAGCAGAGCTAGAAATTCGAGATCCAGGTATCCCCATAGTCCATGTTGAGTCGTCTGAAACAACAGTATTGTTTACTGGAATACCTCCAATTGTAGCCGTGACAGTTCTCCCCGGAAGGCCGATGCCAGAGAAGATAGCCGTTTCATCTTCTGAAATACTTGTTTCCTGAGGTACATCAACCTCGAAATCTATTGCTATGACTTCGATGCTCATTGGTATTGAGTTTGCCTTTGACCCGAATTGGTCTGATGCGACAAATACTACATCATTAATTGTCCATCCAGATATCTCTGGATCGAAGAAGGCCATCGATGTTGGGTTATACCTGGCGACACCATCTGCAGATACTGATATCACTACTGGATATTCGTCATCTGAGGCTACTTCTTCGTCATCATAAACTGATAGGATGAGCTCCTGGTTAGGATCTGGGTCTGCGAAGAAATCCAGTAAATTGATTTCGAAAGTAGTACATCTATCAGCTGATTGTGAGTTTTCTTCGCAGTATAGTGTTACTGATTCTACCCATCCTGACTGATCAAAAACGGGTTGTCTATTTCCTGCATCTGGAGGATTGTCTGCGATGATATTGACTGACTTCCATTCGCTATAGTCAAATCCGTCATATGATCTCATCCTAATCTGGTATTCGGAATTGTGCCTTAGTGATCTTGAATCCCATATTGAGCTGAATGCGCCATTTGAATCGAACTCGATGACCGATTCAGAGTGAACTTCAATCATTCCGTTTGCTGTATCGAGAACTTCGATATCGACCCTAGTTACCTCATTGTCATTATCCCTGGCTACTCCCTCGAAAACTGAATCTTCGGAAACAGACATTCTGTCTGACTCCTTGGGTTCGGAGATACTGATGAAGGGAGCGCTGTTTGAATTGTCTATAGTGAGGGTGAGCTCCGCGGGAACGCATTCATCTATCACGCCATTACAGAAGTCGGAGTCTGAGGCCCATATCTTGAAAGTATAGTCCGCCACTACTCGGGGTTGGCCACTGAAGTCCCATGTCCATGACCAAGCTGTACCTCCAGAGACAGGTGTAACAACTTGGAAATTGGGACCCACAATTTGGAAATAAATCTCAGTGATATCCTTGCCACATTGTGAAGGGCACCCGTAGTAATCATAGGCAGCACCCTCGAATGTCACTGTGTCATCAGAGTGAGTAGAGAATGGACTTGGAGAGCTTACCGAGACAGTAGGGGCCTGAGAATTGAGCTTGATGGTGATAGTGGAAATCGGGCTATAGTCGATTCCGTCGAATGCTCGGAACTGGAAAACATAGTCTCCTTCGGCCATTTGAGACATATCCAATTCATAGTACCATTCTTTGAAAGGATGGTTAGTACTAGTTACTTCCCCATATTGTGAGCCAGATGAGTCGATGGCAAGTTGTGCATCTGACCAACCGCTTGTGAATGGGTCTCTAACTTCGATTGAATGGACGAATCCTTTCTGATCCCACTGTGCCATTTCATCACTTGGGTAGAATGAGGCGAGAATTCCATCATGAGCGTTGCCAGTGATATTCACTACCTTTCTGAAAGAGTGGCCTTGGTCTTGTGTGACGGAAACAGAGGGCGCCAGATTTAGTAGATTCGCAGTTCCCTGGTATGAAGAGTCATCTAATGTGAATTGTCCGCTATCCAATCCGAATCCGAACTTATAGGCGGTGAATCGGTATAGAGAGAGCTCTCTAGTACCTGCAGTATAGTCGCAATCAGTATCGTCCGCGTCCATTAGAAGGTCTCCATCGTTGTCTATTCCATCTGAGCAGGAGTCCTCGAATTCGTCATCTGCGAATCCATCTGGGTTGTCGCCCCCTCCCAATCCTCTGAAGTCAAGGTGGAAGTCCGAGGGGAGGGCGAACCATGGGGTATATCCATCGGAAAGGGTATCGATATCATACATATCGTTCCCGAGAGCGTCCTCGATGAGGATACTGGCACCCGGGACCCTCTCTCCGTTGACCAGAGCTTGGAACTTGACTAGCTCGGCTCTTCTGACCTGTACTGCATAGGGAGTCGGTTGGGTTTGGATTGAGATAGATGACCTGTCTAGATTGGCCAGACCAGCAAAAGTCATCACTGTGGAGTTATTATCCATGGAAAGCGCTAGTGGGAAATTCCTAGGCGTGAGATTATCACAGTTGGAGCACTCTTGAACGTCTGTGGGTATGATCCCATTCTGGAAACCATTGGCTGGCCATGCCTCCTGATCCGGCCACGAGAGAATCACTGGAAACTGTCCAGTGGGAGGACTGGGGATAGATTCCGATTGTACGGTTACTGAGCTCTTCGTGATATTGTAGGTAGTACCAACTCCATTCCAAGTATTCTCAGAGAAGAAAGCTAGAGACCCGTATTGTTGGTCTCCTGCATATCCTGAATCATAGTGTTTGATTACGGCTCCTGAGCCCGCGGCGTTCCATGTATTCCTCCTGATGTCCAGCAACGCTCCAATCGACCTGATTCCATCAGACTCGCCTCCGGAATTAATTTCGTTGTCATACATTGTCAGTCCGGACCTGTATGCCATCACTGCAGGACAGGTGAACTGCCCGTTGAAGTGGATATTACTGGTGCAATCTCCTTGGCCAGAAGATGAAATGGTGTTGTTTGCAAGGAACGCCCTAGACGCGCTCGGAGCGGGAGCGTTGCTCCCGTACTCTCCAGCGATAATGGCCTCCCTATTAGTGTCGAAGATCGTATTATTTTCAGCAATTACATCAAAAGACCCGTACATCCAGAGTCCGTTCCACCCGCCAATTGGTCCAATGTCATTGTTCGTTATCTCCGCATAGCTGGAGAAGACGGCAATACCACTTCCACTTCCAGCTCCCGATAGTTCGTTATCTCTGATAAAAGCATGAGCCCCGCCATACACAGTGATTGGGGTTCTGTCATTCGTAACAATCTCGTTTCCTGTGATTGTATTGTAATAGTCAATCTGTCCCACGCTCTTTAGACTGTAAATATCAATACCGTTACAGTTGACGGAAATCTCTGAGTTGGTTACTGAACCAGAAGAATATCTCAGTGAAATCCCATAATCCCCGACTCCGATCTCTGCATCATCAATCTCAATGAATGCGTCTTCGACCCAGACAGTTGGCTTGCCTCCAGCATTATTCCCGCATCCATTATCAGAACCGATTAGATCTGGCGAAGACATGATCAATGGAGTGATAGGGGTTCCGGAGCTGTATATCTGAACTGCAGGACCATCCACTCCACTCTCATCATCATTCCCTACGGTATACTGCCCTCCGATGAACTCTGGTTGAGCGAGTCCCGTGGTTAGAACGCTACTGGAGTTGATATCGATAAACTCCATTTCCGTCAGTGTGGGACTAGCCCCATCTAGAACTAGGGCGGCATATTTGAATCCATTTTGGTTATCGACAAAGTGTGGAATTCCCCATGCACCATCTAGAGTAGTGTGCCTGATTCCGGACTGTGACAGGTCAATTGAGTCTCTGATGATAAGCCCTTCATAGCAGGAAGGGTCGGTGATCGTAATTTCGAATTGTCCCTGCGAAATTCCATTACATTCGCCTTGGGCACTGGAATTTTCAGGTTCCTCCCAGCTGAATGTGATTTTCTGAGCAGAATTAGCGTTTCCGCTGGCCCCACAAGAAGACACTCCTATGCACAGGCTACCCCTGGCATCCAAATGGGTACCGTTTGGAAAAATCACATTAGTACTGGGTTGGATGACCAATTTAGCTCCAGATGAGATTACTACGTCCCCTGTAAGTACATGGTTTCCTTGCCAGTACTCGGTTCCAGTTATTGTTCCTGAAGTGGTCTCATTCGAAGCGGCTACAGGGGACGCGGGGCCTACTAGTGCGATGAAAACACTGGTTAGCATCAACATTACTAGAATAGTCGAGCTCAATCTATCTCTGCGGGCCATAGCCACGGGGTATCGGGAGCGGATATAATGTTAGAGGAAACAAGATTGTTAGGTCATCAGAATCCATTATCGCTCAATTGTATGTGACGTCCATTACTGAACGTCGATATTAAGCTCAAAAGAGAGTTGGTTAGCCCATTCAACCGAATTCAGGGACCCGTATCCCAATCTAGAGCTATGGTTCCCCGAGGAGGAGGGGTCTTGGTTTGCTGAGTTAGCTAGTGCCCTCTTTACCATGCTCATCTCCTCTAGATCTATTTTTCCGTCTTCCCCTGCTATGGCATCTCCATATTGCTCCAGAATAAGCGCCAGAGCCCCAGTTACAAAGACGGTAGAGTCGCTAGTACCTGATGAATATGCGTAGGACGGATCGAGTTCTGTGGAAGATGTGGAAAATATGTTCACTCCTGGAGCTATAATCTCAGGCTTCTGATGAGGATACTCTCTTGGCTGTCCACTGTAAGGGTCGATGTTGGAACCTGAAGCGCTATCTCCCCAAATATCCCCCGAACTTCTGTACGCCCCTACGGCTATTACGCCCTGAATATTTGCAGGCACGGATACATCAGAAGATTCTGAACCGGTGTTTCCCGCGGCTGCTATGACGAAGATTCCTTCTTCTAGAGCCTCTTGAACTGCGGTTACTGTCTCAGTTTCGATACCCATTCCTTGACCTGGGTCTGAACCAAGGCTAAGACTGATAATATCAGCTTCTTGAGTAATCCTACACCACCTAATTGCCAGCGAGACTCTATCCTGTTGGCCGGAAGATCCTTCCGGGCCAAGTGCCAAAGCAATGGAAATAGAAGCCCCGGGAGCGGCTCCGAGGAAGGTACCGTTGGAAGCCAAAATCCCTGTCATCATGGTGCCGTGGAATTCTGATCCTACGTCTTTAACCTCTTGGTTACTCTCATCAAAGAAATCTCTGAAACCTGCCAAATTTATTCCTGAGAGATCTGGATGGCGTATATCCATACCAGTATCTACAATACAAACTGATACCCCTTCGCCAGTCAGACCTCCATCCTGAAGCTCCCTTATCCCCGTAGACTCATATGCCCACTCTGAATCTGGGAGAAGTGGGGCCAAGTAGGAATCGACAAAAGGCCAAGCTAGTAGAAGAGCGACAGTTCCCAGTGAGAAGAATACTGCTCCCCAAGGCCACAAGGCCTCCTTTAGCGGATCCAAGGGCCAACGAAGTCTTCTAGCCTCTTCATCGGACATACCATAGGCAGAACCTGGATATCCTGGTGCTCTAGGGTCAACGGTAGTGAGTAGCCTAGGATCCTCTGGCTCGGGCATGAGCTCCAATCTATCTAGGGCAGGCATTCTATTGGTTCCTGTGGAACTGCCACATAAATACCAGTGTGTTCAGAATGGAGCGTTTGGCCTTCTTGAGCGGGGTCTTGTCAGCATTGCCAGTGCGGCAATGATTAGCCCCCCTAGGATGTAGCCAATCCAACTAGAGTCAGACTCCACTGCAGGTGAAGAAACTACTAGATTGACACTCCCTCCCTGATTTGGTTCGAATGGTACCACTTCGCCTTCTACCGAAGATTCATTGATCTCCAAGTTAAGGTAGTAGTTACCAGGATCGATCCCGTCTAGGTCCAGTCTGATGTCGAAGTTCACTACTGAGTTGGCTGGAACATCACCTAGCTCGGTATCCATTATTACCTCACTTTGGCAAGTCAAGTCATTGCAGAGTATTACATTTAGCTCAACATCCTCTGCATCGACAAGCCCCTCATTGGCAACAGTAACGACCCAGGAGTTGACTCTGTTAGAAACTGCATTGTCTCCTCCCGAGAGAAGTTGCTGGGATGTGATAGAGATCACTGGATTGGATATGGCAACATTGATTTCTATCTCTGGGTAAGAGTTTCCTGCTTTGTCAGCTACAGTAGCATATATCGTGTATTCGCCTGTTGCATTATCTGGTGCGATCACATTGATGCTGTGAGTAGTGGTAGTAAATGGAGGTAGAGTATGAGAAGTAGACCCGGTTCTCTCCCACCCATCGGGTAACTCTGAGTCGTCGAAATCAAACACATACCTGTCGTCTCCGTTTCCATCGTTTCTGATTTGCAGAGGTATCTGTATTTCCTCACCCGGAGAGACTCCGTAGAGCGGATCTAATGAGACTACTGAGAAGTCATGGATTTGTGGTATCCTGACCTTTACGTTAATCTCTTCAGAGTACCCGCCTGATGTGAAGAAGCTTAGGATAATTGAATGTCCCTGCGTCAATGAATGTGCAACTGATTGGTTTGGAGGTGTAACTTTGACATGGATGTCAGAGGTACTGAGAGAATTATCCAATCCCAAGTCAAAGGACATCGAGGTGTTCCACACTCCTGATCCGTTATGGAACTCAACCTGCCATTCTGAACCATCAGTACCCGGTACAGTGGCCTGAGCAGAGAATGTATCCAGAGGCTCATGGCCAAGATAGTCAGCAGAGAGGGTGAACTCCACAGGATTGAATCCCATTGATTCGTTATCTTTAGTTACAAGTAGATCTGAAATTCCGCCATCATGGCCTACATCCCCTCCTACTGATCCTATCACATTCAACGAAAGATCTCGGAATGGTATCCTAGAATGGGAGACTGTTATGGCCGGGGTCTCCTGACTAGCTTCCACGCCTATTGCCTGACCTCCGGAATAAGTCATGTTCAATCCTCTCTGTAAGGTAGTGAATTCACTTGAGACATCAATAATCCCACTCGGGAGAAGTACCCTAATCGATCCCTCTTCATCAAGATTTGCGATCCAAGAAATACCAGCTCCTAGATTGATGTTTAGTTCGGGTTTATCTATGTCTGCCAGAGTCATTGACACGCCCTCATAATCGAACCATTGCGTCTCAATCAGTGCCCATCCTCCCGTAGCTAGATCCATGTCTGAGTAACCCCCATCTATTACTTCGGCCTTGACCATAGACATGGCCACCAAGCCTAATTCTTCTGAGAAAGCTCTGATTATCCATTCGCCTGGTTCGACTGAGGCAGTCCAGTTTCCATTCCAATCTCCGTCCACGATCGTCTTTACCGGAGAGATTGTATCTCTGACGTAATCAGATGTTGGTATTAACTCCAGCAGCAATGTGTCTGAGACTGATGAGAATTGATCCGCGTCGATAAACGAAATTTGGCCGCCTACCTGAACTAATTCAGCCATCATCATCGAGTCTATTTCCAAGGAAGAGTTTCCTAGCTCGATTTCTTGAGATATGTCGGAGAATCCTTGTGCTGATACCTCTAGACAGTAGTCACCCCCTACGGCCTCGAATGATGACCAAGCCCCAGAATTATCTGAGTTTTGAACGACTGTAGAATCGCTGGATGAATTTTCGTCACAAGTTCCTGGAAGGATGGCGAAAGTAGCATTGTTGATCCCTTCTCCGATATTGTAAACGCCGTTATCGTTCAAGTCCCAGAAGACATTGCCACTGACTTCTGCGAATCGATCAGCTGTGAAATTCAACTGCCCGTTATCTCCGGATGAAAGTACTACATCATTAGATTCGAGAATCCACATTATGCCGTCTTCCTCGTTTTCCATTGACATGATCCAGTTTCCAGGGAATAGCTGTATTTCGGAAATCCCGGATGAGTTCGTTGGAGTTAAGTCGACTTCTCCGAGCCCCTCATCTGATGCCGCCACAATTCGCTTTCCTTCGAGTGGTGCCCCTAAAGTCTCAGTCAGGCTAATTGAAACCGATGCGGCCTCAATCGTCGAAAGGGAGAGATCTGTCGATGCGGTTTCAGGTGATGACACAATATGTGCCCTGAGTGTTTCCGTTGCCCCCTCGCTGTTAATGAGAGATTCTACACTCAAAATCCAATCACCCTGAATGATGTGATCGGCCCAGCTTCCGTTGGCGTCTGTAGTATGCGTCTGTGTCCATCCTGTTTCGGTGTTAATTAGTTTGAAGTCCTGATTCGAGAGGACTCCTCCGAACTGATTTGTAAGTGAGACACTAACTCTCCACTCAGGTAAGAAAGCGGCAATCCTGTCCACTGATCCTCCTTGAAGAGGAATATCGAAAGGTACTACTTGCGAAGACAGCATGGTTCCGAATAGATCGCCTTCTGTGGCATCGGAAATGGATACTATCACGCTGTAAGATCCCGGTTCGAGTGAGACTTGAGCTAGTCCCTCACTGATCCACTCAGATCCGTCATATGTTACATTCTTGCCCATGCCTGCCTGAGAAGATGGTACAATCTCGAAATCATATGATACTGGTGTACCATTTGAGGAGTTTAGATCTCCTGAATCATCCATAAACATCTCAAGGGAAAGTGTCCCATTGGGAGGGGAGAGTATCATCTCTACAGAGAAGTTCTCAGAATCTATGGACTTGGTCACCGGAGAGTAGGCGATGTCCGAGTCAACTATCTCGAATGTCCATTCCCCATCAGGGAGAATCATCTGGAACTTTCCAAGATTATCCACTGATTTTCTCCATGTGACGTCATAGTTTTCGTTTTGAGCTGTCACCGTTAGTTGCTGCCAACCGATTAGGTCGGAGGAGTAGAAGTTATTCGCTCTTGAGACACTGACTAGACCGAAAACATTCGTTCCAGGTGTGGCTACCATTACAATATCCTCCATTCCAGTCGAGACAGTGAACTTAGTACCGTTGACCAAGCCGGCTATCAGTCCCTCTACAGTAGCGTCAACTACTGCTCCTTCAGGGAGAGTTACTGTAAACTGGCCTGATTCATTTGTCATAGCAGTCGTAGAGAATCCTTCCCATACGAAGCTGATCACGGTATCTGCTCCAATGACCTTTCCATCATCTGGATTGAACGATGCTGAGGAGTTCTCTTCGTAGTAGACCGTTCCTGTAACTTCTACACTGGTTACGAATTCAAATTGCATACTCATGTCAGACGAAACTTCGAATTCTTCCCAGACCTGCTTGGAGTCGGACAGGGCATAGTCTACTATCCATTCGCCCGGTGTAAGCTCGATTTGGTATTCTCCGTCTTCTACAGAATAAATTGCGCTCACGGGCATAGAGTCTCCATCTGCCTTGGAAAGTGAAACGTTCAGATCGGGAACGTTCGAACCTTCATTGATCATCTCAAAATTGAGGTCGAACATCTCTGGAATAGGAGATGGGACCAATACGTTTGCATAAATCTCAGAATCGAATGGGAACTCTTCAATTATTTCGAAGAATCCGTCTTGGTCTACATCGATTGCTACTGAGTAATTTCCAGGAGGAAGGGGGCCGACTCCATAGTCTCCCATTTCATTCGGATACATCCTACATGGAGCGTGTCCCGAGTCTGCACAGTCGGCTGTTGCGTCCTCAAACTCTGACGAGTCATCTAGTAAAGCTGCATAGCCGTCAACTACTTCACCTGACGAATTGATTAGCTTCCCACTGATTAAACTGCCTTGGATGTCAATCTTTTGTACCTGATTAATCGCGGATGGGACGGTGAATGAGTCATCTAGCTCAACTCTGGTCCCATCATCGAGGATAGCGGTTACAGAGTAAATTCCAGGAATCATGTCTCTAAGATGGAACGTACCTGCTTGGACCATAGGTCCACTGAATATTCCATCTCCGGAGAATTTTCCGGTACCGTTTATTGTTCCATAGTGATCTAACTCTTCGGAAGTATCGGTCTCAAAGATCCCTGATCCCACCAGTGAAGAGTGGCTGAGTCTCTGGGTAAATTCTGTGGACCCGTTAGAAGTGTACCTTCCAGTGGCGTTTACTGACCCATCTATCAAGAGGGCGCCTGAGGATAACTCGCAGAACGAGAGGTTTTCTGGCATAGTGTCATTATCCCCACATTCTGAAATTTGTGAGTCTTCATCTGAGTTGAAGTTGATAGTACCGCTGAGAGAACCCCGTCCTTCGAATAGCCCCTCTCCGACAAGGGTGTGATTATGCTTAATCTCCTGCGTGTAGTTTCCAGTGAAATCTGTGATAGTTGAGATCGATGTTGTCTGAACCGTTCCTTGTCCTGTGAACTCTACTTGCCCGATTCCATTGAATGAAAGTCCCTCTCCGGAGACTTCACCATCAGAAGTAGATGCGTAGTATGGGGAGATATCAATCTCGTCCCACTGTGGCACTAGTTCTACCGTGGACCCTGTGATGGCCGTTCCATCGTACTCTTCGATAGATGCCCAGACTAATTGACCGGTAGCTTGGGCAGACTCGACAGATAGCGATATTTCGATTACTTCCTCGCCATTGGAATGGCCATCGAATGCTGAAATATTTACAATCTCCTCAGTTAGCCATGTAGATCCTGAGACATTACCCAGAATTCCTGTTACAGGATTTAGCTCCCTGGATTCTTCATTCTCTTCTGTGAGGATCTCGGTCATACTGTATGTACCTGTCATCATTGTTGACCTAGCCTGTTCTAAGTTGGGCTCTCCGAAGAATGCGGTAACCTTGATCTTTCCAGCAGGTACGGTAAACTCGAACATTCCGTTCTCGTCTGCGTCCGTGGTTCCGATTGGAATCCAGTACGTCCTAGGGTCTCTGTCTGTCACCATCCCTGTTATCTCATCGGCGACTTCTTCTCCGCTGAAAGCGTCTCTTTCGATGAGGAGCCTCGCGTTTGGCACTGGCCCGACTCCTTCTAGTTCAACGGTTCCAGAAAGGGTGGCTCCGCTGTAGTACTTCAGAATCTTTACTTGTGTGTTAGCGGACCCTATGGTAGGATCGTTGCAATTATCATCAATCTTCTCCCCATCTTGGTTCAATTCACAAGGAAGTTCGTACCAGTTCGCCAGGACCATGTGATTCATCATAGCCCCGGGCATAGGGATACCGGGCTCTAGGTAGGACCCTGGGGTGCCGTACATGTAGAAGTGAGGGGCTGGTTGTGATGCGTCACCGGGTAGGCCCAGTGAAGAAGACCCATATCCGACGTATGTCCTAGCAACCATCGTGTCGAAGAAAGCGTCCTGATGGTTGTAATCTATGTCTACCATCTGTATCATTTCGCTGGCGTCGGCTGCGGCACCTGACTGCTGCCTTACTACATCATTGAGATATTCCTGCTCATATTCATCGGCAGTCCTGAGAATAATCGGACCGTCTACACCCCTCTGAGTCTGATAAAGAGTGGAGATGTAGTCATCTAGATCTAACCCCGATAATCCAGTTGGCGCATGGAAGATCCCAGTGGTCTGTCCCCTATGGTAGTTGTAGTCGGCATAATAAGAACCGCCCAATGGGTAGAGTCTGTTATCTACTGCAAAATATCTGATATCATTGTTCCTCTCAGTGGTGACACCGAGGCCTGCCTCGTAGTCTTGCACATCATAGAATACCTCTGTTGTAATCTGGTGATATAGGTCCACCAATTCTTCCATGCTAAATGCCTGAACTAGGAAAGCCCTCGCCATCGCTAGTTTCGAGTTCTGCCTGTGGAGTCCCGTTGACACGTCGTCAAAGTCCTCGATTAGATCGCTGGTGTATCTGTAGTTTCCAATCATATAGTGAGTAGTTTCTTGGTCGTACTCACTCGCCCTTCCTCTGGCCTCATCGAAAGATGATTTCGCTGTTGATTCGTTAGATTCTTCCAGATAAGGCTCTGTATCAAAGTATACAGCCCATGATTCATCGGAAGACGGGATTCCATTTTCATCTAGCTGGAATCCTCTGAGTAAATCTACCGATCCATCATTAGCGACCACTTGCATAGATCTCTGGATTACTAATTGGGAGTCTCCCACGCCGATGGACATGATAGTTTGGAACTCGTCCAATTGGAATTGTTCCATATTTTCGAGCAATACTGATTGATACTCGGATGTCATCTCTCCAGAGTTTGACCTCATATCTCCCTGGGTTAGAGTAGCGATGAACATTGCTAGAGTGTCCTCTTGGCCCTGTGATAGTAGCATTCCCCCGCTGTGGGGAATTCCCGACTGGAAGTTATCAGCGACAGTTGGGTGCTGTCCCTGTGTGAGAGCCTGGAAACCATAGTCCCACCATGAGACAAAGGCAGGCCTCTCACTGAAGCCGACTTCTGTATCCTGTTCAGAAAGCCATTGATACGCCGTATTCCAATCTGCTCCATTGAAACCTGGGCCGAAGGTCCCCATGTACCTTAGCATCCCTGAGTCAGGGTCATATTCTTCGTCCTGAAGTATTGAGAAATCTCCAATGGACCAACGTAGGAAGTCTGGGGCTATTTCGTAGATAGCCTGGTCGACGTCGGTAGCCGCCTCTTCTCCACGAGGAATTCCAGAGTCTATGCCGTAAGTTGCGTGCTGACTTGCAACTAGCAGGAAAACCATCATCAGAGCAGGTATTCCAGGATGCCTTCTGGATGCCGTGAATGTCGATCTCCTCCTAGCGGAGGGGTTGCCAATCCCAGCTCTGCGATATTCCTTGAGGAAATCTGCGGGATTTGCTGCTTTCCAGAGCATTGCAATCCCGAGTCCGCCGACAACTGCCATTGCAGGCGTCGCGTTGAAGATGAATCTACCAGCGCTCCAAGCCATGTAAGCAGCGACTATTGTCCATGATCCTAGTAGGAGGTGGCTTTGGCGGTCCTTTCTAGCTCCTCTCCAGATTAGATATACTGCACAGGAAATGGCAATTATGGAAACTACCGGACCATAAGAAGCGAATAGAACCCCTCTACTGGGGGCCTGTGCTTCACCGATGGTGCCGAATATTTTATTCTTGGAGAAGTAGAATCCTCCTGTGAATAGAATGTCCCATCCATTGTAATAGTTTAGTGCCTGTAAGACGTAAAGTGAGAGCAGGATAGCACCGAAGAGAGCAGTTCCGCTGCCAACTACGAGAAGCCATGGCTTGTCCCTGAATGAACAGGTCACCCAACCCAAAGCAAATGTGAATCCGATGATGTAGAACATTGGTTGGAAACCGCTGGGGTCGAAAAGAAGATCCAATCCAGGCCACATGTAGAAAGGCAACGGAATCACGAATGCAGTGAGAAGCATCTGCAATGCTGCCGCCGTGATTGGAAGGCTATCCCTGCCTCTGAAGAGATTGAGGAATGCTTGTACGGAGAAAGCTAGGAATAAGATTCCTGGACCATACACGAATCCCTTCCACCCCAATGCTACGGTAGCGAAGGAAATACCAGATAATGTGGCACAGGACATCACCATTGGATTCCTCATCCACATCTCCCTTATTCCAGCTATCAGGTACAATGGATTTCTACTGGTCTCGTTGAATAGTCTTTCATCTCTTATTCCCTCGACGGCCCTTACCCAGAAGTAGAACGCCATCGAGATGAACAGCAGTGCGAAAGAGTCGTGATCAGCTAATGCGAATGTGGAGTGGCCGATGTGACCTGGCATTAGGGCGATAAGCCACGCGGTGACTACTCCAGCGAGATCACTGTGTACCCTCCTTGCAATTCCAGCCAGTGGAAGTACGATTAGGGCGCCGTAAATTGCTGGCATGGCAGATACGCTCCACCAGACCATCTGGTCCTGAGACGATCCTGTGAGCCAGTTAAGGCCCAGTCCACCAAGAGCAAGGGACCACGAGAAAAGTGGTGGCCTAGGATTGATCACACCCATGGGGTATGAGCGATCGGAGTCGAAGATGAAGTGGCTCCTCTCAGCTACGACATAATCGATTACCCTCTTCATGTACCATGGATCAGAACCTCCAGTCATGTCCCACAACTGAGTCCCTGTGGCGTTCATTGCTGGAAGTACGTTCCAACCGGTCCTGATTGCTAGAGAGACAAACAAAGCCAGAGAGATCATTATTCCGTAGTAGTTAGCATTCCACCATGCCCTCATAGCGCTATGCTCCCTAACTGGAGCCGTATCTCCGAAGTATCCTCTGATTGAAAGGATGTAGGCCGCAACATTAGACCAGAAGATCAGGAAGAACCAAGCAGCCGCGGAAGTACTGTCTCCGGAGCTTGCCGGAAGTACTTCAATGCCCAGTGGATTACCGATTTCGACTAATCTTGCCGCTGAATAAAGAATCCAGTTTACGGCTACCAAAGCGGCCATAACCTGCCATCTCTCAGATCGGAAGAACGCCCATACGAATATCACCAAGGCCGTCATTAGGGCCCATACCGAGCCTAGATATTGGTGTTCGGAGTACTTTAACAGAGCATTTGAGACGACCTCTCCATCTACTACAATGGTGTCTCCGGATATAGAGCATAGCCATACAAGCGGAATAAACTGGACCGTAAATACGAGTGCCAAAACTGACATCATCTTTCTCGATGAGTCACTTTGAATGTCGAATGAGGGGATTCCGGAGAATAGCTTCCCATCTCCAGCCGTGTCTAATGTCCCCCTCATACCGAGTACGACCATCAAGCCGAGGGATATTGATGAAGCCCAGAATGCAAATAAAATTGAAGCCATGGAAGATCTGACTGCGTCAATCATTTCCTCATCTGTCCCGGCCCATGATTCTGATCCGAAACCTGTAGATGCGGCCAAGGATGCAGATAGGAAGAATCCCACCACTGCCACTAGTAGTAAGTTAGCCTCCTCCCTCCTGTTTGAATTAACCAGCATCATTGTGGCTATTCCGACAGATGTGAATGTGAAGGTAACGATGGTGTCAATTTCCAGTAACTCTGGAGCAAGCTCAGGGATGGCAGAAACTGCTATGAAAAGAATCGATAACGCTCCAGTCTTGAAATGGCTTGGTATCCCGAGTTCTGAAACAGAAAGGACCCTTCCGAAAGACGCCGCGAGTGCGGCCGCCAGTGGGAGGGTCAGGATTCGCAGGTACCCGTCATTCTCCATTGTTCCATTTGCTAAAGCCTCCGACCCTAGGAAAAGTGCCACTAAGGCGACCAATATGGCCGAAACTGGCACGAGTTCCTTCAGGGAGTTCCCGTCTGCTTTCGCATCTTCTCTTACGTTCATTGGTTTCACCGTCTGCTTAGCCTGAAGGCTAGCGACGTCGCGATTTTACTTTCTGTTATAACCGTTCTCAGAGAGTAGAGAGAAATATATCATCAAAAAGCTACTCTCTACGGGATAGTTCCCTATGTCCAATATCGGTCCTAAAATGTGAACCTTCCAGGGAAATTGAGTCGATAATTTGGTAGGCCACGTCCAATGCCTGAGTTAAATCAGGGGCTATTCCGGTGGCCGCCAACACCCTGCCCCCGCTGGATATCAATCTGCCACTGATCATCGACGCTCCTGCAAAGTGAACATACCCTCTCAAGACCCCCTCATTTATCTCTAAGTCCGCTCCAGAAATCTCTCTGCCAGTTTCGGTTGATTCTGGGTATCCTTGCGAGGCCAGAACAACAGTTGCTGAGTGTGAATCGGAAAAAGAGGGAGATAGGCTGGAAAGGTTACCTGTTGCTGTGGCGAGGAGGAGCTCTCCTAGATCCCCCTCTATCAGGGGAATTGTGACTTGAGTTTCTGGGTCTCCGAATCTAACATTGTACTCTACTACTCGGGGAGCCCCGTCAGAATCGATCATTAGGCCGACATACAGGACTCCTCGATAAGGGTCTTCTTGGTTTCTCAGGTAATGGTGCATTGGTTCAACAATCTCGTCTACTGCCCTCCTAAGCACTGACGAAGTGACTATGGGAGCGGGGGCATAGGCGCCCATTCCTCCTGTGTTGGGCCCCTTATCTCCATCCAGGGCTCTCTTGTGGTCTTGGCTTGGAGGCAAGCAAACATAACCTGATTCATCCATTAGCACCAATAAGGATGCTTCCTCCCCCTGTAGAAATTCCTCTGCTATGACAAACCCATCTCCCTCTATGGAATCAGAAATAAATTTCGATGCGTCGTCAATGTCAGACGTGACCACAACCCCCTTTCCCCCTGCAAGGACGTCTCTTTTGATGACCCATGGGGGAGGATTACCATGTAGAAAAACTTCGATATCTGAATATTTTTCTAATCTGACAGAATCAGCGGTGGGAATATCTAATTTCGCCATCAGATCCTTAGCATGGATCTTTGATCCTTCCAACATAGCCCCCTTTGAGCCTGGCCCGAAGCTAGGAATCCCGATTTCCCTCAACCTGTCGGAAATTCCTGCTACTAGGGGGCCTTCAGGCCCTACAACGACCAAGTCTGCAGATATTTCCTGTGCCAGAGAGACCAAACCCTCGATATCCATGACATCAATCTGGTGATTCTTTCCGAGAGTGGCCGTTCCTGCGTTCCCTGGAGCCGTGTGAATTGAACCGACCGAGGGACTCTGAGATAGGCCTATTGCCAAGGCATGCTCCCTTCCTCCAGAGCCGATAATCAGCACTGACATGGCTGTCATGATTGGTCGCATGGCACGCGGGGCATAACTCTACTGTTCAGCTGTTTTCAGTATGGAACTGACTTCAATCCAAGCTTGAATCCAAGAATATTAGTCGCTCTGTGAATTACTGGGGTCAAGATCAGTAGTACAATTATCTCATCCACTAAATCCGGACTGGTGATGATTTGTCCTTTGAAAAGCAGGAAAGCGGTGATAAATATGGCAACTGCGAAAGTCAGAGTATCCAGGATAGGTGCCTGTGAGCTTTCATTGCCCTCTCTTTTGTGGCCCTTCCTCCTCTTGAAGTAGGATCCAACCAAATCGCCAGCCATACAGGCCATCCCGAGTACAAATCCCATGGTAAAGGCCGCGCCCCATTCTCCACCTATCCAAAACCAGTCATCGGACGTCGCCCAGAGGGTCGGATCAATGAAAGGTCTGGATTCAGCATCGTTTCTCCCTCCCCACAGATGGTGTGTCAGAAGAGTCAGGGTACCGCTAAAGAAAGCCCCTCCAAAGAATCCATTCCACGTCTTTCCGTCCCCTAGGGCCCTGAATCCATCGCCCAGAGTCCTTCCTTGATCTATTACGATACTATCGAAGCCGAACTTATCTGGAATCCACTTACCGAAAAGCATTGCACCAGTGTTGGCCAGGTAGAAGGGGCCGTACATTAGCAGAACAGTGACTATGTTCAGTGCGAAGCCCCATGATGAGTCATTGAATGACTCAGAAAGCGTCTGTACGGTTTCCACGTCCTGCCCAGTAGTGGCCGGTGTATGAGTGATTTGGTAACCGTCGTATTTGACCCAATACCGACTTCAGCAGGGAAATCATTGATTTGCCAACTACCGTCCCTAGAGCTATGAGCAAGAGATTAGCAGTCCTTCAGGCATTGATTATGTTGATGTCCTTAGTAGTAGTGAGTGGATTTGCAACCGCACAGGAGAATGAAACCACCATCGACACAAGTGTAACTTGGGAGGCAGATGGGGGCTTGTTGACGTGTGATTACGATCACGTCAGGATTATGGATGGAGGGGTACTTACAATCAGAGACGCATTAGTCGACTTGACCTGTAATATCACGGTTGATGAGGGAGGAATCCTAAATCTGGATAATTCCATGCTCGAATGCGGAATCTGGGATGAGCCTGGGAACCCAGACGGAATGGCTTGTGGCAATGGATTGATGGGATATGGTTACTGGGATGAAGAAAGCAGGGCCTCATTCAGAGTCCCAAATGATGGCATAGAGGGAGATTTCATCATGACCATGCATTCCGTTGGAGGGGTCAGCTACTACGGAGGCCAAGCGTTTGTGGGCGACTCGGAACCAATCTCACTAAACGGAAGCAGTCACACATTCGAGTTCAGCGATGTGGACGATGAGGAAATTTGGATTGGCTTGATAGGCTACGGGCAATCCTCGGTTTCAGTATCAGAGGTAATTATTGAGGTGGGCAATTCAGAGATAGTAATCGAAGGAGTTCACCTTGATAGAATGAATATGATGGCGGCAGGTCCTAGAGGGTCTGAAATCGTGGTAAACGGACTCATGAGTATGAGTAGCTCTTACCTAACCGGGGCCAAATTAACCATTGGCGAAAATGGGTCCCTTGTTTCCAATGATAGTAGTTTTGATAGAGTCGGACCAATAATATCCCTAGGGGACGGTTCTGTCGTCCGAATAACTAACTCAACATTCAGTAACAGCCTAGATGACCATGATGTCAGAGGAACAGGATTCAGTGAGATAACCTGGGAAAATTCCAATGGGAGCGGAGGATTCACAGACAGATGGGAACGGAGGATTGTGGATCAGAAGGTGGTTTTCGACTCCAAAGGAGTGGTTTTCAAAGTCAATGGGATGGGGGTTGCTGAATCCACGTCCTTCGAGTCTTTCAGCGATGACTCCGGGGAGGCCTTGGTCAATGGAGGCGGAGAGAGAGTGGTCGAGGTTGGCTGGTCGAATGGGACGATTTGGAGCGAGTCTGCAACGATTGAGATAATCTCATACAGGACTGGCTGGAACCCTGATGGCTCTGGGATTGACGACTACGGTGGATACAGCATACCCCTTTCATGGAATGACATACAATACGTAAGCGATAGTACTCCGCACGTAGAGTGGTCAAATCTGGAGATCGTACTCGAAGAGGGCGTCTCGGAACCGGTGGGCTATGCGGGTAGCTCCGTGCCAATGCGTGCCTCGTTCACGAACAGTGGAAGCGCCCCTGCTAGCTTCTACATCTCCTGCGATGTAGTTGAGACGGGCTTGGATGCCGATATCGGTGGATTCCAAGGTCTGGTGCTGAATGCCGGTCAGACAGGCGAGATGCTATTCGACTGGAGAGGGGGCGAGACTGGAGATTATACTCTAGATTGTGAGATCCTGACGCCGACGCAACTGGTATCGGATGATTCATTCGGAGGAGGTACTTTTTCCTCTGAAACTGTGTCATGGGTCGAAAGCGTGGAAGAGGGAGGATTACCGATGGTTTCCATACTCGTTGCCTTGGCTGTAACCGTGTTAATCATCGGATTGTGGCTAGTCAGAAAGAGTTCTGAAGAGGACTTCAGTGAGGACTAGTTGGCGAACGTACCATTTCTGTAATCCCTAAATGCCTGTTCAATTTCTTCCTTGGTATTCATCACAAATGGGCCGTGTCTAGAGATAGGCTCATTCAATTCAGGACCCGCCAGAATCAGGAATTCGGAATCCCCCTTTGAATGGATCTCTACCTCGGGGCCTTCTGACAGCAGAGCTAGCTCTCCATCGCTTACCTGTTGGTTGATGCCAAGTCCCAATACCTGTGGATATTTCTTCTCTCTGGCCTCATTGAAGACGGCGATCTTGCCAGAAAAAACAAATATCATCGAGTTCAATTGCGTTTCTATCTGTTGATTGAGCTTGGTTCCATCCTTCATCTTTACGTGAATAAGTGTAATCGGTATGACTGTGTCGATCGATGAGGAGGCCCCCATGCATTCCCCTGCTATGACTCTCGCCCAAACTCCGTCTTTTTCGATAGTTGGAGACTCGGTAGCTGGAATCTCCTGATATCTTGGTGGCATCATCTTATGCTCGGCTGGGAGATTGACCCAAATCTGGAAGCCATGGATTCTTCCGCCTGTTTTCTGGAATTCATCGTGTGGCAACTCGGAGTGGATAATGCCTCTGCCAGCAGTCATCCACTGAACGTCTCCGGGGTTGAGCTCCCCTTTATTTCCAGCACTATCTTCGTGTTTCATCCGGCCATCGAGGAGATAGGTAACCGTCTCGAATCCCCTGTGCGGATGCCAAGGGGCGCCCACGGCCTCGCCTGGTCCAGTAATGTTGGGACCCATCTCATCCAACAACAGAAATGGACTAAGTATTCCGCTAGTGGAATACGGCCTTCGGACCTTGAAACCGCCTCCTTCCATAACAGAGTGAGTTGGCACAATTCGAACGACTCTTCGCATGATTAGCGCTATTCAAATTCAACGATAAACACTTGTATTATTTTGGCGTAATCGTGTAGTACGATTTTGCGTGAGAAATAAGCCGTCTTCGAAGAACTAGAAGTTACTGATCATTAGTTTTCATGTGAAAGATTTGGAGAGTTTTCCGTTCAGTATGAATTACGGCATTAGCAGAAACAACTCTTTATGATTCTATGAACCCTGAAACACCCATGAAGTGGCTTCCGATTTTGATGATCTGCATACTATTGCCGCTTTCTGGGTGTATTTCTGACGTGTCGGATGTCGAAGTATCGGATTCAGACGACGAAAGCACACTGGACAGGATGAATATCGTTGCTAGAACGCTTGATAGGGAAGTTGACCAGTACGATGAGTACAATGTGCTAGAGAACTCGTCGGGCCAGAACACACTCATCCTATGGGCGGCATCTGGCTGTCGGGGCTGTCATGAGTGGACCGAGATGATCAGGGAATCCATCGCCAATGGAACGATATCAAACGAGTCGAACATTATTACCATCCAGAGATATCCAAGTTTCGAAAGCAGAGAGTCATTCTTCGAGGTTTACGGGAACAACTCGTCTGAGCAGTATTCTCCATGGCCCGTATTGACGCCTTACTCATCCGCAGTAGCATGGAACGCCGAGACGGGCAAGCCGAGTACCGTCCCACTAGACGAAGCCTTCGGAAATCCCAGGACGCCAACCCTTCAGGTACTCGGGCCAGATGGCCAGATAGTGTGGCAGAACCTGAAGTACTACCCTGACTTCGATATAGTCGAAGAGATATCAGCAATCATATGACTACGGAAAACATGATTCTTCCATAGCCCTTGATTGCACATCGTTGTAGTGCAGGTGGCACGTGACAAAATTGGAAAAATTAATCAAAATTCCTAGACAATTCGACTTTGAGAGTCTCGGCTATCTCCTGGGCAACCCCTGTGCTGGATATGCCCCGTAGAGTCCCGATAACTACTCCGTCGTTTCCGATAAGTTTAGCAGAGTAAGTAGTAGTATCCATACCTTCATCGTTAGTTCTCACTACTTCGCTCAGCTCGATACTTGTTACTCCCTCCCTTGAATGCCTTTCTACAAAGCTGGGAGATTTTAATATTAGGCCTCCGAATTGAACGGCTTCAATATAGTCGTCATCGATTATGAATCTAATGGGGTCTTTCATGATCAGGCCAATGACGATTGGCATGAATACGCCTCCAAGTGTACCGAGGACGGTCACTGCAACCCCTTCAATAACAAGCCCATATTCATAGGAAGTTAGTACGAACGGATCGATCATTTTTGTTAATCCTAGTATGATCAAGATTAGGCCGGCCAGGAATCCTTGACCCATAAATAGTCCAAATAGGCTTATTAATCCAGATTTGTTTGTAATCTTCTTACTAGTCATATTATTTTGAGTCGTAACTGACTCAAATACTTTCCCTTAATTGGAAACAATACTAGATTTTGATGAGGGTTAAGCAATGGGGCTATTGCTGGAAGTAGTTAAAAATATCCTACGGAATATTTCAGAACAAGAAAGGACCTACGGTTAAAAATAATCCAATCAATGATCCGCCAATAATATTCATTTGGAAGATTTTGGGGTACTCCTCCTTTGCACCCCATGAAAATGTCTTACGAATCCATACTCTCTGATTGACCAAGCAATTTGACACATACAGGAGTATTACCGCACCAATCGAAATCCTAATGTAATCGAGTGTCGTTAAGTCCATGGGTGTAACATAGGTCCCCGCTTTATGATTCATATCTAAAATTCCCTACCC
>DANL01000065.1:16856-26155 GCA_002499865.1 Euryarchaeota archaeon UBA121 | reverse complement strand
GGAGGAGTTACTATCTGCTAATGCTCTATCTTCGGGAGGATGGTCTGCTGCCATGGGAATCGGAGCCGGAATTGGCGGTCTAACCATATCACAATACGGAATAGAGGCAGCGCTTTGGATTGACTCTATTACTTTTCTTGTGGCTATTACTCTAATCCTGACCCTCCCACATGGAGGTCCTGAGAAATCTGGAAGCTTGTCCAGTAATCCCAGAGCTATGCTTGACGAGATTCTTTCTGGATGGAAGTATATTCTGTTGAAGCCGTCTATCAGGAGAGTAGTCTTGGCGAAGGCCATGTGGGCTTCGGGCGGGGGCGCACAGGTGTTTCTCCTGATTCTAATAGGTAGGGAGGCTGGTTTTGGTGATGTCGCCGCTGGAATAGGAATTCTGTACATGGCTAGAGGATTTGGCTCAGGATTTGGACCAATAGTCAGTCGACGGTTCATGACTAATGACAGGCTTGTACCGTATCTACTAGGAGGAGTATTGATAATCAGCGGAGCATTCTACATGGCAGTAGCAGTCTCTGAGTGGACGGCGATAATACTAGTCTATGTTTTCATATCCCACGCGGCTAGCGGTGTCAATTGGGTACTGTCAACGACGATGCTCCAGAAGAGGAGCGAGGACGAGTGGTTGGGAAGGGTATTCGGTACTGACTCACTTGGGATCACCATGACGATGGGACTGTCAACAGTGGCCGCTGGTTTGATTCTGGAAAATGACTTCCTTACGCTCAGAGAGACGATTATAGCCACTGGAACTATGCAAATATTAGCGGGCCTTCTATGGGTATTACTCGCGACACCCAGTGAGAAGAAGATGCTAGATGAGTCTATCCAGACCAATTAGTACAACTATTGGGGCTATTGAAAAAATGATATTCTGAAGTAGTGACTTTGCTGATGCTTGAACTCTCTGAGAAACACGGTCCTGTATCTCCCTATCCAGTCTTTCCATAGCGACAGTAGCTGGCTCCCTTACCCTTCCTAGGATTTCCTCCAATGCATCGGCTCCTCTGTCCAATAGAGAGTATATCATCTCGGTCATAGGGTTCGTTTCTGGAACTATGGTTGCTTCCCCCTCTACCTCAAAGTCGACTTCAATTACTTCTCTCCAAGGACGAGGGATGCCAGAATCACTGACATTTTGGAGTATATTTCTACCTACTACTGCTCCTTGGACTACCATTTTTGCCGTTGAAAGATTGTACTTTGCAATTGACTGAATGTCTCTTCTAGATCTCATGACCTTTGAAAAATCTGAAAGTAGCCATAACCCCCCAGCAAGAAGAAGAAGGGCTACTCCCATGTCTGGAGTATCATCCCATGTCGGCCAACCAATTGGTCCTAGCCAATAACGCGCACCGATTGCAACTATAGCTGGTAAAATAAATGACATTGTCTCATTCACTAATATTAGCCAGAACCCCTTGACAGGTAATGATTTTATTTTGGACAAGAACCACCTAACATGCTTTGTCCTCTCACCTGGCGGAGCATAGGTGTTGATCAGGTCGATTAATGGTGGAGCTACAAAAACTAGTCTCAAAATAAAGGGTACCGCGAGCATCAGAATATAGGCATCCCAAGGAGAAGCCGGTGGAAGGCTTGGCATTGTGAAGGCATCAGCCATGTGGGTCACAAGGGAAGGTCAGCAATCAACCTCTCTACGAATTAACGAGTATGGCTAGTGGCTAATGCCTCTGCCTGATTCATCGCAGCCCTAAGTAGGAAGAATGCTACTATGCAACCTGCAAAGAAGCTCCCTCCGACATACACGTGAGTCTCGAACATCAGAATTCCTATAGCCGTAAGTGACAGGTAGGATATGGTCTGACATATCAAGGATAGCCTCTGCAACATTATGAATTCGATCTCATGGACGTTCGAGGCTTCTTGTATGTAGGAGTTGATGAGGAAGAAGATTGCTTGGAAAGGCAGAGCGGCCGCTAGTACTGCCAAACAAGCCACAGTTATCATTCCAGGATCATCAGGATCTAGCTCTAAGCCCCTGAAGAGCAAATTACCGGTATTCAGACCAATTATGGCCGCATGGATTGCCCAAGCCTTGTCAGCTGGAACATCATCATCATCATCCCTTCTGGGAACGACCATGGAAGGCTGCATCCCAATGAAGAATTGAAGGTTGCCCCGATGAGGGCTTAGCTAGTGTAAGTTAATGGACGGATGGGGAGAACTCAGATGTTCGGAGCCCTTCCTTTCATCATTCTCCTCCAAAGTGGGGGGAATAGACATGGCCACCAGCATGCGTAGTAGCCAGACGGCAATCTGGGAGCATCTGGATATGGCCTTAGTTTCCAGAAAGGAACTGATGCTTGGAGATGGTGATCAGAATGCCTAGTCAGTTCCAGGAGACTCCACCTGGACCACCTAGCCTCTGTATTCCAAGCATGTCCTTCTTCGAACCTCCCTCCGTTCTCTCTCCTTAGTCCCCAGTGACGTATGTAATTGACATACTCTAGGGTGAGTATAGCGATACCTGAGGCTATTAGCCAACCAATTAGAACGGGCGCCGCCCAGTAAATCCCTGCATAGTGCAAGAGAATCAGAATTGATACACACAGTGATTGGAGGGCAAGACCCCTCCATGATGGGTTTCTGAAACCGGTTCTGCCCTTCCTATTGTGTACTCTCACTGATGATATGAATTGCCCTGGTATGGTTCTAACCCAGAATGACCAGATGCTCTGCTCATAGGTAGCACTGGCTGGATCTTTGTCTGTAGCTACGTTCTTGTGATGATTGTAATTGTGCTCAGTAGTGAAATGAGCGTAATTTATACTGAAAAGAAGTGCTCTTGCCAATCTCCATCCGGGACTTCTGGGCCTCTTGTGTCCTAGCTCATGTGCAGTAACAATAGCCGAAGCAGCTGCAACCAGACCAGTTGATAGAGATGCCGCTAACATCCAACGAGTGAGCCCCTCGCTTGCGACGAAGTAGAAGAACGTCGCTAGCATCACGAAGTGCAATATTCCGTGAACCCATAGTAATCTCTCAAAGGGAGTACCAGACTCTCGTGGAGGCCTAGGCGACTCCGACTCCCCGAATAGGACGTCAAGGATAGGGCTCAAAACCCAAATGAAGAGAACACCGGAAAGAGTGTAGGCACCACCTAACACATTTCCAGTAATTGCTAGCATGGGACTTATGAGCCCCAGTAGGTGAACGGACCAGGGTTCCGGACTCAGCGTAGTGTCACTCATACAGATGGGCGTGTTTGGCTCTAGTCTTAGCTATTTTTGGGGCCACGACCATCATACAGTAAGGATTCGCCGGGTTTTTCTTAAAGTAGTCATGATGGTAGTTTTCTGCAACATAGAAGTTCTTGAGTGGCGAAACCTCAGTTACAATTTCACTAGAATATAAATTACTCATTTCTTCTATCACTGAATTTGAGTCCCTTCTCTGAGAGTCTGAATTGTAGAAAATTACACTTCTGTAATGAGGTCCGATGTCATTTCCTTGTCTATTCAACTGAGTCGGGTCATGGCATGTGAAGAATACCTCCAAAAGTGATATTCTATCGATCTTTGATGGATCGAAAATCACCTTGACTACCTCAGCATGGCCCGTTCTCTTCCCACAGACCTGCTCATAGGTGGGATTCTCAACATGTCCTCCTGAATATCCCGGAGTAACCTCGGAAACTCCTCTCAGTCCGATTAGTGCCTCCTCGACACACCAAAAGCAACCTCCTCCAAGGACGATCTCCTCCAGAGAATCATCTCCTGTAGTTTGGGGCTTCGCGAGTTATCTCGACATCGTGGACGTGGCTTTCGGATAGCCCTGCATTGGTGATCCTAACGAACTCGCAACCTTCCTTCATGTCAGCAATACTACCATTTCCAGTATATCCCATAGATGATCTCAGCCCTCCCACGAGCTGATGAATGACATTCTCTACTGGGCCTCTGGCGGGAACCCTTCCTTCAATACCCTCGGGGACGTACTTCCTAGTATCTCCCTGCTCGGACTGGAAGTATCTGTCATGAGCACCCTTGCTCATTGCACCAACAGATCCCATTCCTCTGTAGACCTTGTACGATCGTCCCTGATAGAGTATGGTCTCTCCAGGGGACTCATCAGTACCTGCAAGAAGAGACCCGATCATGACACAGTCTGCTCCTGCTGCAATGGCCTTAGCAATATCTCCACTGTATTTTATCCCCCCATCAGCGATTACTGGGATACCCCTTGACTTGCAGACTTCGACAACACTCTGTACGGCCGTAAGCTGTGGTACCCCCACTCCGGAAACTATCCTCGTTGTACAAATAGAGCCTGGACCTATGCCTACCTTGACAGCATTAGCACCAGCATCAATTAGCATCTCGGCCGCTGCTCCAGTAGCAATGTTGCCAGCTATAATTGTTGAATCAGGAGATGCCTTCCTCAGCATCGCCACGGTATCTATGACTCCATGAGAATGTCCATGGGCAGTATCGATCACAATTACGTCGGCTCCAGCGTCGATTAGAGCTAGTGCCCTACTTAGTCCTCCTTCCCCGGTACCGGTAGCCGCAGCGACTCTGAGTCTCCCTTGGTCATCCTTGCAAGAGACTGGGTGATCTCTAGTCCTCTGAATATCCCTGACAGTGATCATCCCCGCACAGTTACCATCATCGTCAATCACGACGAGTTTCTCAATCCTATGCTGTTGTAGGAGGCTCTGTGCCTCCTTTGGGTCATAGTCTTGTGTGACGGTGACAATTTCACTAGTCATCATCTCAGATACTTTGGAGGACTCATCCTCTACGAATCTGATATCCCTGTTTGTGATGATGCCCGCGAGTCTCCCCCCTCCATTGACAACTGGGAATCCAGAGAAACCATACTTTGTTTTCATTTGCCTAAGTTCTCCGATTGTCATATCGGGGGAGACAGTAACCGGATTGAGGACTAGTCCCGATTCGAATCTTTTGACCCTGGCGACTTCTTCTGCCTGCTCTTCGATACTCATATTCCTATGAATCACTCCCATTCCTCCGGCCTGTGCCATGGCTATTGCCATAGCACTCTCGGTAACTGTATCCATCGCGGCAGATATTATTGGAATCTTGAGTCCTATCTTACTCGTCAAACTTGTTGAGATATCAACTTCGGCGGGAAGAACCGCAGACTCAGCTGGCATTAGAAGTACGTCATCGAAGGTCAGTGCCTGTCGTAACTCGTCTTGCGCCATTAGGCACGGCGTATGGCATCGATACTTGAACGATTCTATCCTATCTCCTCGAGTCATTTTGTTAGTGTGCATTATAATTAGTAAGTTCTTTCTGGAACATCTATGAGGGTAGAATCCCCGTACTCTCCAATCTCTGAACCCTCGCCCTGGTGGCTCAAGGGCCTAGCTATTTTCATGGGAATAATCACGCTTTTCATGGTTCTAGGAACAATTTCTGCAATTGCATCTCCCATTATTATTGATAGGCTGTTACCAGCTGATTATGAGGAAGTTGAACCTTATCCAGTGGATGGTTCTGAGGAGGAGAAAGCCGAATGGTCGGAAAATGAATTATTCTGGGATGAGGTAGTTGAGTACTACGATGAGTTGGGAGGGCTTATGGAAATACAGGGACTACACAGTGGGATCCTAGCAATTGTTGGACTCTTCAGTACCCTGGTTCTTTGGAGAGGTGACAGGGACCTTGGGATTAAGCTGGTAGGATCTTGGATAGCGATTAATGCCATAGGTGGCGCAGGACTTTTTTGGATGTTTATGAGAATTGGAGTTATACCGGATTTTACTATGAACAGCCAAGACGTTGAAATGATTGACTTGTCTTTCGTAGAAAATCTAACACTAGTAATCGGATGGGGTCAGATAATCATTTGCAATGGGATTTTTCTCGCGATCTTGGCCCTAGTATCCATGAAGTCCAAGCCAGAGGTTGTACTAAGAGAATAGTCTTCTCGGATGGATAAGCCATTACATTGAAGAGCCCTCCTCTCTAGATTGGTCCTCATGGAACAAGTAGTGAATGGCATCCTGGTGGTCAATACGGAGACTATCCCGGGCAAGGTGATTACCGAAGCGATGGGAGTAGTTAGTGGATCGACAGTGAGGGCGAAAAACGTTGGAAAGGATATCTTTGCCGGATTGAAGAATATTGTAGGTGGTGAGTTGACTCAATACACCGAGCTTCTTCAGGAGTCTCGCAATGAGGCAGTCGGAAGAATGGTGGCGGACGCGATATCAATTGGGGCCACGGCAGTTGTCAACGTCAGATTCGCTACCTCAGCTATCACGTCTGGAGCCGCCGAGCTATTCGCTTACGGAACTGCGGTCAAATACGAATAGGTGTGGAACAATGAAGACCACCGCTGTCAATTTCAGATTCTTCTGCATATTTTCCATATTGGCATTTTTGGTATTTTCGATTAATGTGGCTGCTCAGAGTGATACGGGGGACGGAAGGAGTTTCCCGTTAGTTGTCGTTTTCTTACTTCCCTTCATCCTCCTAGCTTTATTTGGGATAATTTGGGCGATTGTCTATCCAATAATGTTCCTATGGGGGGCAGTGTCCAGCAGTGGAAATGTAGAACGGATGCATGAAGATGCGAATCGGAGGAAAATGTCATTGAGACAGAGGAAGGGAAGAGAGATTCTGAATACCATTGACGGCGGATATAGGAGTAATGCCTCCAGTGTCGGACTAGTTCATGCCAACGGTGTGTTCGGACCAAGTCACTGGCATCTAATGATTGGATTCCTCAACAATCTGATTGGAGGGAGTGTTACTGTTTTCCAGCAGGTAATATCTGCGGGGAGGGCCGAGGTTATGCAGAGATTACGAGATCAAGCTGAAGCTGAAGGATGGGATGAGGTCATTAACGTCAGAATAGATACTGCTAACATGACTCCTCAATCATCGAACAGTAAGAATAGTGTCAGAGGAGTGGAGATTTTTGCATATGGTACCGGAATTAAGTACGAGTGAGGGTTGATATCTACTTACTCATACGCAGGCTCCTCGACACGTCCCCTCTGCGGGATACGGAGTGGGGATCATCATGCAAGGACACGTGACCAAGATAGAGCCTAGAATAGCGGCAAAGCTCTCCAAGCAGAAATATCAGCTGGTAGGCGAGCATGGTGGCGTGAAAGTATGCCATTGGACCAAGCAGAGTCTAATTGCAGATCGTTCTTGCTACAAGGGCACATTCTACGGAATAGAAAGTCACGGATGTATGCAGATGGCACCAAATGTGGATACATGCAATCTTGGATGCACCTACTGCTGGAGAGAGCCTCATTCCGATTCGCTCAACAAGATTGACGATGACCCATATGAGTTGTATCTAGAGTCTGTGAAAGCCCACAGAAGACTTCTAACGGGCTTTGGAGGCAATCCGAAGGCGGACAAGGAGAAGTTTCTTGATGCTCAGAATCCTAAGCATGTTGCTATTTCTCTGAACGGTGAGCCTACGCTGTATTCAAGATTAGGTGAATTCTTGGAGGTTTGTCACAATCATGGAACGTCCACTTTCCTAGTGACCAATGGGAGCCTCCCGAAGGTAATTGAGAATCTTGACCCACTGCCCACTCAGCTCTATGTTTCAGTAGATGCCCCTAACAAGGAGATTTTCGACAGGCTATGCAAACCTAAATTTGACCAAGGGGCCTTTCACAAGCTTGAAGAGACTCTGGAATTATTGCCTAGTCTGGATACGAGAACGGTTTGTAGGCATACGCTGATCAAACACGAGTCTATGGGATTCCACGAAGACTACGCTAGACTGGATAATATTGCTGATCCTGATTTCATCGAGGCGAAGGGTTATGTCAATGTGGGAAATAGCAGAAACAATCTTTCAATTGAGAATATGCCAACTCATCAAGAGATTCTAGAATTCTCTGAAAGACTGGCGCCAATGGTTGGACGGGAGGTTCTTTCAGACAGGAGGGAGAGCAGAGTCGCCCTCATAGGAAAGGAGATGATTCCAGTCGAGCTCCCCATAGCCAAAACGGAGCTACCCAAGGACCTCGGTATAGCCAAGCCACAGAGGTTCCTACTTCCTCAGGCTTGAATCATGGGCCTACTGGAACCACATTCAGGACACAGCTGATCTGTTGAGTCTGAGTAGTCATGATTACAAGCAGGACAGATTGGTGCTAGTACTCTCTTAGTCTTGGAAGATACCTCTATTCTCTCGTCCTCAACTCTCTCCAGCTTCAGGGAATCTCTATCCGCATCAGGGACATCGAATCTACCCGGACCACCTAGCTTTAGAAGCAGATCCGGAGGTAGTGTTATTGTCCCGGTTTCATCTATAATTAGTTCTCTAGTCTCTGAGAGATCCGCCATATCGAAATCGGTTCCATGTTGCGCGACGAACCTTCCGTCTCTAAGCTCTAAGGACCTCTCACAGAAGTATGCCACGTCCCTGTTGTGAGTCACCAGCAAGAATGCCACATTCTCTTCCTCATGCAGCTTTTCGAACAGCTCTAGAACCTCCCTGCTGGTTATAGGATCCAATGCACCGGTGGGCTCATCGGCCAGAATTAGCTTTGGATTGGTAATTAGTGCCCTGGCTATAGCTACTCGTTGTTGCTCTCCTCCAGAAAGTTGCTCCGGCATTCCCATCCACCTATCTCCCATCGCTAGTTTCTCAAGTAGCTCCATTGCCTTGGCTCTAGCTGGACCTGGCATCACCCCCTGGTGCCTGAGTGGTTGTGCAACATTATCTAACGCATTTAGATCCGGAAGTAAATTTGAGTCTTGGAAGATGAAAGAAACTGTTTCTTGGCGTAGTTTTACTAGTTCGTTACCAGTCATCCTAATCATCTCCCTGCCTCCTAAGGAAACTGAACCAGATGATGGTTTCATTAGACCTCCTAGGCACTTCAGAAGAGTAGACTTGCCTGATCCAGAGGGTCCGATTACAGCTACGGCCTCGCCTTCCTTGATTCTGACATTGAGGCCTCTCAAGGCGACAACATTCCCCTCGAGACTCAGGCTCTCGTAGATATGGTACATATTTTTGGCTTCCAGTATTACCAAGCTTTCGTCCATTGTATTATTCCCCCTTCAGAACTATGGCAAGATCGGACTTCAGCGCCCTTCTTGTGGTGAAAAGCAATGCGATCACGACAGCGACTAGGACGGAAGCGTTGACGAGTATCAGCTCAGTCCATGGCCAGACTAAATCTCTGTCTATCGGAGCGCTTTGACCTAGGAAAATCTGGAAGATGTATCCAAAGACTCCGAAAAACCCGTTGAAAGACTCGGATATTGCAAGGCCAAGTATTACTCCTAGTCCCATACTAACTAGCA
>DANL01000065.1:14133-16481 GCA_002499865.1 Euryarchaeota archaeon UBA121 | reverse complement strand
CCTATTGCCTGAAGGATGGCTAGTTCTTTCTTCCTCTGCGATAGGACCAGTGAGAGGAATACGAAGGCTGATGCGATTGATGCTAGCGAGGCTACCACGAATTGTAGACTCAGAAGACCGGGGGTCCCGAAGATTAGTCCTCCTGTCCTCTCGTTGGCCTCATGATTCGTTCCCCAGTTACTGGATGATGCCACTCCAACACCATTGGATATCTCGACTCCCAGTGTCTTCAAGGCATTCTTACAGTCTTTCTGGGTCTCATCACAAAGTTCGAAGAACCATCGATTGGACGTGTAAGACTCTACCGCGTTTTGACCTAGAAGTTCTTTGTAGGTGGCCTCTCCAATGACTATTGCCTGATTTGCTTCGGAGGATTGTAGTCCTGGAACCCATCTGTGCCCACCCAGATAGGTAATGTCTGCCTCAGTAACAGTAGTGGTGATGATTGGGTTCATGTCGCTGTCCAAACCACCGAAACTGTATGATGTGAACTCAATGGTTGTGTTCGATCCTATGTCATTTTTAGAGATGTCAAGTTGACTTCTGGCAGAGGAGCCAGCGGTAAATCCGAAGGATGCCCAGCCAGCTGATACTACATCAATATCGTCTCCGGGGATAGTCTGCTCGTCCCATTGGAGAGTATTCTCATTCCCGTCAAATAGAATCCATGTCCTCAGGAGAGAGCCTTCCCCTTTCTGATTGGTGAATATGTCCCCCACTGAAGTCACATAGTCTATTGAGTCGATCTCGGACTCTCCTGCCCTCTGTATTGCCAGGATCACTTCGTCCATTGCACGTTGCTGGGAAACGGGCTCTTCAAACTGAACCTGCAGGTCTGCACCTGTCTGAGCCGAGGTTGTCCTCTCGTCTACTAATGTCCCAGTGTATCCCTGTACAGCAGCCACTGTTACTATTGACAGTGTTAGTAGAAGAATTATTGCTAGTCTATTCACTGACTCGCTTGATCCTGATCCCTTCAGCCCCCTCTTGATATCAGTCAGAACCGGGCTCCAGCCGAACAGAGTAGTGAAAATCCTTGGTCCAGCTGCACCGATCCTTCCCAGTACTAATGCCCCCCCTATCCATAGGAAGAATGGGCCAAAGAGGAATAACAGTCCATCTACGATGAAGTTTGAGCTTATCCCATCATCGCTAATTGGTCCTAAGCCCCCATTGCTTTCTATCCAACTCTCGAGGAATGAGAGGATTCCAACGAAGAATATTATCAGATGTAGCCATAGCCTTGACTTCTTTCTTGTGGCGACTCTCCTGACTCCCTCGTCGATTTCTATGCTTAGGAAATCTTTGGTCCTAGAGTTTCCGAACAATAGGGTAAGCCCCACAGTTACAGTGAATATCAGGAGAGTGACGAGGCCGCTCAGGGTTGGAACGACTCTGAAGTCGCTTCTCTCGAATGCCATGAATCCGACGGCATCCAGAACAACCGGAACCGAGGCCATCGCTAGGAGGTAGCCCGTAAACCACCCAATGACACCAACCACTGCCAGTTCGCTGAGTATCATAGAGGTCAAGGTAGATTCCGAACCTCCTATAACCCTATGAATCGAAATCTCCCTTCTCCTCTGTTCCAACGACAGGACGAGCCCATAAATGAGGACTGAAAACGAAAGAACTACTATCGGTATCATCAGTATGTAATCGAACACGCTGATTATCCCAAGGAAAATATCCAGAAAGAGAATCGTCCCCGATATCAAATCATTGTACTCAATCATTATGTCACTTCCTGATGTGTAGTTCACTCCCTCGATATCCCCTTTCAGGCCGTCTAACCAATCTGTGGCCGCTCTGGTGGAAGACGATGGGAGCTCATTTCTATCTATGGCGATGCCGAGATAACCGTGATCATTGTTCATCAGAGTGAGCTTCTGTTCCTCGGTAAGTACTGAATCTGATACCATTATTGGGTTGAAAAGCAAAGTAGGGTTTCCCGCTCCCCCTTCTTGGTAAACTGCGGCAACCTTAAGGTCGTAAACCGTCATGTTCACCTGACAGTAAAGGTAACCTGATTCTTGGTTGAAGTACTCTTCACCAGGACAGTCGTCGAAACCTGAGGCAATAGCTGCGTATCCTAGATAATCGTAGGTGTAGGTGAAAGTCAGAGTATCTACGGTATCGTTTACTCCAACTCCTGCCTTACTAGCTATCTGTGAAGGGAGGATTATCGAGCGATTAGCAGATGCTTCTTCGGCAGAGCTCGGCCATGATCCATATATCACCCGATTGGCATGACGTTCGCCCAAATCTCCATCCCATATCCCATCCCCATAGAATCTGATAGTCCTCTTGTCATTGATTGGCGGTCCTGAGTCGTATGCCTCTGGGTA
>DANL01000065.1:12580-13808 GCA_002499865.1 Euryarchaeota archaeon UBA121 | reverse complement strand
TCCCAACTGACATTAGTCCAATCCCCAGTTATTCCTGTCGCACCGACTGCATTGAGTGGTTGTGGAATAATGCCTCCCTCGTCAAAGAACCCGTTGACCCTTACTCCCTGTCTACCGAACACCAGGCCACAATCAGTAATCTCCTCCATCTCTATCAACTCAGAGCAAGCAGACTCCCAGAGTGCTGAGTCGTTCGTCCTACCCTCTGAATCAGAGCCGGGGTCTTCTGCGAAGTCCACCTTACCATCGAATATCTCCTCTTGGAGAGAGAACTGCAGGAATGCGCCACTGAGGCCTGCCGAGTAAGCTAGGACCGTTGTGATTACGAGTGAAGCTAGGAATACTCCTGCAAAAACTGCCAGAACCCTTTCTCTGCCAATCCAAGCGCTTCTCAGAGACATAGACAAATTGTCTGGGATAGCAGAAATAATCTCGGCCATAGAGGCTTCTATGGGGGCGTTTGTAGGTACGGCGCCATACTTGTTCTCATTGGATTCACCCTCCAAGAACAGGAAAAATCCAATCACCAGAAGACCTACAAGTGTAGGAGTTAGAAGTAGCCACCACCCCGTTCTTCCAACATCATGTAATCGACGTACAGTAGCACTCGTGAAACTGTAGAAAAAGACAAGTTGCAAAAAGACTACTAGATACGATGCTGGGACAAATAATAGTGTATCTAATAATCCAATTCCTACTCCAGATGATATACTATTAATTCCCATAGTGAAGAAAATGCCTACGAGACCAAGAGCTGGCATCATTGGCAAATAGAATAGAAAGAAGCTCCAAAATTCGGATCTTGATGCCCTACCATTCATGTCTACGGTCTTGACCAGGCACGTCTTTATGGCCCCATCATAAGTCATTGGCCTAGTGGGCCTGTGATATTCTTGGTAGTAGAGATCCATCAGGGATTACCCCCTACTCCCCATGCAGAGCGTATGTCCGAAGCGGCGGTTACTCCGTCCCTGAGGAGAAGCATCCTATCTGCCTTGGACGCAAGGTTAGGGTCGTGAGTGACCATTAGTACGGAAATTCCATAGTCCTCGCAGAGTTCTTTGAACAGATCGAGTATCCCCTCGGCGCTCTTGACATCAAGATTACCAGTTGGCTCGTCGGCTAGAATTAGCGGTCTTGAGCCAGAAATCGCCCTAGCTATGGCCACTCTCTGCCTCTGTCCACCAGAAAGCTGGTCAGGGATGAAGTTCATTCTATCTGACAAACC
>DANL01000065.1:0-12248 GCA_002499865.1 Euryarchaeota archaeon UBA121 | reverse complement strand
ACCTTTCTGAGGGCGTCCATTGCCTGACTCTCTGCTTGAGCAGACGGTACACCAGCGAGCTCGAGTGCGAAAATGACATTGTCCAAGGCAGATAACCTATCCACGAGATGGTAGTCCTGGAAAATCCATCCTACACCTTTCCTCCTAACATCTACGACTCTGCTTGGAGGATAAGTACCATACTCGAAGTCAGTAAGGGAAATGGAACCTGAATCGGCCTCCAACAGGCCGCCTATGATATTCAGAAGAGTAGACTTGCCACATCCGGAAGGCCCCATTAGAGCTACAAGCTCCCCTGATTCTATCTTGAGGTCTATGCCCTTCAGGACCTCAAGTCTCCTGCTGCCAGATCCAAAGCCTTTCTTTAGCCCATTGACCTCCAGCATGGCATATCGACAATTGGCGAGTTTATAATCAGTAGTTGTCGTGAACCAAGCTATTTCAGGCAGTCATTTATCCAGTGCACCAGTGTATGCTTCAGCGAGTGAGATGCCTTGAGATTTGGGACTTAGGAGGTTCTCGATGTGATTCATCAATTCCTCTGAGGGATGTCTTGGGACTCCTCCTGCCGCCCTCCACTCAGAATGGATTCGGACTATCTCATCCACCCAATCCTGAGTTGCGGTAGCGGGAAGGAGGCACCTTCTGGGAATTATCTCATTATGAGCCGGAAGGTCTGATGCTATGACTGGACAACCGGCGGCCATTGCCTCGGCCGGAGGGTATCCGAATCCTTCACTAGCACTGGGGAAGAGTAAGACCTCCGCACTCTGTAGAGCGGCCAGTAATTGATCATCGGTGAACTTCACCTCGCTTCCGATATGAATCACGTTGATATCTTTTGATACCTCATCAGGTAATGAAGAAATAACCTTTTTAGCGAATTTTAGCCTTTTTCTCTCTTCATTACTTCCCAGGGTTATTACCAGCATCTTGGATTCACTATCGAAGTCCCCTAGAAGCTCTCGCGGTTTGGGATTTGAGAACGGACTCCAATATTCTGTATCTATCTGGTGCCTTACAAGGGCCGTTCTCTTCCCAGGAAAGATCCTCCTGACATCCATTAGAGTACTTTCAGAGATACAAATTATCATATCCGCCCTTTCTAGGCCCTTCTTCAACATCTTCAAGTCCCTTCTTCTGAAGAAACCGGGATTTTGTTCTCCGACTGACACAGTCACATCTCCCCCGATTATCTTCCTAGGGCTAATATGGAAGAGGTCGTGAACAGTGACTATCACCGGGACTGCACAGTTCTTGGGAACCAGATGAGCCTGTTCCTGGTCAGTAATGTGGATAATATCCGCAGGCGTGGATTCAGATAATTTTGTCACTGACCTTGGATGAGTATACCATCTCTTTACTGCTCTATGAACAAGTCCGGTTTCTTGTTCATGCTCAATGGTTCCGACTTTAGTCCACTGAGGTACAAGCGCCCTTTCCAGTAATGACTCGATCGCCTGATGGGCTCTGCCCAAGCCCGAGTTCTCAGCGAGGCGCGCCCCTCTGACTAGCAGAACTCTGCCCACCATGGCCACACCAAGGCGTATCGGACTTAAACGAGGACGGAGGATGGAGGTTCATGGCGCGTAATGGCGAGGGAGCGGATAGGGCTCGGACCAGATTACTCGTTGCCAAGGGTAGCTTCTCCGCGATGGGAGGAGCTGAAAGGGATATTATCAGGAACCTTCCCGCCTTATCGAAGAAATTCGAGGTTTCTGTGGCCACTCTTGACAGTGCTCAACAGCTTGACTCGATATGTGAAGAATATGGCATTAAACTAATGAAGCCAGATATTTATTGGAAGCCTCCCCGAAATGCTGTATCTAGAATATTGAACAAAGAATTCTCCAGTTCTTTGCAGAGTTGGAAATCAGTCGGAGGACTAGTTGAAAGTTTAGTTGATCTAGATTATGTTCACCTGACCAGTGGTGACGGGAGCCTCTCCATATTGGAAATCATTCCTGACGGCACTTTTTTGCATTTACACCTTCTTGAACCCCATCGAGGCCTTCATGAGGATGTCTTACATCGAATGATAGATGGGTCCCCTAGACGTAATCTTAGCTTGACTAGAGCGGCTTTGAGTATGGCTAGAAGAAAGGACCTGTCCAAGATAAGGATGCTTTCAGCCAGGGATAGGACTGCAATTAGTGGAAATTCAAAGTTCACATCATCGAGAATCGGTGAAGTATATGGAATTCCATCAGGGGTATTGCCCCCTAGCTTAGATCCCGAAGAGTTTCCCCAAGAGTCTCCGAGTTCAGAGGACTCTCCCATGGTTGGGATCGAGGGGCCGTATGTAGTAACCATAGGAAGGGCGAGTTGGGTAAAAGGAACTTGGGAGACGGTTTCGATGTTGGAAGATAGTGGTTTGTCCCTTGCATTGGTAGGCGGTGGTGAACAGGAAACTATTGATTCGTTGATTGAACATGCTAAATCTAGTAAGGTAGGGATTTGGGTAGCTCCGAGACTTGAGTCGTCCGAACTTTGTAGTCTGATTAGAGGGGCAGTAGCGGTAGTCAGTATGGCCCATTCGGAACCTTTCGGCCTTACTCCAATAGAGGCTCAGTCCCTAGGTACGCCTGCTCTTTTCGTAGATGAGGGCGGATTCAGAGAGACAATTACTGATGGGTTTTCAGGGAGGCTTCTGCCTAGAGATGACTACTCAGCATGGCACGCAGCTCTTGAAGAGGCCAAAGACATTCACAATCGCTCCTTATGGTCAGAGAACGGAAGAGTCAGCATATCCAAAATGGGGCTAAACCCTGAGGTCTTTTCAACTAGACTTGAGGAGATCTTCCTGAATTTAGAATAATATCATTCTATCCTAGCAATCTTTGGTAGAGTGAATCTAAACACCAGTGCTGAGGATGTTATTCCTAGGATTAACAAGGACACGGCCGCCCAAAGTGGCAGTATCGCAGCAGTTTCAGTAGGGAGCCAGAAAGGGAAGACGTCGAACAGTGACTCCCCTCTGACTAGTTTTCCACCGATAGATGATGCCATGGATGTCATCAGAAATGCAAAACCTGCCGTAGTGGACTGAAGAATCGCCAAAGGCCTCTCATCCCATAATCCCGGACCCATCCTGATCCTTCCAATGACGAAAGCGCTCCAGAAGCCCAGAGCAAGCCCACTGTAGACGAACTTATTGTACAGAAGAGCACTTTCTGCTTGTCCATCGGCTGCTAAATTACCACTGAGAATGGCTATTGGAAGGAAAATTAGAGCCAATACTGAGCCGGCTAGGGATGCTCTGTCCATTGTAATCATCAAAGATTCATTATTGATTTCTGAGGAGGGGAGTATTCGAGATATTGAGCAACCTATGGCGCATAGAGTAGCCAGAACCATGGAGCCAACTACAATCTCAGCCATGGCAGTGTGGAATGTTGCGGCGCCTACCATCATTAGTTGCCCCCTTCGAAATCTGGATCTTCTACCCATTCCTGTGTATCAGGATTCCACAACCACCCGGGATTCTCCTCAGATCTAATCATCTCTGATGAGGTCACTATCTGAGTCTGGTCCATATCATCTCTTTGATTAGGAGGATATAGCCGAGCTTGTAGAGTGACTAAAAATGAAATTATCAATAATGCGAAGGCGAAAGAGTGCGCTCTGGCTGACCATACCTCGCCCTCGAATGGAGGTGGAGCAGTCCCCATCTTCAGCCAAGGCTGTTCTATGGAGAAAGTTCCATTGTACGTTGTAACCCTATACAGAATATTGGCCTCTCCAATGGTTGCAGGAATACTGACCTCCCAGACATTACATACATCTTGGGAGTCTTCTTTACAAACCAACTCTGCATTATTGGGGTTCCACTCTCCATCTAGCATCCATTCCACACTTATGTCAGTCGAGTTCCTAGTGCTAATGGACAATGGACTGTTGTCTCCAGAGACTCTGAATGAGGGGGCAACCCAGTCATCAGCTAGACCGGGAAGGCCTTCAGGGACGTCTTGGACATTAACCTCGAACGGTTCACTAACGCCCGAGAATGCCTTTTCTCCAGCATAAGAACCATGATGGATTTCTGCATATAGGACATGACTGCCAGAATTCTCAGGCGAAAGTAAAACCCACGTTGCTGTAACTGAACCAGAGGAAGATGCCTTCGTCTCGATATAGTTGGATGAGCCCCCGTTGGGATCTTGAATCAAATGCCAACCATGGTCTTCTGGAGTATCTGAATTTCCATTCAGGGAACCTAGGAGGAATATTCCAATTATCTGGCTAGGAGTACTGAAATCTTCTATTGTAACATGAACGGCGACTGCCTGTCCTGAAAATGCCTCATTCCCGAGTGTTATCTCAATGGTTGCATCTGATGGCATACTTAGTGAAGGATCTCCATGACAAGATCCTCCGCAAGAGTAGTCTCTATCGCCATCACCGTTTCCTCCTGGATTTGCAACAGAGCTACCTGGAGCTAGAATCAGTGTGATGCAAATAAGAATCACGACAGCATTCCTTTTCATTCTGATTTCCTCCTTGCCTCTGTGACAGCAAATATCAGAGATAGAATACCCAGAGTGGCCATAAATCCGGATATTGCTAACGATACGGTTGAGGACACTTCCTCAGTTGATTCTTGTGTTGCTGAAGCAATGGAAGTCGCATCCACGCTGATGTGATTCTGACCATCGACAATCCAAACTACCTCTTGGTTTTCAACTACTGATGTTACGACATAGTACAGAGTAGTAGCAACAGGGACGGGTTCGCTCCATTCCTGGTATGTAGTAGAGCCGACAGGAATCAATGGAGCGGGTATTGGTTCGCCCCAAACTGGTATCTCATCGAACATCGTTAATCCAACTACTGAAGAAATCGGCGTAGTAGATCTGTAAATCCTATATTCATCTGATGAACCAGCCCAAACTAGGCTAACTTGATCTCCTTCCAGAGTTGCTACAAGGGACAGAGGAGTCTGCGGTTCGTCGTAGACTATGCTCGAAGTCGATGATTGGTCGTCCTGCATATTGTCTGATACAGTCAATGAGATTGAATGAGTTCCCGGGCCCATAATGACATCAATAGTTCTCCCATGCACCTCAACTCCGTCTATAATCCATAGATAAGAGGAAATTTCTCCATCGGGATCGAAGGAGGTTGTTGCATCAAAGGTAGCTACAGACCCAGATATTGGAGGAGATGGAGTGACGGACCAGAGTGGAACCGGAGGTAGATTTGCTATTGTTACTGAAGCTGACGAATTAGTATCCAGTCCCCATGGATCCGTAGCAGTCACTACTACTTCCCAAAGTTGTCCTGGCTCTAGTCTGTTCGAGTTTACAGTATCGTTTCCACCTAGATCATGAACGATGAAACCATCCCTGAACCATGAGTAGTTGAGTTCGACTGGTTCATTGTCAGGATCGCTAGTGATGGTAATTGCCAGCAGATCATTCAAGGAGTCTGGAGGAGCTACCATATCCCCAATTGGTGAGTTCTCCAGAGAAATCTCTAGGATTATTGGTCGAGCATTTTCAACTACTCTCGAGTTGGTCTTCATTGAGGCTCCGAGGCCCTCTCCATCTCCTGGGATAACTTGTACTGACCAGTGTTCATCTCTATCCACCTCGGAGGAGGGTATTGAGTACAGGCCATCATAGTCAGTAATCCACTCGCCATCAACCCACCATCTAATTTGGCTGGCTTGCTCCGAATCCCCATCGATATCAAATTGCTCCCATACCACATACAAATCAGAGTCAGTTGTCAGTTTTCCCTGTGGTAAGAGTGAGATATTAGTTACAACTGGAGGGGTATTAACAATAATTACAGAATCTGTTACGAACCATTCAGACCATACTAGGCCATCGAATACTCGAACATGGGACTCCCACGTTTCTCCCTTAGAGGTGAAGGAAGGGTCGACTACTGTCTCGTCATTGAATGCTGCCACCATGGCCGAATCTCTGAACCATCGAATCTCTGTAGACTGGATTGTATCCCCATCAGGATCGTAGGGAGTGTAGATCAGTTGTAAGGAGTCGGTAGTTACAGTATTTCCAGTAGTGGAGATGAACGCAGAAACTGAGGGCCCTGTATTGGAGGAACCTATGACAACTATCCCACTGTAAACTGTTAGTCCAGAATCTGAGGAATCATGAGGGGTGATAGAAACCTCCCATTCATCACCTGACCTAATCATAAAGCTGGAGACAGTTTCTTCCCCGTCTAATTCTGGAACTCTGGAGCCATCTAGGAACCAATAAATTGTAGTCTGTTGGTCATCTTGTGGATCTCCATCAAGGTCATAGTACTCCCAGTTCAATATGAGGTCATCATCATCCATTGGAGATTCTGGCCCTATTGACAAGTCTCTGGCAATAGGTGCAGTATTTCCTATAGTGATGGGATCTAAGGAAACCGTATCTCCAAATTCATTTCCATCATTGGGAGTAACCTCTACTCTCCAGCTCTGATCCTTGGAAATCCAAGAATTGGGGATATCAGTCAAGTCATCAATCTGTGTAACTCTAAGGCCATCTCTGAACCAGTGGATAGATGTGCCTTGCTCGAAGTCTCCATCCTCATCGTAGTATGTGTAGCTGACTCCCAGGCCAGTCTCCTTAGTTGGAGAGGACGGGACATAGCTCACTGATGATGCCGTAGGGGGAGTGTTTGTGGAGCCAGAGTCCTCACTTGACTGATGAGTTAGAGTTGCCCATCCATCTCCGGCATTATTTCCATTGCCATTTGCAGCCATCACCGCGAGCGAGAATGTAACAGTACCAGAGCCAGCTGATGGAGCGGTCCAGTCCAAAGACCAGCTCCTGTAGTCTGGGAATTGATGAGTTGCTTGGTTTCCTGCAGAGTTTACTTGTGTATTCATGATTCCGAACCCAGTAGCTAGGGTTCCACCGGACACCTGTAAGTTGAATCCTCCCTTAGAGCCAGAAACACCCCCATTCATTCCTATATTCAAGGAATAGCTCTGTCCTGGAGAGTAAGTAGAAGGAAAGTTATGAGTTGGCGTTGGAGAGGCTGCAGAACCTCCGTGACAACCACATCCATTTGAAGAATTATACTTGCCACTACTGTTTGCTATTGCCATCTGAGAGGCAGATGATAGAAGTAAGAATATCACAATCACCGAGATGACCCCGCGTCGTGGCATAGCTAACCATGGGAGATGCGGACTGAATAAATTCATTGGTTTGAATTGGACAAAACATCCGTTGCATTCATTGATTGTCCCCTCGTCGGATAGCCATGGGACCGATTGAGAAGGTGGCAATCATTGGCGCGGGTAATATGGGCTCTGGAATAGCACAGAAGAGTGCCCAAGAGAGATTCGAAGTCCAAATGGTAGATAGGGAGAAAGAGTGGGTAGACAGAGGACACGGGATTGTATCGGAGTTTCTGAAGGAAGCAGAGGAGCGTAGGATATTCAACTCTAAGCAGGTAGAGCAGATTAAGTCAAGGATTACCGGCGTAGTGGGCACAGAGAATGTTGATCCATCAACAGATCTTGTCATTGAAGCTGTTTTCGAAGATTTTGATATTAAGAAGTCCGTCTTTGAAACTTTGAACAATGTATGTGATAGTCATACCATCCTAGCAAGTAATACATCTTCATTGTCTGTAAATAAGCTGGCATCATCCACTGGCAGACCGGATAGGTTTGTGGGCCTACACTTCTTCTACCACCCTGCAAAGAATAGACTTGTTGAGGTGATTCCAGCAGCAGAAAGTTCTTCGATGAGTATCAAGCTAGTCGAACAGTACTGTAAGTCAATGGGAAAGGTAGTGATCGTTTGCAAAGACCGCCCGGGCTTTGTGGTAAATCGGTTCTTCGTACCCTGGCTAAATGAAGCTTGCAAGCTTCTGGAAGAAGGTGTAGGGAGCACCGCACAGATTGATTCAGTTGCTAGATCTGCTTTCAATATTGGAATGGGGCCATTCGCCTTGATGAATCTAACAGGCCCGCCTATCGCATTACATTCAACCGATTACTTAGCCAAACAGTTGGATACGCCTAGGTATATCGGAGCAGACTCCCTTAGGGATCTAGTAGAAGGGGGTCGGCTATGGGAAATCGGAGATGAGGAAGAATGCGATGAGGACAATAAGAGAATAATTTCCGAGAGGCTTCTGGGACAGGTTTTCTCTGTTTCTGCTCAGATTGTTGAGGAGGATATATGCTCAATGGAAGATGTTGACAGAGGTGCTAAGGTTGGTCTGAGATGGGCGAAAGGACCGTTCGAGATTGCTAATGAAATAGGAGTTAGTGAAGCCTCTAGGATGGCTGTTAATTATTCTCAAATGGCCGGTATAGAGCTCCCCGGGTGGTTCTCCGATAGAACTGAGGAGTTCGAGTTCTCTTACGTCGATTTAACCGTAGAAGGTGAAATTGCAAGAGTCAGATTGAATCGTCCAGAGGCAATGAATGCTCTGAATGTCAGTCTTGTCTCCCAATTGGGCGAGATTATGGATGAAATTAATTCCAGGGGAGATATTTCTACAGTTGTATTCGAAGGGGCAGGCAAAGCCTTTGTGGCAGGAGCAGATGTAAAATTCTTCGTGGATAAGCTCCGAGAGGATTCTTTCCAAGATATTTACGAATTCACATCATACGGGCACGATGTTCTCAATAGTATTGAGAGGTGCGAGAAGACAACCATTGCACTAACAACCGGTTTGGCACTGGGAGGGGGTCTTGAGCTAGCACTTTCCTGTGATTACAGGATTGGCACTAGGAGGACTCAATTCAGATTTCCAGAAACTTCGATAGGAATTTATCCTGGCCTTGGAGGAACTCAGAGAACTGCGAGGATCTGTGGCGTTGAATGCGCCAGATATGCAGTTCTGGCTGGTAACTTCCTAGATTCCTCGATAGCACTTGACCTAGGTCTGCTGACACATAAAGTAGAGTCATCCGATGTAGAAGATACTGTGTTTTCTCTAGTGGGAAAAAAGCCTGACCAGAAGTATCCAGGAAAGCCATTGAATGATGATAGTGAAGTTGTTCTATTCGCGAAAGACTTCTATTCTGATGAGAATGTTGAGGGGTTAATTTCTGGAAAGATACCCAATGACTACGATTCAGAGGATCCTAAAGTTTCAAGACAGATAAAATCCCTATCAAGAATGGCCCCGATAGCACTCAGTATAGCGAGTGATTTACTATCCGATGTAAGAACTGGAGCATCTCTTGAGGATGGCCTTAAGCTCGAGCTAGAAAGACTGGAAGAGATCTTCAGTACAGAAGATGCAGTGGAAGGACTCAGTGCTCTGATCGAGGGAAGGCGTCCAAAGTACAGCTCAACCTAGAGGTTCTTGAGAGGTGACTGGACCCAAGCTGGGGCCCTGTAGTTTGCTATAGCAGCGAAAAGTATCGATCTGACACTTATCCTATGCTTCTCTCCAGAGATGTCTCTGTCTCCAATCGTTTCTTCAATCCATTGTTCTAGAAATTTGTCCATTCTTGTTGCCTCCTACTGGTGTAGATTTCACACCGACCTCTCGAATCTACTATTTGATTGGCATAGTGATGGTGATTACACGTAGGTGCATTTTATACACTAGATACCTTGTGGAATACCTGTTATTATGTCAGGGGAGCCACTTAAGTTAGCAAAAAGAGACATGAGAAAGGTTGAGAAGCAGGTTGATGAAGTAATGCTTCTTGGTAAGGAGATACGTACGTTATTTTCTAAGTATAATGATGAAAAATTCGATATTAGCTGGGAAGTAGATTCTGCAGTTGATGCATTCTCAGTATTCAGTTCAAGATGGACCACTGAGATTTTAGCCACTCTATACATCGCTGGAGATCGTAGGTTTAACGAGATGCGGAACTTACTGAGAGGAATAAGTAGTCGCACCCTATCCGATAAGCTATCAACATGCGTAGAATTCGGTTTAGTGGAGAGATTAGTCGAGGATGGGCCACCGGTTAGAGTAACATATAGCCTCACTGAGCATGGTAGAAGGGCAGGCAAACTACTTTCACCGCTAGTGGCCTACATGAAAATACATAATGGAAAAATCGAGAGTTCCAAGTGAGGCATCCATATACGATTTCGTATGAGCATTAAGACACATCATTAAAACCCCACATGTCAACCAACGAAATTATGGCACTTGTTGACCAATGGAAAGCTACTCGCCCATGGTACGTTGACTCAATTGGTGCATTGGCAGGAGCCGTGTTAGGTTTGGGTGGTGGTTTCCAACTACTTTTTCCCGCTACACAGGGCACCATGATTGCCCATAGGGAGACGGGTTGGGAGCATCCATTGAGGCTCAGAATTATTGAGACATTGGAAAAATCTCCAGGCATACATTTCAGGGAGCTTCAAAGAAGGCTATCCGCAGCAAACGGTACACTACGTCACCATCTTGATAGTCTCACTAAGGAAGGAATAGTTACAGTGGTACCAGTTAACGGGCGAACTTGCTACTACTTCGGCGCTCCGGCACAGGTGGAGATTCTGGAGGGAACCGGGGTCACCGATGATTCAAGAGCCGCGGCAATGATGCCTGTTGGGCTCTCAGAGGTTCAGAGAGTGGTAGTAGCAAGGCTTACCGAGGAAGAAGGGCCCGAGTCTCAGGCTCAGTTGGCTAGAGATCTTGGAAGATCTAGAGCATCTGTCCACTCAGCAATATCGGTGCTCAGAAAAAGAGGCATTGTAAGTCAATCTGGCCTATCTCTTGCTCCACACCTAGATGGCTTGAAGAGATCCAAAGTCGAGTATCCCTGGCTTGACATCAGAGTAGACTGTTCGTAATTGTCAAAGTGTTGATAATTGTCTTATTTCATACCCAATATTGGGAATTCTATAGAACCCCCAATCTCGGGGCATGGTTGTGTTCAGGCTAAGACTGGTTGAGTTCCCGATGCCCACAGGAAGTACGAATCCTGATGTCTTACTAGCTTGGCTCTTAGATTCTATGGGATTGGTAAGGAGGAAAAGTGAGGGAGGAAGGATTGAGGAGGGGCAAGGCGCACTTCATCGAATCATGACTGAGGCTTTTCTGAAAGAACCATTGGGAGGGTGGGATGCAAAATCACTCTGTGAAGTGACAGGACTTTCACAAACTGGAATTCATCATCAACTGGTAAAACTGAGAGAATGTGGTTTAATATCGTCAAATACTGATGGAGGATGGCATATTCATGTTCTAAGGGGAGGAAGTATTTCTTCGGCCGTGGAGCTAGTTACTAATGAGGCACGAACCGTACTAAAATTGAGGATGAAGGAGCTTTCTGGTTCTATAACTCAATCAGACGAAAGGATGGTAGTAACTGCACCAGATGAGAGTCTTCCATTCAAAATAATGATTTCAGAGCCTGGTCCAATCTCAGAAGATGACGGCTATCTGGAGTCATTGGCCAGAGATATGGGGCTATCTGGAGAAAGAGCTCGCACTGGAGACAGTCTGGCAAGTAAAATCCTAGTAGAACTATGTACATCTAGTGATCCGAGAACTATTCTAGCACTTTCAGACAAGATGGGAGAGACTCGCTCCAGAGTGGGTAGGTCGGTTGACAAGATGAGGATGGCCGGGTTAGTTGAGAGAGTCCCCATGATGAACAGGATAGCTCAGGATATCTTTGTCGGAGTAATGAGGCAATTTGATGCTAGAGGGGAAGAGTGGCTAATGACAAGGGGAGGATTGGGGAGGATTGACGGCGATACTTCGAAGAAGTTGATATCTGGTGCGAAAAATAAGTCTTTGAGTATTGAAAAGGTTGAGGAGATATTGTCTGATATTGAGTTAGATTCCCAAAAGATACTCCTCAATACTCTAGGGGGTAGAATGCCCTATGGATTCAGGATTTCCGGCAAAGATGGAGATATGGTCACAGAGAATGTGATGAGAAGTACCGACAGAACTCTAAGGAGACTGAAGACAGTATCTCAAAGATTGGAAGATGCAATTTCAGGCTGAGTTTCGTCTTCTTCGAGATCGTGAAGATACCTACTTACCTCATTACCAAGTTGCTCCTTATCCTGTATTGAATGGAGTCTTACCCTCATTGCTGAGGCCCCTGGAAGTCCTTTCGTAAATGATACTGCGTGCCTCTTGAGATTCTTACTACCTGATTCGTCGAATACCTCTTGGGATAATTCTAGGTATCTATCCCAGCACCATCTCCTTGCTTTGGAAGGACCGCCTTCCCCCCATGGAGGGTTTCCAACTGACCACCCCATTCCTTCCTTTATCTCATGGAATACAGTTGGCCTCCCTATTGCCCCTCTTCCAATCATTAGTCCGGAGGC
>DANL01000069.1 GCA_002499865.1 Euryarchaeota archaeon UBA121 | reverse complement strand
GGGGTATCAAAATTCCAGAAAGATTGTGAAGTTTGATGGGATGGAAAGAAATGATGTCTTACTCATCTCCTCTCCCTCGTCTGCCAGGTCCTGGGATTACAACGAGCTACCCGTACCGGATACTGTGATTTGCATGGGAACAACAACAGAAACAGAAATTCAAAGCATAGAGAGATTTAACAACACCGAGCTAATCGTTCTAGATGGCCCAGTAACAGAAAGTATTACACTCTGGTGGAGAGACAACGGGAAGTAGTGAAATGAGACTAAGAATCAATCGTTTCACGCCCTCTAGAAGGGATTTGATTTATTCGAGGAATATTGAGGCTTCCTTAGTACAGCCTCATTTTGTAGTATCTGGAGAATTGAGGAACGAGGAGATAAAAGATATGCCTGGTATTTATCGTCAATCAGTCGATGTTTTGGTTGATACTATTGGTAGAGATATGGACATGGGGCTGAAGTCTCACATGTTATTCTACGTAATGGATGAGGAATTGAAGGACCCTACTGCAACGATGGCTTCCAAGTCTGATTCCCCCCTAAACGTGGCTATCAGAGAGCTTAGAATGCGACATGGAAATGAAATCGTAATTTTCTCTGATGTCTGCTTGTGTACAGGGACTGACCACGGACATTGTGGAGTCCTTGAAGGCGAAAAGATCGCCAATGACAAGTCAGTGAGGGAATTGGTAAGAATCGCACTCTCCAATGCTGAAGCCGGTGTCGATTATATTTCATTATCAGATATGATGGATAACAGGGTAGGAGAGGTCAGAGGTGCTCTGGAAGAGATGGGGCACCATGAAACGGGAATTCTATCATACTCGGTAAAGTATGCATCTTCATTTTATGGACCATTTCGGGATGCTGCTTCATCTTCTCCAAAATTCGGCGATAGAAAGAGCCATCAAATGGATGTAAGATCAGGTTATGATGAGGCGTTACTAGAGGCATTACAGGACGAAAGAGAGGGAGCCGATATTATCATGATTAAGCCTGGATTACCATACCTGGACGTTCTGAAGGTAGTCTCAGATGAAGTATTGAGGCCCGTTGCCGTGTACAATGTGAGTGGAGAATACTCAATGGTCCACAAAAGCTGTCCAGACAGCAAGAGCAGGGGTTTGATGATTGCCGAAGTCTTGTCTTCCTTTGCAAGATCTGGAGCCTCCATTATCGTAACGTATCACGCAAGAGAGGCTTTTTCTGAAAAATTACTGAGGTAATGAAGATGGACAGAAGCATTTCTAGTCAGCTCCATCAGGAGGCAAATAGGCATCTTGTTGGAGGTGTTAATTCCCCTGTACGGGCATTCAAATCAGTTCATGGTGACCCCATATACTTCAATCGCGCATCAGGAGCGATAGTCGAAGATGCTGACGGAAACAGCCTAGTCGACTTCGTTCAATCATGGGGCCCTTTGGTACACGGTCACGCACATCCTGAAATAATCAAGAGGATAAGTGAGACAATGGCGAATGGTACATCATTTGGAGCTCCACATATCGGTGAGATTGAGCTAGCCAAGAGAGTCAAGGAAAGATTTCCCTCAATAGATTTGGTTAGATTTGTTTCATCTGGTACAGAAGCTGTGATGAGTGCAGTTAGGCTAGCTAGGGGGTACACAGGTAGAGACGCGATAGTGAAATTCGAGGGTTGTTATCACGGTCATGTGGACTCGCTGATGGTCAAATCTGGGAGTGGTTTAGCGACGTTTGGAATTTCTAGTAGCCCGGGTATTCCAGAGGCCACCTCTGGAACGACAATTGTTTTGCCACTAGATGACGAGGGTGCTCTTGAATATATTTTCAACGATAATGGCGAGAACATTGCAGCTGTGATAATTGAGCCTCTTCCTGCAAATAATGGATTGCTAATACAAAGGAAGGAGTTTCTTGAGAAATTAAGGAGCCTATGTGACGAGCATGGGTCATTGTTGATTTTTGATGAGGTGATAAGTGGCTTCAGGTTCCCTGTAGGTGGATACGCAGGGTATATTGGAATAGAGCCAGATATTACTACATTAGGGAAGGTTATTGGTGGAGGTTTGCCAGTCGGAGCTTACGGAGCCTCAAGAGAAATCATGAGCGTGTTATCTCCGATGGGGCCTGTTTACCAGGCCGGTACCTTATCGGGAAATCCACTTGCTATGGCCGCTGGAGTTGCAACAATTGATCTTCTTGACGATGATGCCTATGAGTTTTTAGAAGCGCTTGGGAGTCTCCTAGAACGAGAGGTTGGTTCTGTTTTGGAAAAACATTCATTCCCAATGAGGTTAGTGAGAATAGGGAGTCTTTTCTGGCTATCTCCTGGCTCTGGGACACTCCCCCGACGCTCGGATGAAATCCCCGATGATGGGTCTAAACTTTACGCGGATGTGCATCTTGGTCTTTTACAACGTGGATACATGATGGCACCATCATCGTATGAAATTGGTTTCCTCTCTACATCACACAATGAGGAGCATGTTATCGGTCTTGCTAAAGCACTAGACGGGGCATTGACGGATCTGGGGGATCTTCTATGAATGGACTAGAGAGAATGAACGCAGCTCTGTCTCTCCAGGAGGTCGATAGGGTACCAATATGGTTTATGAGGCAGGCTGGAAGACATCTTCCTGAGTACAGAGAAATCGCTAAATCCCACTCCTTTTGGGAGAGATGTAAAGATTCTTATTTATGCTCAAAAATCTCATTACAACCGTTGGCCAGGTACAAGCAGATTGACTCGGCGATTGTTTTCAGTGATATTCTCACACCGTTGCCAAGCTTAGGATATGAGGTAGAATATGGCGGAGGGATCCGTATCGATCCATTCAAATTCGATGATATGGATGGTTGGACATCATTTAACGCCAGAAAACATGCTCCTTGGGCCGCCAACGGACTCAAGGCTATCGGGGAAGAAATAGGCGATGAAAAGGCGAAAATAGGTTTTGTTGGCTCACCTTGGACAATATCCATGTATCTCCTTTCAGGAGGAACTGGAGACAAGGATTTCAATAATGCTAGAGCCTTAGTTTCATCAAACCCTGAGGACTCAAAGAGGCTCCTTATGAAAATGGGGGGAATTGTCGGGGACTTGCTCGCGGATCAGGTAAATTCAGGAGGTGCTGATGTTGTCCAAATTTTTGATACATGGGCTGGATTGCTTTCCAGTGAGGATTACAGGAATCTATCTCAAATAGCTACAGAAAGAGCTATACAAGTCTTCAGAGAAAAATCAAAAAAGTTTGTCCCTCTAATACACTATGCCAAAGGGTCGGGTCATTTGCATAGCCAGATTAGAGATATGGACATACAAGGACTCTCCTTAGATTGGAGAGATAATATGCGGTATAATCGTGAAAATTATGGAGGAATGATGGCCTTCCAAGGTAATCTTGACCCGTCTAAATTGCATGGCTCTACAGATGTAGCAAAGCAAGCTACGGCTAGGGTCCTCGAGGAGGCAGGAGGAAAACCCGGGCATATCTTCAATCTGGGTCACGGTTTTGCTCCTAGCGCAAGGATTGATTGTGTTGAGGCCGTAATCAGGACTGTATGCGGGGATATACCATGAAAGAGAAAATGGTGTCAATGATTCGTAGAATCCAAGAGGAAATATGTGAGATGATACAAGTCCTTGACGAATCAGAATACAGAGAGGACAAATGGAAGAGGGCCGAGGGCGGAGGAGGAAGGAGTAGGGTATTCTCCGGAGGTATAGTCTTCGAGAAAGCTGGTGTTAATATCAGCGAGGTTTATGGCACGCTGAGTGAGGAAGCGGCAAGTAATCTGGCAGGGGGAAAGATACCAAGTGGAAAGGAAAGGGAATTTTTTGCGACCGGAATAAGTCTTGTGCTTCATCCTATAAATCCAATGGCTCCAACAGTACATGCTAATTACAGATACTTCGAAAGGGGAGATGGTGCGACTCCGGGAAGCTGGTGGTTTGGAGGAGGGGCAGATCTTACTCCGTCCTATCTTTTCACGGAAGATTCGAGTCACTTTCACAGAACTTACAAGGATATCTGTGATAGACACCCAGTGGCGGATTATGATGAGTTTAAACAGAATTGCGATGAGTACTTTTTCATAAATCACCGGAATGAACACAGGGGAATCGGCGGGATATTCTTTGATGGCTTGGATAAAATAGACAAAGAAACCTGCTACACTTTCGTGGAAGAGTGTGCAGAGGGCTTCATTGATTCTTACCTGCCGATAATCAGACGACGAAAGGATATGGATTTTAATTCTGAAAATAAGCATTGGCAGAGGATAAGAAGGGGCAGATACGTGGAATTCAATCTTGTCTACGATAGAGGAACAAAGTTCGGACTCACTACGAACGGAAGAATAGAGAGTATCCTTATGTCTCTACCTGAAACAGCCAGCTGGGAATACTGCCATGAGCCCGATGTTGGTTCTTCCGAGGAAGAGATGTTACAGGCCCTCAGGTTTCCCAAGGATTGGATATAAACGGGGTATTGCCAGTGGAGTACAATACTGAAGATTGGGTGAAACATGGTCAAGAGCTTAGGAGGCCACTTCTTGTACATCCCTCTATCATAGAAGGTGATACCAGCGTGATTGTTGGTGGCGGTTTATCCGGAATGGTAACTGGTTTCCGTATAGCAAAAAAAAATCCTAGAAGGAAGATTGTTATCCTTGAGAAGGGGGATCGTCTGGGAGGAGTAATAGATACATGGAGAAGTGGGGATTGGCTTTGCGATATTGCTGTAAGTTCAGTTCGTCCTCATCCAGCATTCTGGAGGCTAGTGAATGACCTAAATCTTGGAGGAAGCTTTCAGGGGTCAAAAAGGGAGGCCAAAGATAGGTGGATATTCTTGGATGGGAAGTACATCAAATTGAGTTGGAAGATTATCTTCAAGATGGGACCAATTAAAGTTTTAAAATCATTAATTAAATCAAAAAAGGGAGGTTTGTCAGTTTCTGAAATAATACCAAATAAGTCATTTGCCGATGCAATGACTCTGGGAATCGTCAATCAATACTCGGAGAGTGTAGATGCTGATTTTCTATTTCCCTCTTTTACTAAATTTGGTGAGAGCCCAAATCTGGGTTCAATGAGATTGGCAAAAAAAATTAGGCGTACATTTCCTTTATTTGAGCCAGAAAAAGGTTCCTTTGGATCATTCAATGAAGGAATGCGCGAATTGATCGATAAATTGGGTCAAGAGCTTGCGGACATGCCTAATGTTACTGTCATTCTTGGGTCGAACTGTGAAAGCTTGACAGAGATATCTGAAAAATTCGGAGTAAAGACCGAATCAATAATTTGGTCGGCCCCGGGGGTTTTACAGAAAAATGCAGATTCCGAGGTATCCGTATTTGTTGTCGGCTACAAAGAGGAGGATGTTGTAGAAGTCCCTATCGGATATGGGACTCTTTTTCCTGAACCCGATATGGTATTTAGTGGAATATTACATGAAAGCGACGTTCATGTAGGGAGGAGGGCCCCTGATGGCCATAGGCTATTCCGATTGATGGTACCAATTTCCCGATGGAGCGGGGATGAGCAAGAAATAATTGAGTGCCTAATGGAAAAATTTGTAGATGTAGCCCCCGTTATGTTTGAAAAAATAGGCGATAGATCAATTCCTGCATACGAACCAGGATACATGAAGAGAATCTCTACTGTAGATTTGGATTATTCAATTACCGGATGGGGCGGAAGTGGTGTATCAGTAGTACACGTTGTTGATGAATCCGAGAGAATCTCAGAGATGTTCTGAGTAGTGAATCAGAGGGTTATTCGACCTTTTTCACGTTTAT
>DANL01000047.1 GCA_002499865.1 Euryarchaeota archaeon UBA121 | reverse complement strand
CTCAGGGGGCGTTCCCAGGTGGATACAAAGAACTCTCCAGATATCCTCCATCCGACTCTCCTTGTGTGATCTAGCTTCTTTCTCACTACCGCCCGAATCAAGGATTCCCCTAATCTCGCTAGCACTACTCCTGAGTATGTCCTTCAGAATCGAGTTCATCCATCTGGTGGAGCTACTACTGTTGGACTCTGGATATGCCGACTTTGGGACGAGTCCATGCTTCCTGATTAGGTTCATGGCCATGTTCCATTGTCCTCCGTCTCCAATTGGGTCTGATAGTAGGAAGTGGATTGTCCTATCGTCAACAGGTCTTCCAGAGGTCTCAATTATGGCCTCCAAGAAGTGATTAGAGCGCTCGAACTTATCCCAGAAATGAATGTGAGCCTGACTAAACTCGAACTCCTTCACATTCATCTTCTTCATAGTTCCCGGTCTGAAGAGATTCAGGGTTGCAAATAACCAGCAGCGTCCGCTACTCTTTTGATTAGTGGCCTTCCACTCATCCAGCTTTGTACTGAATGTGAAGTCTATTTCCTGAACCAAATCCCTTCTGAGAGTTACTGAGGATAGATTATTGCTGGTAACTGCGTTCTGCGCCACTCTGGCTGAAGAGTCACTTTCGAATTCCTTCCTCATCTTGTCAATCTGTTTTTTCGTAATCTCTCCTGGCATAGCCGCACCTCTGACGAACGCCTATCGATGACGACGAACCTAAGTCATTGCCTCTAGAGGTCTGCAGCTTCAGCTATCCCAGCCGCTATCAGGGTATCAGCAATTATCGAAGGACAGAATTCTATGTCTCCTGTCGTCAGTGTAATCTCCTCTCCCCCCTCAGTGATTATAGGATCATCAAGATCCTGGAGAATAAGTATCCTTCTCATATCGGGATCTTTTTGCTGTTGGGCTACGGACTCTTCCCCAGATCCACGGCCCAAAGGCGCTATCTCAGGAAATTCATCGATCTCCCTTATTCTATCTTCCTCGTCGTATTCTGGGTCCTCCCAGTGAGCTACAGAGTCTATGGCCACAGGCACGCTACTATCCACTGGCACCTCCTCCTCATTGGAATCTGGCACGAACTCGGTAAGAGGAGTATGCACAGGACTCATTGTTGGCGGTGCAGGGGTGTCCCAGTTATTGCTCAGGAGAGCGTTCCAAGACACCTCATGCTTGTACTTGTCAACAAGATGTCCAATTCCTGCGTAGAATACTCTCTCGGAGGGGTCGTGCTTGTCCCACTCAATTGTATCGGGCCTCATCCCTGCAGAAACCCGCACCTCCTCTGACGATTGAATCAAATTTGTCAGAACTGCGTGTTGCGTGAACGCATTCAGCCTGTTCCTTGTTAGATCCTTAACCGCAGTTCTGACCACACCCAGTTTCCTCGACTGTAGTTGTGCCTTGGCAGTCATGCCCTCTGACCTGATGGTCTCAGCAAGTTCCGCCTCAAGATGCTGAACTAACTGGCCAACTGCGTCCCAGAAGTTAGGCATCGGCAACTCAACAGGAATGGATGATCTTCTTTGCGTTCTTGCTAGCTCATCTAGTGCCCTATCGACGGCCATTAGACGATTGGCACTGAGCCTAGGCAAGCTTCCATCGTCCATCATACTCGGTACCCGGACACGTTGCATGCAAGGAGACTATTGAACAATTCCTTGCATTACTCGACTTCATCGCCCGAGCGCGAGTATCAAGAGTGTGGATATGTTCGCATCCCTCGCAGGTGTACCCGAGTGGTCAAAGGGGGAGGGCTCAAGATCCTCTGCGTAGTGCTTCGCAGGTTCGAATCCTGCCGCCTGCACCACTAACCTCTGACTCTTTCCAGTAGAGCTTCTAATAACTCTAAGGAGCCTTCCTTACCGTGTGCGTCAGTCACAACGTCAGCAGCCCTAACCACATTTTCATAGTGACTGCTAACACTCACCCCAAAACCCACTAGGTCGAACATAGGGATATCGTTAGGTGCGTCCCCGCAAGCTATCACTCTCTTGGGGTCGATCCCTCTCTGCTCAAAGGCTACACGAAGTCCGGATGCTTTGTCGTGCCCCGGTATAGTTAGGTGGACAGCGAATCCAGTGGGGATTACTGAGATATCAGACCACTCAGAAGACTCGATAGCGTCTCTTACTTCTTCCCAATCCTCGATCTCAGTAAGGCACCATTCGGTCTCTCTCCACCGGTTAGACTCTATTCCCTCGGGATTGAGCCCCTCTATCTGGGTCCCAAGCCACTTTGCGGCCTCTTTGGGTCTAGAACCATCCGCCAGTGCCCTGATTGGGTGCCCCTTAGCTGAGTCCCAAACCATACCTCCGTTTTCGCCGACTATGAACCCCGATATGCATAGTGATTGATGTATAGGGGTGATATTGGGCAGGGTCCTCCCAGAAGCCAGAGACACAACCATCCCATTTTTCTCGAGCTCTCTGACGACGTGTATCATCTCAGGTATTATCCCATCTCTATCGAGTAACGTGCCGTCAATATCAAGCACAATCATGTCCCACTCTAGGTCGTCGGGTAGCTCCACCATGTTTTGCGAGAGTAGCACATGCTGATGATATCATCGTATACACTCTCATCATATTCAAGGTACTACGCCCTCTCGGGCCTCCATGGAGGGAGAGGGCTCAGTCTCCGCCATTGTCCCAGATGGAATCCACGAATTCGATTGGAACATCAGGGGCATGGACTGTGCTGATTGTGCCATGAAGGCCACCAAGGCAGTTAGCAGACTCCCTGGAATCAAGTCCTGCAAAATATCCGTTACCGAGGGAACTGCAAGGATATCACTAGATATCTCAAGGGGAATGATTTCCAGATCATGCTCCGTTTTGGAGAGTCTCGGACACAGTCCCAAGATAGACTGGGTTCAGGCAATAGGGGTCACACCGGGGGAGGCAGCGAAGAATCTAGGTACAAATCGAAAGGGACTTAGAGACGCACTTCTGGCAGTACCAGGAATTTTAGCCGTGAGATTCGATGACGGCCTGATTGAATTAAGGAACGTTTGGATATCTGATCCAGACTTGAGGATACTCGCTGAGTCGATGATTTCCACAATTCTAGGAGACGATGCCGAGTTCGTGGTATCGTCGAAGAAGAGACTGAGGACAGATCAAGTAAAGCTAATTGCAGCCGTAATGACGATCCCTGTCCTATTTGCGATAATCGCAGTCGAGACGATGTCTCTACCTACCGTCCTCGCTTCATTGCTAGGATTCTTTGGAGTTATCTTGGCAGGTTCGAGGATGTTCATGGAGGCCATAGCAAGTATTCAGAATGGTGTCCTTGGTTTTCAGGTACTGACTTCTCTAGCAGTTATCGGAGCCTCCCTGCTAGGAGAGTGGGTTGAGGCACTAACGGTAGTCGGACTAGTCGCTTTCGCGTCTCATCTTGAAGATAGGGCCATTACAAGGGCCAGGGAGTCCATGCAAGGCGGACTAGATAGAATTCCAAGAGGTGCCCGCATAGTAAATCCAATTCAGGGAATATCTCATAAAAAGCTCAATATCGTGCAAATCACTCCTCAAATTATTCCACACGGAGAGCCCGACAAGACTCCTGTGGAAGCAGTAGTGGAAGGTGATATGGTAGAGGTACGCTCTGGGGAGATCGTTCCTGTAGATGGGATAATCACTACCGGAAGCGGTTCGATAGACAGAGCCCCTCTCACAGGTGAGCCAGTCCCAGTACTGATTTCTGAAGGTGACTTCGTTGAGGCGGGACTAACTTTGGTCAGGGGCCCAATTGTATTACGGTCAGTAGCCACTGGGGAGAATACGAGGTTATCCAACCTAGTAGAGTTGGTAAGGGAGTACCGTGACAAGCCCACTAGAACTCATACCACTATAGAGAACTTCACAAGACTATGGGTACCGATAGTTCTGATTGGAGCTCCTATAATTGGATTCTTCGCACATGGATGGACAGATCAGGGATTCCTGACTACGCTATTGCTATGGGTCGTTTCATGCCCATGCTCCTTGTTGCTAGCAGCCCCAATACCACATGCCGCCGCGCTCTCCACCGCCTCCGCCTCTGGGGTGATAGTTCGTGGGGGAGATGTCTTGGAAGCAACTGCAGATGTGAAATTAGCATTGCTGGATAAGACAGGTACACTGACTAGCGGGCGCCCCTCACTGACTGGCGTTACTGTTACTTCCAACGAGTCAGAGGAAAGAGCAATAATGATTGCAGCAGGACTAGAGAGAATGTCCAACCACCCTTACGCGCAAACAATCATCCATGAAGCCTCAAAAAGATCACTGGAAGCTATCGATATCTCCGAAATATCAGATGGACAGGCAGGAGTCACGGGGGTCTTGGAAGGAAATAAAACAATGTTAGGGAGATCCGACTGGCTGATATCCGAGGGGGTCGAGTTCCCAAAAGACATTGACGAGGCCCTGACTAATTCCCGTAGGGCTGGCCACGGCTCCAGCATCCTCTCAGTGTCGGGCAAGGCAATCGCAGTCTTCGAATTCAACCATGATGACGCTAGAGATGGCGTTGCTGAGCTACTTCAGTCCCTCTCAGATAGTGGAATCTCCGTGGAGATACTCAGCGGAGATGAGCAGTCAAGCGTTGAACAGTTTGCCATGGGCTTCGGTATTCCTGCATCCTCATGCAGGGGTGGTGTGGATCCAGAGGGCAAGGCCATATGGGTGACAGAGAAGTCCAAGGCCGGAAAGACGCTAATGGCAGGGGACGGCTTCAACGATGCAGGAGCATTAGCGGCCGCTGATGTCGGTATAGCGGTAGGTAGCGGCGAGCAAGTTAACCTAGACGCGGCAGACGTACTGATTCCTGGAGATGATCCACGCGCACTTTCCCAGCTTATCACCATGGCAAAGACCACCCGAAGCGTAGTAATGGCTAATGTCATAATCTCCGTAGGAGTCACGGCCTTACTTGTCATCGCTGTAATGCTTGGCTATGAAATGAAATTGGCGGCAGGAGTCGCT
>DANL01000043.1:891-3678 GCA_002499865.1 Euryarchaeota archaeon UBA121 | reverse complement strand
GCTACAGAGGTCCCTAAGGATCCTGCAAAGCAGTTGGCGAAGCTAGCTGAGCTAGGTCATGACCTGTCAGAATACACCGCAGTGGGCAGTGAGACGTACAAGCAGTTGGAAACCGCTGTTAACGGGCTTAATGGAAAATTCAGCAATCCCGAGCAAGTCAAGAAGTTCACCGTCCTACCTCGAGACTTGAGCGTTGATGATGGAGAGCTTACCCCCACTCTAAAGATTAGGAGGAAGCAGATCAGGGAGAACTGGTCATCCGAGATCGAGTCGATGTACTCCTGAGGACCTCAGATGTCCCCAGAAGCATGGGTCGCATTAGCGATGGTTTTCATTCTGGGGGCCATGAGTCCCGGACCATCGCTAGCAGTGATTCTGAGCAATACAATTTCAGGTGGACGTAGCCAGGGAGTGGCGACTGGCATTGGACATGGCATAGGATTCGGAATCTACGCATTTCTCGCAGCTCTTGGCTTGGCTACTGCACTATCTCTTCACGATGGAGCTCAATTGGCCCTTCACTGGGGAGGAGTAGCAATATTATTGTGGCTAGGGACTAGATTCATCCAAAACTCTTGGAAGGGCCCTAAGACTCACGATATCTCGAATGAGGAGGTAGGCTCTGACTTTACTGGCTTCATCCAAGGATTCATGATTGCGCTTTTCAACCCAAAAATCCTAGCATGGATGCTGGCCCTGTACGCTCCTTTCATTGAGGCGGACGTCAGCATCGGTACGCTACTGGGGATGGGTGCTCTGGGCATGGTAATTGATGGATCCTGGTACGTGACTGTAGCTACAATTCTGAGCTCTGGTGACAGGATAGACCGTCTGAGGTCAATTGCTCATGTTATAGATGGTTTCATGGGGATATTGATGTTCGCCTTCGCTGGACTACTCGCAAGCGGATGGTTCTGATTATACGAACTTGTACGGGAGAAGAATCAGAAGTTCTAGTGCCATAAGCAATACACTTGCTTCTCTGTCTGACTCTTCGTACGGCTCATCGTCTGGACTGACGACTCTCTGAAGCTCTCCTGAGTCAAACCAGAACGTATTACACTCGGGGCATCCATCCAACTCTATAGGATCCAAGTCAGTACCATTGATTCTTTTGAATACGATCTGTCTGACTCTCATCTTGGAGTCACAACACGGACAGTCTAGGTCTGTCTTTTCGCAATCGGTTTGAAACGCCTGATGCATTTTTTTCAGCTTTTCCTCAGTGATCGAATTGGTTGCCGCTTCGGCATTTAGGAGAATTCCAGTACAGGTAGGGCAATGTAACATTCCGTGGTCAGTGAAGGCGTCACTATGTGTTGTATGGCCCCTCACTAAAGCAGTTCCATCCCTAGGACAGCACAACATCTGAATTGAGCCCATAATTGTATTAAGAAGAGCAGGGGTTCTTGAAATATGACCCGAATCAATACCAATTGAGGCATTAATCTGCGGTTTGTTGCATGGTTTGGCCTTCCGTGGGCTTCATGTCAGGTAATGGTGTCCGGAAAGCATGGCAGATGCACAGATGCCACTCAGAGTAATCACGGCCGCCGCCATCTTCGATGGTCATGATGCGGCTATTGGCATATTCAGAAGAATCCTGCAGAGTCAGGGTTGTGAGGTAATTCATCTTGGTCACGACAGGGGCGCAGACGAAGTGGCAAGAGCCGCCATACAGGAGGATGCACACGCCGTGGCTATCACTTCATACCAAGGTGGAGCAGTAGAGATGTTCACGCACACCCGTGAGATCCTAGAGAGTAACGGATTCGGGCATGTGTTTCTTTTTGGTGGTGGCGGAGGAACTATCCTGCCACATGAAATTCAGCACCTCAAGGATAATCAGATAGCCAGGATTTACTCGCCCGATGACGGAAGATCGATGGGACTTGTGGGGATGGTACAGGATGCCATGCGACAGGCCAATGATATTGACCTAATGGAATCATCGAGATTTGAGTCTCTAGACAGTCCAATTACTGCCGATGATCATGGATCCGTGTCAAAAATACTGACTATGGCCGAGAACTCGACTAATGAGGAGTTCGCAGACGCCCTAGCTAGGATAAGGTCCGTAGCTGAATCTGAAGGTTGTCCTGTAGTCGGCGTCACGGGCACAGGTGGAGCTGGTAAATCTAGCCTTATGGATGAGGTCATGCTTCGAATCAGGAGGGACAATCCAGAAGCGAGGGTGGCTCTATTGGCTACTGACCCGACACGGAAAAAGACTGGAGGGGCCCTTCTTGGAGACAGGATAAGGATGAATTCACTCACTGATTCTAATCTATTCATGCGATCCTTTGCCAGCAGAGATAGTGGCAGAGAGATAGCAGATTGTATCGACCGGGCAATAGAGGTTTGCAAGGCCGTTGGTTTCGACTTGATTCTAGTTGAGACCAGTGGGATAGGGCAAGGTAACGATGCAATTACCGAGGTGGCTGACGTTTCCATGTATGTAACCACAAGGGAGTATGGCGCACCCAGTCAGCTTGAGAAACTGGCAGCGTTGGATTTCTCTGACATAGTTGTCCTGAACAAGTTCGACAGACCTGGAGCAGAGGATGCCCTTACAGAAATCCGTAAGCAGTTCCAGAGGAACAGAGAGGCATTCGACCAGAGTCCGGAATCAATGCCTGTAGTTCCCACCATAGCCAGTCAATTCGCAGATGCGGGCGTAGACAGGCTTTGGGAATCCTTAGCCAATATACTGAACGAGAGGTTTGAGACTAGTTTCGTGGCTGCGGAACCAAGGCTGGGCATTGATGGCCTTCCCACTAGAGAGCC
>DANL01000043.1:0-512 GCA_002499865.1 Euryarchaeota archaeon UBA121 | reverse complement strand
CGCGGATACCATCAGAGGACGAAGGAAGTCAGTGAAGCGGTCAGACTCGTTCAGCAATTGGAGGCGGCTGCCAAGCAGATGAGGACTGCAGGCAACAATTCCTCTGCCGATGATCTAGAGTCCGAAGTTAAGCAGATTAGATCTACTGTTCCAAGTGAGGCGTGGGACGCACTGAACAGTTTCGAAGCAATGGCTTCTGCGTATAGATCTGGAGAGGCTAGCTATACGGTCAGAGGCAAGGAGATCCCTGTTAAAACAACTCATGAGACAATGTCCGGAACCAAAGTACCTCGTGTTGCCCTTCCCTCATCAAAGGATTGGGGGGAGCAACTGGAGTGGATTCGTAGGGAGAATGCACCTGGCTCATTCCCATTCACAGGAGGAGTATTTCCATTCAGAAGACAGGATGAGCTACCCGTCAGAATGTTCGCAGGAGAAGGAAGTGCCGAGAGGACGAATAAGAGGTATCATTTTCTATCACAAGATCAGGACTTCAATCGCCTCTCAGTAGC
>DANL01000032.1:3339-3787 GCA_002499865.1 Euryarchaeota archaeon UBA121 | reverse complement strand
TTACCGATCTCATAACGATTGAAACAGTTAACTCCTACGCCGCAGGGTTTGTAGGTACGATAGCCGGATTCACTACCGGCTTGGTCACGGTCCTGATTTTCCTTCTGTTCATAATTCTGGAGGCAGAGACGCTACCAAAGAGAATCAAGGCAGCCTATCCAGAAGATGTGGAGAGGGTGATGGCAGTGGCAGCGGGGTCAGGTGAGGGAATTAACACCTACGTAGTTACGAGGGCCTCTGTTGCCTTCGGTCAAGCTGTTGTGGCGGCAATAGTCCTCTCATTCATGGATATTCCATTCGTATTCCTGTGGGCATCAATTACATTCCTGATGGACTTCATACCATATGTTGGAGCACTTCTGTCAATAATTCCGCCAATTCTTCTGGGCCTCATCGTTCTTCCACAAACTACGGCACTGTTACTTATCGCCCTCTTAGTTGCTAATCA
>DANL01000032.1:0-3006 GCA_002499865.1 Euryarchaeota archaeon UBA121 | reverse complement strand
CAGATTTGGGGAGGTATAATCGAGCCACAATTAGCGGGTCAGAGACTAGATATGTCTCCAATAGTACTCCTTCTCCTAGTTGCATTTTGGGGTTGGGCTTGGGGAATAATGGGAATGGTCCTCGGTGTCCCTCTAGCCGTAATCATGAAGATTGGCCTGGAAAGTGATCCAAGAACACGTCCTATAGCAATAATGCTATCTAGAGATCCAGATACTGAATCAAATTGATTCACTAACAAAAATTGCCAAGGGAGCGTCTGAGCTTACCTTTACCAAATCTCCCAATCCCTCATTACTAAGTCCCCTGGTGGAGAATGAGAGGGCCTCATTATCTAAACTCCATTTCCCGCCAATCACAGTAGTCCTCTTGCTTGGGGTCAAAGCGAATACTGAGAATTTCTGACCTAGTGGCATGTGCTCCGAGAATCCTCCATTAGTCGGGCTGGACAAATGGAGAATCCCTGACTCGAAATGCATTCTTAGTCGCATCCCTAATGGTGCCTCTGTCATAGATGCCATGACTCCGAAAACATGCCCATAGTCGCCACCTTCCACTCCAATGACATCCACCTCGGTAATTCCTATCGAATTGACATACTCCAGAGATTTAGAAAGATCACTCATTTCCTGATTTTCCAAGGTCTTCATATTGTCGCCCCATGAAGATTCATCTATGGAATCCATATCCCCTAGGGCTTGAGAAACCTCAAATCCCATTGATTTCGCTTTATCAGCCCCTCCGTCTACTCCGAAAATTGGAACTCGCTCTTTCAGAGCTCTATCAATAACAGAGTCACTGGGGAGAACTCCATTACACCAGAGTACGCCCTTCATTACATCACCGCTTTCTAGCAGTTACTTTACCTTCCACAACCAAATCTACGTCTTCTAGCTCTATTGTGGGCTTTAGCATCACTCCTCTGATCTGATAACCCACTCTGGACGTGCCGCCAAGTGATGAATTATCTCCAATCGCCACATATGACGATCCTCTAACTACTTGATCTTCTAGCTGACTGCCTGAAAGATGAGACCTTGCATTCATCCCAAAACCAAACTCTGCAAGAGTACCGACACTTTCAATCTGTGAGGTTTTCACAATCCCCCTGATCGAATCCATCTTAGAGACCATACTTTCTGCATGCTCGCCTCCTGAAATATTGATCACATTCCCATTCTCAACTAGGAGAACTACAGGCTCATCGACGATCTCGCCATCTAGTGATCCATCAATTACTATCTTCCCATTCGCAGAGCCTTCCTTAGGAAGAACGAAGACTTTCCCTGTAGGAAGATTTGTGATTTGTCCGGGCCTATTGCAAATACCATTATCCTCCAATATCCATCTTGCGCCAGTAGTGAACGTTAAATCAGTACCAGAAGAAGACTTCACCTTGACCGAAGTTCTCTTCCTCAGTAATGCATTTAGTCCTGAAATCTCCTTTTTCATAGCACCATAGTCTGCAGTCATGCCGCCCTTGGCTAGGATTTCAGAAGTAATTCCGGGCATGGATGCAATCCTTGCATTCTCTCGTGAGGCATTTCTCCTGGCTCTTGTGTGAGTCAAAGAGCTCTTAGTAGCTATCAGGACAACGTCTTGCTGCCTCATCAGCTCTGCCACTGGATCAGGAGGTTCAGCTCCCTTCTTATGGGAAGGGGGCATCATCATCAGAAGGACCCTGTCTGTTACCTCTGCTGCCGCTTCATACAGGGACTGCCCCACTTCAGAGCATTCTGGATCTGTTACCACTAGAACATGTTCTGATGGCCTAATCTGCATGCAGGTCCTGACTACGGACCTCGAAGCCGTCAGCATGGCTTCAGCCAGCTCATCAGTATCCGAGGCAATCTCTGGGTTCTCTTCCGCCATCTGCTTCGTCCCTCGGACAAGGTCGTCATTCAAGGACACTCCGAATGTCAAATCAACTCACCAAGCCTATCAAAGAGGGGCATCTCATGCGATATATCATGCGTGGGGTACTCACAGTCCGACTCCTCAGTGTAATTGCTATTTTTTCAATAATTTCCGGATACTGGCTTTCTATCGATAGTCCCCCGAATTCAGAAGAAGTAGAGGGAGAGGCCTTCTCTCAGGAAATGATGACTGACTCTCCCGAGTCGCAAGATGGAGATTCAGAAGGTGGACAAGGCTCGGATTCAGGACACGATGATCCGGAAAGGGAAGCAGGATACTCTACATCAGAATCAGATTTACCGAATAATCTGATTATTGGGGGGGCCAGTGCCCTGGGGTCTCTATTGATGGGCTCAGTTTTGTTGGAATTTGTCAGAGTAACTGTTCTCATGGCACTATTTTCTCCATTACTTGCGAAGATAAAATCGACGAGAGAAGATTTACTGACCAGAGGTCGTATACTAGGATATCTCGAGGCGAATGCGGGAATTCATTTCTCAGCCCTGAGGGATGCTTTAGGACTGGCTAACGGGGTCACGGCATATCATCTTCAGATATTGGAGTCAAAGAATCAGGTTATCTCATGGAGAGATGGCAAATTAAGACGATATGCAATCTCTTCACTATCGAGAGAGGAGGTGGGGCGAATCAAGAGTCCCATAGTCGGCACCAGACTGGCTATACTGGATGTGTTATCTGATTCCGGTTCATTGGGACTATCTGGAACTGAGATTAGGAAGAAGATTCTGATTTCCAGGCAACTACTGAGCCATCATCTATCAGAACTAAGGAAGGCGGAAGTCATCGAGCCTTCATCAGAAAGGAAGAGGCCGAACTGGCGACTTTCAACTACGGGTAAAGAGATTCTAGATAACTCAAGGAAGCTTTCAATATCTGAGGCGGCTAACTAACAATAGTGGATTATTGACTTCAAAGGAGGTCATTGTTCAGTCCTGTTCAAGTACTATGTCGAATCGCCAAGGCACAATGGCACTAGGAACAGTAAAGTGGTTTAACTTCACGAAAGGGTATGGATTCATCGAACAGGAAGAAGGTGACGATCTATTCGTACACAAGTCCCAAGTAGAGGG
>DANL01000009.1:13586-14136 GCA_002499865.1 Euryarchaeota archaeon UBA121 | reverse complement strand
GGAGAGTTTGGCTATGCCAAGGACTGACTGGATGGTGGAAATGGATTCATCGTCTAATCCCAGATCCGATAGCTGAGCGGTGATGGCTTCGGCTGGTAGCTTGTCCATCTTGTCAACAATGACGCATGTCTTGGCGAAGGACTCCCCCACTATTCCCAACGATCCCAGTACCTCCTCGAGGACCTTCCGGCTACTGATCTTTATGACCACGTCTTCGGAGGTAAGGCCCACGCTCCTGAACAGGCTTACCATTACCGAAAGGAGCTCTGCATCAGCCTCGATGCCATCCATCCCCCATATGTCGACGTTCCACTGGTAGTGCTCCCTACCCCTGCCCCTCTGAGTCCTCTCATACCTCCAACACTGGGGAATTGAGTACCACTTTATCGGCAGGGGCAGTGCTCCGGATCTGGCCATCACCATCCTTGCGAGAGAGGGTGTCATCTCTGGCCTCAGCGATACTCTCCTGCCTCCCTTGTCCTCGAAGTTGTACAGCTGTTGGGTTATCTCCTCACCCTGCTTCCTAGTGTAGAGGTCCTCGTGCTCTATG
>DANL01000009.1:9149-13498 GCA_002499865.1 Euryarchaeota archaeon UBA121 | reverse complement strand
GACGTTCCACTGGTAGTGCTCCCTTCCCCTGCCCCTCTGAGTTCTCTCATACCTCCAGCACTGGGGAATTGAGTACCACTTTATCGGCAGGGGCAGTGCTCCTGATCTGGCCATTACCATCCTCGCTAGAGATGGAGTCATCTCTGGCCTCAGTGATACTCTCCTGCCTCCCTTGTCCTCGAAGTTGTACAGCTGTTGGGTTATCTCCTCGCCCTGCTTCCTGGTGTAGAGGTCCTCGTGCTCTATGATGGGAGCGTCATACTCCTCGAAGCCATGAGATAGGGAGGCCTCATGGAACCTGTTGAACAGCCAGTTCCTCAGTCGCATGTCCTCGGGGTAGAAGTCCCGGGTTCCGCGCACGCCCTGTGCCATGACATCGCCACGAACTTGAACACTTCAAGCCCTATGGCTCTTGGGAGGCGCATCATTCCTTTACTGAGGGGTTCAGCCTTCTCCAAAGCCAGTAAGCCACAGCGATGATCGCCACAGCCCATCCAGGGGTGATGATGAGGATCGCTACTGCCGCCGCGACTTGTTCCAGCATGGGACTGACTATGCGAGCTCTGCTTCAAGGGTTGCGAGTGTGTGCGCCCTGGTTTCTCCATAATCATCCGTGAAGGTCGAGGGTAATTGCTCTCCTGCCTGGACGATGAATTCGTCCTCTCCGCCTGGCAGGGTGTCGATAGGTGCATCAGCTCCCTCGGGAACGTTCCTGTATAGTGGACGAGGCTCGAGCTCGAAGTCTCCTGAGAGTATGTACAGGGGCCATGGTCCCGAGGCAGAGCTCGTAGGAATCATCCGATTGACCAGTATGTACCTGTTCAGTCCGATGAACAAGGAGGCCGTAACCCCCCAAAATAGGAGTATGATAGATATCCCATTGGGATTGGAAGGGTTCCATGGATCATCTACGTTGACGAGCAGATCGATGAAGTAAGAGCCCATCAAGACAGAGAACATTATGGGGAACCCGAGATACATAATGTAGTCCCACCACTTTCCTATCCACCAATCATTGTCACCAGTGTTGATGAAGTCGTCACGGAATGATGAGACGCCATTGTCTAGATAGTCCCTGAAGCTGAAGCCATCGATGTCGTTCTCAGTCTGCCAGTGCTTGTATCTACTCCAGCCGTACTTCCATATCGTGTATGCGATGAACAGCCCACTGAACATCAGCCCATATCCCCAGATGTGGTCTTGAACCTCTAGGAACTGCGGGAATGCTACCCCAGTTGCAGTATCCATCTTGATCCAGAGTGCGGCGCTTGGTAGTCCGAAGAGGAAAATCGCGAGACTGGTGAATCCGACCGCCTGTGACCTGTCGACTCCGTGGTCTACGAAGTTCCTGACACATAGCTCGACAGTCGAAATCATCGAGGTAAGAGCGGCGAATGAGAGGGCTAGGAAGAAGACCGTTACCATAACCACCTGAACAACGGGGCCACCTGGTGCCTGGGCGAATACCTCTGGAAGGACTAGGAATGTTATCGCGGAGCTCCCCGCTCCGACAGCGCTTAGGGGGTCGTCCACTACTGCGAATACTGCCATCATAACTGTTAGTCCTGCAATTATGCTGATGCTGTTGTTCGCCAGGCACATTGTGGCTGCGTTGAGAGTGGTGTCCTCGTCCTTCCTCATGTAGACCGAGTAGGTAATTGCCATTCCCATCCCCGCGGAGCAGGACCAGGCTGACTGTGATAGTCCGCTTATCCATGTCTCTGGTTGCATCAGGTACTCAGGCTGGATGCTGAACATGTAGACGAAGCCATCAAGGGTTCCGTCGTTCAGATCCATTACGAAAGCTAGGAAGAGCGCAGAGAAAAGCAGTACGAAGAGTGAGACCATCAGAATCACATTCACCTTCTCTATAGCCTTGGCTCCCCTCCAAATAGCGGCCATTGTGATTACTACCGCTATTGCTTGGAAGAAGATGACGTCCGTTGGGGACTCTAGGAAGGAGTTCCAGACCTCTGTCGTGTCCACTTCGCTTCCAAGGCCACCTCTAACTGCTGTCTGGAAGTAGTTCAGGCACCATCCTGTGACTACTGCGTAGTAGAATCCTATTGCTGTTGATATCCATGCGGTCCAGAGGCCCATCCACGCCATATTCTTGCCTCCGAAGATTCGGAAGGTACCCACTGTTCCGGTTCTGCTCCTCTTTCCTAAGGCGAACTCGGCGATGATAAGAGGGACCGACCAGACGAAGAGGAAGATTAGCCATGGCACCAGGAATGAACCTCCGCCGTTCGCACCGACCATGCGGGGGAATCTCCAGATGTTCCCCGTTCCGATTGCCGCCCCTATTGTAGCGAAGATCAATCCGAGTCTGCCGCTGAACTCGTCTGAGGTGGACTCTGATTGAGAGCTCATTCTCCATCACCATCGAATTCGGATGCCATGTCCTCGGGTAGCCCTATCACTCCCCTTTCGTCGTCGAACATCGCTCTCAGAGTTAGACCGAGTCCCCCCCAGACGAAGCTAGCGATCACCATGAACATCATGAGTGAGAGTACACTAGATCCGAATGAGGCTCTATATGGGATAGCTAGCTCGTAATAGTTACCCCCCTCTAGGGTCGGATAGGTAAACGGGAATGCCCCATTGGTAGTCCCCAGCATTGCCTTGTACTGTATCTTCCCAACAGATGTGTCAGGAAGGGGTATCCCAGAATAGAGCAGGGTTCCGTTGGAGCCGTCGAGTAAAAGACATTGATTTTCTTGCCCCTCTGCGGGTGCATGGAAAGCTGACATTTTCCATGGAACATCGATCCACTCAGTGGGCCCGTAGTCATTCTGCTGCCTATTGGGTTGAACCAGCCTCCACATTAAGTGAGTCATGTTGATGTCTGTTGAATAGGGAAATGATTCATCTAGACACAGGGAGATGGGTATATCTCCATTCCCAAACTTGACATCAGATGGGTCTTGGAGATACTGGCTTACAGTGGTGTTCTCTATCCCAACTATTGCCCGGTATCGTGGGTCGTCTGCCATTTCTATCATGTAGAATGGAATACCGAGATTCCTTACGGCAATGTGGGCGATATCATCTGGTTGCTCATGGAAATTGTTTCCTATCTCTATTGTGTAACAGTAAGACTGATGCACTCCATATTGCCAATCACAAAAGTCGCCCTGAGTCGCATAGAGGTCTGATGACTGCATGGGAGCATAGTCCGTCATCTGGCCCATTAAATTACCATGGTAAGTTAGAAACTCATCATCTGGAGTTACGCAACCATCACCGCAATGACCCCATGGCCACAAGACAAGTTCAGAGTATGAATGCCATGAAAGTGAGCTCTTGAAGTCGGAAGCCCCATCTCCATTATCATCGTTCATCTCGGTCATATCTTGAATGAACTTGGTCTCTGGCTCGCTATTTCCGCCAATCCAGTCTTCATCCACCACTCCATCTGCATCGTCATCAGTTCCATCTACATGGTCTTCGTTTATCCTACCATCACCATCATTGTCGACGGTATCTGGGGGTCCCGGATATGTCTGGACTAGATCTGGACTTCCGAAGGTGCAGACGCCCGGAGCAGGCGTTACCCCGATTAAATAGCCCCATTCGAACTGATAGTTCCTATTTAGATCGACACCGTCGCAGCCCTCATCTACCTCTTCGTCGGTATCAGGCAATGGTGTTACTCCTGTGACAGTATTATCTCTGAGGTTCTTTCTCCACCCTGGAGAGCCTGAGATACAGCCATCATATGCCTCAGGTCCACAGAACACCTCCCTATCGTATCTGTTTCCATCAACATTCAGTAGAGGAATGAGATAAATCTCTCTTGTATTGACCATGTCCGTGATGAATTGCTCAGAGAAATCTTCGTCGACACCCAGATCACCGGGACCGCAGGGGTTTCCATCCCCATTACTATCCTGATCGGAAGTATTCTGGAGTAAGCAATCACCATCATTGTCTATTCCGTCCCATCCATCCTCATCGATTAAGCCGTCACCGTCGTTATCTATTCCTGCAGTTCCATAATAGTGAACAATTGTCTCGAGAAGAAGCATTGGTACCTCGTAGGACATCCATTCTCTCGCATGATGGTTCCCTACCAACAATACATCAGGCCTATCTTCGTAGTTGCCACAGTCGCCGACGAAGACATTGCATTCGCCATCGTGTACATCGGCGGTGATTTTCACCCATGGGCTTGGGTGATTGTAATGCCATCCCTGGTAAGATGAAATGTCGGCTTCTTGCCCACGCGCGTTTAATCCTCCTGGCATTCCCTCGTGGAAGGAAATTATCTCAGAGTTCCGATCAGCAAGAGTTTGCATTCTTTGCTTTATAGAAAAATAGTCATGATAATCCCTGAACTGAAGAAC
>DANL01000009.1:0-8725 GCA_002499865.1 Euryarchaeota archaeon UBA121 | reverse complement strand
TGATGCAGGAGCGAGGACTGAGAGGAGCAGTGGAAGGAGCATGGCCATTACAGTGGTGCCCTGGCTTTTTCTAGCCCCTTTCCTTTCCTCTCGAGCCGTCATGTGTGACAATGCGAAAGGAGGCCACGTATTGAATCCCTCGTTAACCGGTCCTAAGGACCGGGCTGGGTTTATGAGTGGATGCCTGTCGCCCAAATCATGGAACAACTGGATGAGTTCATGTCGGGAGACACGGTTTTGGGGGGTTTCTCTGGTGGAACAATGATAGTGATGGCTGGAGTGATCGCCATCAGCGCAATTGCTGGTTTTGCCTCTAGGAGGATACTTTTCCCTAGGCTGATGAATCTGATATCAAAGACAGAAAGGATTGACGGGAGGTCGCTATTGGCTCCTGCTTCTCTGGGCTGGATGATTGGATTCTTGGTCTTCACGCTAGCAATAGATTGGCTGGTTTCTAACACCGAGCCAACATGGGATGAGGGTTCTGTTGAACGTCTGAATTCTTACGTGTACGCTGGCTTCGTACTGCTTATGCTTGTGGCCGCCTATCGTTTGGTTGACTACTTGGACGCTTTCATTGTGGTAGAGGGAGAGAACCTAGCTGCTAGGAGATCGCTTGCCAGCGTGGCGGAGTCGGTTGGAAGGGTGGCGGTCGTCGTCACTGGTGTCTTCATGATGGCTGGACTTGCAGGGGTAAATCTGAGTGGGCTGATCGCCGGACTAGGAATTACCGGTCTCGCACTAGCTCTGGCCGCTAAGGATACGGTGGCGAATATATTTGGAGCGATAAGCATCCTAATTGACCAGCCATTCAATGTGGGAGACTGGATTATTGTAGATGGGGTAGAGGGGGAGGTAGTTACCATAGCCCTGAGGACAACCCTCATCAGAACCAGCGCTGATACTCTAGTTACCGTTCCCAACTCTAACATCACTAACTCCTCTGTTGAGAATTTTAGCCAGAGGAGATTCAGGAGGATAAGGCCATCATACGAGTTTGAGGCTAGTAGCGACCAGGAGTCGATAAAGAGCTTCTGCAGTTCTCTCCTGGAGCAGGTAACGTCTGATCCTAGGTCGATGAAGAAGGATGACTCATGGGTGAGGATAAGCTCAGTAGGGCCCTCTAAGATCATCGTTCAGACCAACTTCTACTGTGATTCCTCCTCTAAGTCTGAGAGGGAGATGAAGGAGGATGTTGCCTTGATGGCAAAATCCAGAGCGAGCGAGTTTGGATTGAAGTTCCATGAGCCGAGATTCAGGGAAAGCCACACCGTCTGAGGTAATCGAATGGGGAGGCTCGTTCTTATCAGGCATGGCCAGTCAGTATGGAATGCTGAGAATAGATTCACTGGATGGACGGATGTCGACCTTTCTGATAGAGGAGTAGAGGAAGCAAAGGAAGCAGGTGATCTTCTTTCAGAGATACCATTCGATGTTGTCCACACCAGTGGACTCAAGAGAGCGCAGAGGACGGCTGAAATTATCATTAGTAGGAGTTCTTTTTCTGGGAACATCCCGGTAATCAAGGATGAGCTACTGAACGAGAGGCACTATGGTGATCTACAAGGACTGAACAAGGCAGAGACGGCTGAGATACACGGTGCAGAGCAGGTACATATCTGGAGGAGGTCTTTCGATATCCCTCCTCCTGGTGGCGAGAGTTTGAAGATGAACGCTGCGAGAACAGTCCCCTACTTCACGGGGAAAATAATGGCAGATCTGGAGGCAGGAAAGAATGTGCTCATTTCAGCCCACGGTAACTCCCTGAGGTCAATTGTCATGCATATTGAGTCGATAAGTCCGGAAGATATTGTCTCAGTTGAGATTCCAACTGGAAAGCCACTGTTCTACAAATTCGAAGATGGTCAAATAACCAGAGAAGATCTATGAGAACCATGGATGCTTTCCGAAGTGATTTCTCGGAATCTTCTTCTTATTCTTGATTTGCCATTTGAATCCCCTGGTGACAGAGAATAGGTACTTCCTCAATTTAGGTCTGATGTAGAATAAATAAACAAGAGATGCGGTAATTCTATTCCAATCGGAAAGAAGGTGGGGATGGACTCTTATTTTGAGGATGGATCTTTTTTCACTAATCTCTGAGATTGACCATTCAACGAATGACTGCCTCCCACCATCTCTACCAATCATTAGAGAATACCCCTCGCCCTCTTCCCAAGTCTGGAACTCTCTGATTAGCACAAATCCGTTGAGATACTCCAATGTGTCTACTGATTTCTCTCCGGGCCAATTCTGAACTGTGTTCTCTTGACAGAATGGATGGGAGTCGTTTAGGTTCCCTGGTGAGCTAATCGCATTCCAGACCACTGGCTTAGGAGCGTCTATGACAACTGAGTTCTCAACGTAAAATGGCCATCCTCTCATAGAAGTAAGAGAAGAAGTTTAGATTTAGATTTGTGTGTTTCCGGACGGCCGGTGTACCGACCGCCCGGATTACGTTTTACATTTGGTTTCTGCTTATTTTACTACGATTATGCATCGTTCTTTGCAGCGTACCAGATCATCATACCGAACGCACCCTTGTTGACCAAGTCCGCGATATTGTAGAGGATGTTCATGTCGTCTGAGCCCATGCCGTCGATAAGCCCTGCACCCATTAGGTAGCCGAGCGGGTAGATTGCCCATCCAAAGGTAACGATAAGCCTCATGGAGTTGAAAGCGAACTGTACGCTGTCGCTACCAGATGCTGCTGCTGACTCAACGTCTCCCTTCCATAGCTCGTATAGGATGTATGCCCATCCTAGCATTCCAATGGCCCACCAGACCTCAGCGTTCGAGTCTCCGAAGAGATCCCAAGCTCCGGACTCTCCGAAGAATCCTGCGACGAGCATAACTAGGGATGCTCCCATGAGGTTCCTGAACATGACGAAAGTTCCCACACCTATAGCGGCGAGGATCAGGTAGAACTCGATGACCTGCAGTGGTACTGTGATTAGCCAGTCGATGTACCTGTAGACTAGAGGAGAACCGTCTCCCATTGCCCAGACCTCTCTCATGTAGGTGTAGTGGTACCATGCCACACCGGTGACCAGTGCGGCCACGGTCATGGATGTCTTCCACTTGTCAGGTACGTTCTGCCTCTCGATGAGGAAGAAGGCAGTGAAAGCTAGCATCATCGCTGTTGCGATCCAGAAGCTTATCCCGACCCAGTCATTGCTCTCGAGTGCCGTAGTTGCTGCGCTAACGGTCTGTGTTCCTACCACTAGCATAGCCAACAATGCACTTAGAGCTACTTTCGTTCTTGTTGCATTTGAATAGGGCTTGTTCAATCCCATGCTACTGGGAGCCATATTTAATATAAAAAGTGATGTTAACCTATGGAACTAATTTCATGTTCATTTCATCTTTAGATCTCAGAGAATGGGCTTTCTGGGGAGGGGGACATGCCCCTATACGTTTTGAGGCAGAAGTATCCTGTCGCGAAGAAAGCTAGAGGGGGTATCATCTCTGTTAGAGAGGGTGGAAACTGATTGATCAGAGTGCTAGCGCCAAAGAAGAATGCCATGAAGGATAGTGCTGCGAATGTCCTGTTGTTGAACATTTTCTTCTGATACATCTTTACGTATTGCAGAGTATCTATGGCTGGCTGAGGAGCGCCGGATTGATTCGAGGATGCTTCAAGAACATCCATCAGACACTGCTCATACTCCCAAATTGCCATGCCTCCTCGGTGAGAGTAGAAGGCGTTGTCTGAAGCCCACTCATCTGGTGCGGTTTCTCTCCATCCTCCGATCAAGGCAATCCTAAGTTCCTTTAGCTGGAGGTTGGTTGATACTCTGTGATGTATTCTGGAGAGATCGTGCACTAGAGATGCCAAATCTCTCATGGCGGGCTTCTCGGACTCATGTGGGATTAGTGCGTCTGATAATCTGGGAGGCCCTATCCTAAGTGAATCTCCAGAAAAATCTGAAATCCTTACATCAAGCAGGGAAACCGTGCATGGTTGCTCTTTAGTGTAGGGTGCTCTCCAGATAAACTGCGCTCGAAGTAACCCCTCAATTTTCTCGTTCCTGGAGTTCCATCTCTTCTGGTCGGGTGGCAACTCCCTTAACTTCCTCATCGAGGAGTGAAATGTACCTAAGCACTTTCCCATGTCTCCAAGTATCCCCTGGCAGGACTCTAGATCATCTTCTTGGAGAGCTCTGACTAGTGTGTTCTCAGAGTTTTCATCTTTGGAAGTCGATCTTCTCAGGATTATGACATCTCTACCGTTCCAAGAATAGCCTCCCAGTGGAACGTCGGAACCACCTGGGGCGTTTGTCGATCTTACCTTCAGCAAGCCGTCGGAACCCCATGGTAGAAACTCTGCAATCCAATCTTGCTCAGCCTCAATTACTGCAACTATGCCTCTTTCAGAATTCTCTGTTGTCAGTCTTGTCACTGATTCAGGTAGAGGGACCTCTCCCCATGAGTGGAGTTCGTTGACAATATCTCTCCAATCCTCAGGTGATTTCATAGAAATTGGCTCGATCAGTTCTGCCTTTATTCCAGTGAGACCTTGCATTCCTACTACTTTGATGGGATGAAATCCGGGAGGTGCTTCGAAGTTGGACCTTACCTGCCTCAGGGCCTGAGGCCTCCATACTGGTAGCTCGCCAGACATCCTTATCGCTATGAGGAGAGGGTTTCTGTATTCATAGAATCGGTAGCGAAGGCTTGATTCGGGATGTGCCGAGCGCCGGGCATGGGTGCCGAGGTCTCTGACTTGCCTCTAGCCGTCGATATGGATGGTACTCTAATACTATCAGACATGTCTAGAATAAGCATAAGGAGAGTTCTATTAAGGAAACCATGGCTAATCCCATCCGTCATATTCAAGGAGATGACTGGGAAAAGAGCAGGATGGAAGAGAGACTTAGGGAGGATTCTGGTTTTCAATCCCTCAGAGTTGGATTATCATGAGGGTTTCTTGGAGTGGCTGACCGGTGAGCATTCCAGAGGGAGGGTGATTATATTGGCTACTGCTTCAGATAGAATTGTGGCTGAGCAAGTAGCCGCTCATGTGGGAATGTTTTCAGATGTAATGGCCTCTGATAATGATTACAATCTCAGAGATAAGAAGAAGGCAGAGGCACTGGTAGCCAGATATGGTGAAGGAGGATTTGGATACGCTGGAAACAGTCATCATGACGTCGCTATTTGGGAAAAGGCGGCTCAGGTTATCGTGGTCAATCCAGATTCTGGCGTACTGGACAGGGTTGGAAACTCTGTTGACATCGTATTCGAGTAATACATGAGTTAGCTACTTACTTTATCACTAGGAGCTTTTGGTTAATGCATGGTCAACCAGCGGAGACGGCTCGGGAAGAGCTTGGACGCGCTGGCAAAGTGGCTACTCAAATTTAGATTGATATCTATTCCAGCGAAGAGTGTTGCCAATTCCAAGTTAGCATGGAGTCTAATCTCTAGATCTGATAGGGTTAGGGCCAATAGACTTAGAGAACGACTGATTTCAGGGGAGATTCCTAAACATGTTTCGATTATTATGGATGGGAACCGGAGGTTCGCCTGGAACAAGAGCTCGAAAACGGCAGTGGGCCATGCTGAGGGGAAGGAGAAGCTGAAGGAAGTGATGGATTGGGTTCTTGATCTCGGAGTTCCTTACTTCACGGTTTACGCCCTCTCAACAGAGAATATCTCAGAAAGAGACAGTGAAGAGTTGGAAATTCTGTATGACCTATATGTTTCCGGTCTTGATGAGATTTCCGTGGATCCTAGAATTCATGATAGGGGCGTGAAGGTCCAGGTCGTTGGGAGGTTGGATATGCTCCCTTCTAGGGTGAGGGAGTCTATTGAAAATGCAGAGAATGTAACCTCTCAGTACTCTGATTTCACGTTCACAGTCTGCCTTGCATATGGAGGGAGGGAGGAGATTGTCGATGCGGTGAAGTCGGTTGCTACAGATCACGCCTCCGGGACTCTGGATATCAATTCTATAAATTCATCAGAGATAACAAAGAGAATGTATGCCGCAGAATTGCCAGATCCTGACTTGGTGATTAGGACTAGTGGGGAAGAGAGAATTTCCAACTTCTTACTTTGGCAGATTGCCTATTCAGAGCTTCACTTCACAGATGTTTTCTGGCCGTCTTTCTCAAAGTCTGACCTATACGAGGCAATTGAGTCGTACCAATATAGAAGGAGGAGATATGGTGAGTGATTCCTGTCACCACTGTGGGCGGGACAGTTATCGTAGTCCTTCTGTGGTTGTAGATGCTGTAGTCACTAGGGGTGCTAGTGGATCCAAGGAAGTCCTTCTAATCAGGAGGGGGCATGAGCCTTGCAAAGGTATGCTAGCATTCCCAGGAGGGTTTGTGGACTATGGTGAAGATCCAGAAGACGCTGTTATTAGAGAGCTCAAGGAGGAGACGGGGGTTGAGGGCACTAATCCAATTTCCCTGGCAGTCCATGGAGAGCCAACCAGGGATCCCAGAAAGCATGTCATAGCTCTATTCTACTTGGTGGATGTGGACCCGGAGTCAGTACCCACGGCAGGTGATGATGCATCGGAGGCCTACTGGGCCCCTCTAGACTCGATTACTGAGGATGAGATTGCTGGAGATCATATCTTAATTATTGACAAGCTTAGAGAATAATTCTATCAGCCACTTACTAATCCCCTCACCATGGATAGGAAGCTGAGAGTTGATACCGGCGGGAAGAGCTACGCACCTTATAGTCCGGGAATTAGTGTCAGAGATCACATCTGGCTATCTGGCCAGATAGACATTACTGAAAGTGACATAGAGTCTCAAACCAGAGGAACATTGGCTAAAATAGACGATTTGCTGGAGGCGGCAAATAGTTCCAAGAGGGATCTAGTAAAGGTGACGGTTCTGATGTCTGATATTGCTTTTTACTCCAAGATAAACGAGGTTTATGGAGAGTGGCTCGGTGACTCTATCGCTCCTTCCAGAGCAGCTTATGCAGTTAGTGACCTTCCTCTTGGAGCACTGGTCGAGATAGTCTGCGAGGCTTTCCGCGGAAGTGGATCTAGTGACTGAAGATGTCCAAACCAAGGGACCTTCCCTTTTCACCCCAGTACTACTAGTCGGTTGCGTAATAGTCCTCGTAGGATTCGCGATCAGAGCATCCTTCGGAGTATTTCAGATCCCTATCGAAGATGAGTTCGGATGGCCGAGATCGGAGTTCAGTCTTGCGATCGCCATACAGAACTTAGCATGGGGCTTTGGCTCACCATTCTTCGGTGCCTTCTCAGAAAAGCTAGGTGATCGAAAGGCGATAGTACTGGGGGCGATTCTCTATTCTCTAGGACTCGTTCTCACAGCAGGTGCAAGTACTGCATTCGCTATTCAGTTCTATGAGATCTTGGTTGGTTTCGGAGTGGCAGGGACTGGATTCGGAGTTATACTCGCTGTTGTTGGCCGAGCTAGTGCACCCGAGCACAGAGCAATGAGCTTGGCGATTGCTACGGCTTCTGGGTCCGCTGGTCAGATAGTGGGACCTGTGGTCGCAGTGTTCCTACTGGAGTCCATGGAATGGCAGTCAGTGTTTCTGATATTCGCCGTATCTATTCTCTTGGTCCTTCTACTACTTCCATTCATGAGGGCCCCTGAGAAGGCTTCCAAGGAAGAAATCGAGGAGAGTCTTGGAGAGATTCTTAGACTGGCAATGAGAGACCCTTCTTACATGATGATCTTCGTCGGGTTCTTCTCTTGTGGATACCAACTGGCCTTCATTACAGCTCATTTCCCGGCACTAATCACAGAAATGAGTGCCCCTATAGATCCATTGGGATGGTGTGGCGACCTTGGTATAGAAACAACAGCGGCCCTGGGAGGTTTTGCGATTTCAGTTATTGGCGCGGCTAACATCATTGGAACGTTATTAGCGGGATGGGCGGGAAAGAGATTTGGGAAAAAATGGCTTTTATCTGGAATATATGCTGGTAGATCGATTGCCGCTGCATGGTTCATATTGACTCCAATTACTGCCAACTCGGTACTAATCTTCTCATTCTCTATGGGTTTCTTGTGGTTGGCAACAGTTCCTCTGACAAGTGGTCTGGTAGCTCATATCTATGGAGTCAGATATATGGCTACACTATACGGGATAGTATTCTTCTCCCATCAACTAGGAAGCTTCGTCGGAGTCTACCTTGGAGGAGTTCTTTACGACATGTATGGAAGCTACACAACTGTTTGGTGGATAGGAATTGCCGTAGGAGTTTTCTCATCTTTGATACACCTGCCCGTTAGAGAGGAGCCACGACTGAAGTTTCAAGCCAACTGAGATTGGTAATGCTTACGTGCATAATCATCCAGCAGAGCGTGTGAGTGTGTTCAAGGCGTACGACATCCGAGGCATAGCTGGAGAGGAGCTTACTCCTCAATTCGCCAGCAGACTGGGTAAATCGATAGTTGCCCACTTGAATGCGAAGTGCATTGCTGTAGCCAGGGACATCAGAGAGTCTGGTCCTGCCTTGCATGACTCTTTCATCGAAGGAGTAATTGATTCAGGATGTGATGTGATGGACCTAGGAATAACCACTACCGGCGTACTATACCGTGCATCGAAGGACTTGGATGTCGATGTGTCCGTAATGATCACTGCCAGTCATAATCCTCCAGAGTACAATGGATTCAAGATATGCAATGGAACTCTTCCGATGGCTGGAGAGGAGCTTCAGAAGCTTCGGGGAACTATGGAAAGGGGAGAGTTTATTGATGGAAAGGGGAAATTA